>JAWLED010000102.1:0-8368 GCA_041686235.1 Spirochaetia bacterium | reverse complement strand
TTTCCCCTAAGCCCGATCTCGGTAAGCGCGGGAAAGCAGCGGGTGAATTGGGGAACCGGCTACACCTTCTCTCCGTCTGATACTCTCCATCCCCGCAGCACGGGGGATCGTGATGAGGGCTTTCGCGGGGTGTCGCTCACCTTTACCCCGACCGCCGACCTCTCGATAGCAGGCCACGTTTCCGCCGATGAGGCCTTCGATGACCCCGAGAGGGCCTCCCACACGGGGCTTCGCCACGCGGTCTCGGGGTCGGCCTTTCTCGGGAATGTCGAGCTCGTGCTCTCGGGAGTGTATGGGCCCGAGTCGACGGCGCGGCCGGCGGTGGGCGCCTCGGCGGATCTGTGGGGTCTCGTGGTTGCCGCCGAAGCAGCGGTCGAGTTCCTCAACCCCGTCGCCTACCCCGACGACGGGGACGAGACCGCCGACGATACGGCGGGCTTCGAGACAAAGGACAAGGGGACACCGCAGCCCTTGGCGCTCGCCGCGGTGGAGTACAACACCGCCGGTCCCGTCCTCGAGTTCACGAGTATCTCGGAGTACCTGTTTGCCGGCACCGGCTACACGCGCGGCGAGGCGAGGGACTTCTACAGCGCGATTTCCGCCGCACGAGGGGAAACAGACGACCCGTCCGCCGTTGAGCGTGCGGGCGCGCTCGCCGAGCTCGACCAAAGCAAATATCCCGTCTACCTCGGGCGCCACTACATCAACCAGACGCTAATCCTCGGCATCGCCGGCTACGTTGAGATCGAGAGCGGGGTCACGATGAACGCCGCGGACCTGAGCTACGAGGCCGAGCAGACGATACGCCTGACGGCACTCGACGGGGTCGACTTCTTTGCCGGCGCCCGGTGGTACGGGGGGACGGGGTTCGCGGGGACGGAGGAAACCGAGTTCGGCGTGTTCCCCGGCGGGGGAGAGCCGCCGGGACGGCTACAGGTGGAGCTCGGCTCGACGGTTCATTTTTAGCCTGAAGTATCAAGAACCGTGTTGATGGATCTTGCGGTATCTATGGCAGCGTAAACACTTAGCGGCGGGTCGAATATGGACTCCCCCGTCGCGCCGCGCATTAGCCCGCCGCATAATGACTTGGCCCAGATTTATCAACAGGCTTATGGATACTTCTAGGAGGAAGCCTGTATGCCGGTTTTGGAAGTGAGAGACGTCCACAAGACCTACACCCTCGGCAAGACGCAGATTCGCGCGCTGCGAGGGGTGAGCTTTAGCGTCGAGCCGGGAGATTTCCTGTCGATTGTCGGGCCCTCGGGCTGCGGGAAGACCACCCTCTTGAACATCTTGGGGAGCATCGATGAGCCGAGCGCGGGCGAGGTGCGAATCGACGGAGAGCCGCTTTCGGGGTTGTCGGACAACGAGGAGGCCGACATGCGGCTCTCTCGCATGGGCTTCATTTTCCAGGCGTTCAACCTGATTCCGGTGTTGAACATCCTCGAAAACGTGGAGTTTCCGCTGATACTCGCCGGAACGAAGCCGGGAGAGCGGCGAGCGCGGGCGCGGAAGCTCGTAGAGGCGGTGGGGCTCGCTGATGTGGCCACGCACAAACCGGACGAGTTGTCCGGCGGCCAGCGCCAGCGTGTGGCTATCGCACGGGCGCTCGTCAATGAGCCCGAGGTGGTGATTGCTGATGAGCCCACGGCCAACCTGGACAGCGAGACCGGCGCGATGATTGTCGAGCTCATGCAGCGGCTGAACTCCGAGCAGAAGGTAAGCTTCATCTTTTCGACCCACGATCCCGACATCGTGCAATACGCCAAGCGCATCATTCGCCTGAGGGACGGGCTGATCACGCAGGTGGAGGAGCAACGGCCGGCCGGCGCAGGGCCGGAAAGCGCCGGCTCCGCCGGCGAGCGGCCGGCCGGTGACAGGCCGGCCACCGAGGGGCCGGGCGGCGCAGGGGCAACGGATGAGGGGCCGAGGTGATACTTCCGCGGATCGCGCTGTTAAATATCACCAAACATCCGCGCCGGACGCTTCTCATTATGTTTGCCGTGATGTTGTCGGTGGTGGTGATGCTGTTCCTCGAGGGTATGCTCGAGGGGATGCGCCGCACCTTTTTCCAGAGCACCCTTCGCGATACCGGCCACGTGCAACTCCATGACGAGGGGTGGGAAGATCGGATAAACCGCTACTCGCTCGAGCACACTATCAGCCGTCCTGAGGAGCTTCTCGATCATCTGAGATCGCGACGCGAGGTGCGCGAGGCGGAGAAGTTTCTGATCTTCGGCGGTCTTCTCATCCACGAGAAGAAGAACCTTTCAGCCGGCGGGGTGGGGCTCGAGCCGCACACGGCGTTTTACACGAGCGTCAAAGACGGCATGGTCGAGGGGAGCCTTCCCCGCGGGCCACACGATATTGCCGTCTCGACGCGCACGGCCTCTCTGCTCGACGTCTCCCTCGGCGACCCGTTAGTGGTGCTCGTGGAAGACAGCGGGGGCAGCCCCTACTACATCGAGTACGAGGTAGCGGGGCTTTTCGACAGTGATTCCTCGCAGTTTGACACCAGTTGGTTTTTCCTTACCCACGCTGCCGCCGAGGAACTAGTGTACCTACCAGGGGAGACCACCGAAATTCGGGTAAACCTCACCGGAGCGGACCTTGCCGACTCAGTCGCCTCCGATCTCCAGGCGAGGTGGAGCGACCGGGGCGTCTCGGTGCAGACCTGGAGAGACATTCACGGCAGCTTCATCGTGGTGTTCGAGCTCTTTGATTTCTTCATGCTTTTCATCGATCTGCTTGTCCTTATCGTTGCCGCAAGCGTAATTACCAACGCAATTCTCATGAACGTCTTCGAGCGCACGCGCGAGTTTGCAACCATGCGGGCAATCGGGTTGAAAAAGCGCGCCCAGTTTGGACTGATTAGCCTCGAGGGCGCAACCTACGGTGCCGCGGGCACGTTGGCCGGGCTCGCAGTCGGCGTTCCGCTTGTCCTCTTTTTTGCCGAGCACGGCCTCTACATGGGAGCGGCCGGAGAGGCGTTCGAGATGGGCCGCCGGATCTATTTCTCCCTCACGACGGCAAGTGTCGTGCGGAGTGTCGCCGCCGGGGTGCTCACGGCGGTGGCAGGCTCGTTGTACGCAGCGCGGGTTCTCGGCCGCAGACCCATCGTTGAGATGTTCGAGGAGGCAGGGTGATGAGCGACGCGCGGCTTCCCGGTGGCGAGCTCTTGCGCGTGGCCTGGAAGAACGTCTTTCGAAACCGCCGCCGGAGCGCGCTCAACATCATCGCCCTGACGGTGGGAATGACGATTATGATCCTGGGCCTCGGCTGGGTGCAGGGCTATTACACCTACATTTTTGCCGCCGTTCAGGACTTCACAACAGGTCATGCCCAGGTTCTGCCCGAGGGCTACCTCGCCGAAGCTCCGCGTCTTCCCGTTGATATAACGGTGGGCGATTACGAGGCCACTCGCGAGGCGCTCGCCGAGTATCGGGGTGTGTCCGGCGCGTCGGGCCGGGTCAACTTCGGCCTCACATTGAGCTCGGGACGCTCGTCGGTGAGGATGCAGGCGAGGGGCGTGGACGCGGCCCACGAGGCCGCAGTGAGCGTGCTCGACGAGTACATCGCCGAAGGCGAGTACCTCGGCGAGGGCGCGGGCATACTCATCGGGGCGCCGGTGGCGCAGAAGCTCGACCTTTCGCCCGGTGACACGGTCTTTGTCAGCGCGATGGACAAATACTCGGTCCGGAACCTCCTCGATGTCCCGGTAGTCGGGGTCTTCGACTTCGGCTATCCGGTCATGGACGAAAACGTGGTGTTCATGGACCTCGAGACGACGAGCGAGCTCTTGAGCCTCGAAGACGAGGTGACGCGCGTGGTCCTTCGCTTTGGGGACGGAGGAGCTGCGCGAGGAGGAGCTGCGCGAGAAGGAGCGCGGTGGCGGGCGTCGAGGCGCGGGTCGGTGTGGGGGCCGGCGAACCACGAGGAGCTTGCGACCTACGTAAACCGGGAGCTACCGGGCGGCGATAACCTCTCAGTGTACTCCTGGCAGCGCTTTGCACAGACGACCGTGGAGAGCGTTCGCGCCGACGTATTCTCGTTCTACGTTATGCTCGCCATTCTCTACCTCTTGACCGTGCTCGGCATTGTCAACTCTATGTCCATGTCGGTGCGCGAGCGTACCGCGGAGATCGGTACGCTGCGGGCAATCGGGATACGCCGCCGCCGTATCACGACCCTCTTTCTTCTTGAATCTCTCAGTATTGCGGCCATTGCCGTCGGTCTTTCGCTCCTTTTAAGCCTTCCGGTAGCGGCCTACCTCGAGCTTGTCGGCGTGGATGTCGGTACGGCGCTGCCGGAGGACATCCCGGTACCCTTCGGCGAGACCTTTCACGCCGACTATCGAGCGTGGCACGTTCTCTTTGCCGCAGGGGTCGGTGCGGGCTCTGCGGCCCTCGGCGCGATTGCCCCCGCGCGGAGAGCGGCACGAATCAACATTGCCGAGGCGATGATGGGCAAGCGATAGCCGAGCTGCCAAATGCGGCCGCGGTCTCTGGGGCGAGCCTCTTGTCATTTGCGCCGCTTGCTGACAATCTCTGCTACGAAGGCGGGCATACAATGCGCAGCCGGACTGAACGGATGCTCCGGTGGCCGACGGTTCAGAGACAAGAGTTGCACGTGGAGGTGCGATGCTGAACATATTGGGTGATCTCGTACAACTTGCCGGAAGCCTTGGGTTGTTTCTCTACGGGATGCGCGTGATGAGCGACGGCCTGCAGCGCACGGCCGGCGAGCGACTTCAAGCCATTCTCAACCTCATGACCGGCAACCGGTTTTCCGCGGCGTTTACCGGTTTTGCTTTGACCGTTGTGCTTCAGTCCTCATCGGCTACGACGGTGCTGCTCGTGGGCTTTGTCAACGCGGGGCTGCTCTCGCTCGTGCAGGCGGTGGGCGTCATCATCGGGGCGAACATCGGGACTACGCTCACCGGATGGATCGTCGCGCTGCTCGGGTTTGCGGTGGATATCTCGGCGGCTGCTCTCCCGGCAATCGCGATCGGTGCGGTATTCTACTTCGTGCGCAAGCTCAAGCGCCCCGACGTCGGCCGCTCGATCATCGGCTTCGGGCTTTTGTTCCTCGGCCTCATGTTTCTCGGCGATTCGGTGCCGGACGCCGAAAAGTATCCGACCTTCTTAGAGTTCACCTCGTCGCTCTCGCAGCCCGGGTTCCTCCCGCTGCTCGCCTTCATCGCGATCGGAACGCTTTTGACGGTGATGCTTCAGTCCTCGTCGGCCGCGATGACGGTTACACTGACGCTCGCCTACGCAGGGTGGATCGATTTCCGCATGGCCGCAGCGATCATCCTCGGTGAGAACATCGGAACGACGGTCACCGCCGCCCTGGCATCCCTGGGAGGAAGCATTACCGCACGGCGGGCGGCACGGGCGCACTTTCTGTTCAATGTGGTCGGTGTGCTGTGGATGATCGCTGTCTTCGAGCCCGCGTTGACGGTCGTCCATAGCATCGCGCCCGGCGAGGCGGAGGGGGCCATGCTTCCCACCCATCTTGCAGTCTTCCACTCGCTCTTCAACATCGTAAACGCGCTTTTGTTCATTGGTTTTACGAGGCGTTTTGCGGGACTCATTGAGCGCATGGTCCCCGAGGGGCCTGCCGAAGAGGCTGCCGCCGAGGCCGATTCGGAGGTGGTGCTGCGGCATCTCGAGCCGTATATGCACCGAAGCCCCGATCTCTACCTGTTTCAAGTGCGAAACGAGCTGGGCCGCATGGCCGATTACACCGGAGAGATCTACGACATAGCAGGAAAGCTCGTAGTGGACCCCTCGAACGCCGACGACGCCGAGCTTGCCCGGGCGGAGGAGCTCGAGGAGTTCATAGACCGGATGCGCGAGGAGATCTCGCATTTTCTCGCCGCGTGCTCGAGTGAGCATCTCTCGCGGGCGACCGCGGAGTCGGTGGCGAGCTTGATGCGCATTACCCAAGAGCTCGAGCGCATTGCCGACAGCTCCTACATCATGTGTCGACTTGCGCACAAGGCAAATCGAAAGAATCGAAGCTTCGGGCGCCGCGAGGTAGCCGAGCTCAGCGACTACGTCGAAGTGGTCGGGCAGTTCCTTCGCTTCACGCGGCAAACGCTCAATGAGTCGCTGACCCCCGAGGAGCTCGAAGCGGCGCGCGCCAACGAGGAAGCAGTGGACGAGGGAAGGGCCTCGCTCAGGCGTCGGGCGCGAAAGCGTCTCCAGAAGCAAAAAGATGTGAACTCGGAGTTGCTCCTCATAGACATCGCCGGGCACCTCGAGCACATCGGCGACTACTGCCTCAACATCGCCCAGGCCCATACCACCCTCCAGGGGCCGTCGAGCCGAAGCTCTTCGAGCGCGGCGTCTCAGTCGAAGGGAGAATCGAAGGGAGAATAGAGGAGTTCAGCCAATGGTCGGTTCCTATTACGCGCTCAACGGGGAGCTTCGGCCCGTCTCCGAGGCGGTGGTGTCCCTCGACGATATCAACTTTGCCTACGGATTCGGTGTGTATGAGACCCTCAAGGTGCGCCACGGCGTGGTGTACTTTGCCGACCGTCACGCCGAGCGCTTGCTCCACTCGGCCCACGTCATCGGGCTCGAGCACGAGTTTTCCCGCGAGGACGTCGAACACGCGATCTTCGAGCCGGTCCGTGCAAATGGGCTGCGCGATGCAAATATCAAGATGCTTCTCATCGGTTCTCCCGAGGTGGACGGCCCGGAGGGAGCCACCCTCTACGTGTTCATGCTCAACCCGCTCTTTCCCCACCGAGATCTCTACCGAAACGGCGCAACCGCGGTGTCTTTCGAGGGCGAGCGGAGCTATCCGCAGTCGAAATCGCTCGATATGCTCACGAGCACGCTTGCCTATCGCTCGGCACGGCGGGCCGGCGCCTACGACGCGCTTCTCGTCGACCGAAACGGCCATATTACCGAGGGAACCCGGACGAACCTCTTCTACACCGACGGGAAGCAGCTCTACGAGCCTCCCCGAGAGACCGCGCTCCTCGGGGTTACGAAGTTGACACTCGAAGAGATGCTCTCTCGAAGCGGTGTAGGGGTGCGCGAGCGGCCGCTCCTTCGCAGTGAGCTCGGCTCATGGGCGGGGTATTTTCTCACGAGTACCTCGAGCAAGGTGGTTCCGGTGAGGAGCATTGACGGGCATTCCTTCGAAATCCCTTCGATGATTCGGGAGATCATGAGCGCCTACGACGCGTTTCTCGACGAATATCGTGCGAAACAGCCGGAAACCGTCGAGTGATGTTGATTTTCGGCGAAAGCACGGCTATGCTTCGGAGTGCAGATGCGCTTACGTTATCTCTCGCTGATTGCTCTAATCGTTCTCATTTCTTCCTGTGCCACCGCCCCGGTAGCACAGCGAGAGAACCGCATCATGGGACTCGTCGATCGGCTCAACGGTGAGTCGCTCGTTCGCGTCATGGAGGTCACCTCCGTTCCGTTCGTGCTCGACCGCGAGATCCTCAGCCTCGAGCGAGACGTCGAAACGATGTGGTCGAACATGCGGGAGGCCGGCTTTTTCCTGCTGAACGCCGAGATCGACGAGATCATCCCGGTGCACGAGGATAGCTACCGTCGGTTCGGCGACACAATGGATATGCGAGTCTTTTTCGAGAAGTACATTCCCGAGGATGCCACCCTCGTGCGCATTTCAAGCGACAACGGCGACTTCCTCTTCCTCCTCGGTGACAAATTTTGGGGTGTTCCCCGCATGTACGCCATGAAGGGCCCCCTGCCCTAGAGGTGCCAATGCGTCCGATACAGACCCTTGCTCTCGTGTGTGCTCTCCTCACCGTCCCCTCGCTCTCTCTCTTTACTCAAAGCGCCGAGGTGACGTATCTCGAGGGCTTCCCGGAGCTAAAAGCCGCCGGCGGCAGCCGCTATGAGCTCGATTTCGGTGATGTCATCGACGTCGGCGAGTCGGTTATTACCGGCGCCACCGACTACGCCGAGCTCGAGCAGGGCCAAAGCAACACGATCCGCATCGAAGAAAATACCGTCTTTACCATACGGCAGGTCGAGCGAGGCGGGGAAACGCGAACCGTGCTCTCGAATACCGCCGGCGCAGTCTCCTACCGCTTCGATCAAGTAACCGGCCGTGAGCCCGAGATCGGCACCTCGAGCGCAGCAGCCGGCGTGCGAGGAACCGAGCTTACCGTCTACGCCGGAGACGACGGAACCAGCCTCTTCGCCGTGGACTCAGGGCTTGTGGACGTCGAGTCGGGGGGAGAGACGGTGTCCCTCTCGGAAAACGAAGCGGTCGAGGTTGCCGCGGGCCGCCCACCGGGCGAAAAGTTCGAATGGCTCGGCAGAGAGCTCGACTTCAGCTCGTGGAACCAGGACCGCCTCGACGCCTTCCTCGA
>JAWLED010000101.1:0-8583 GCA_041686235.1 Spirochaetia bacterium | reverse complement strand
CTCAATATGCGTCCTTGTTATCGTTTTCGCCGAACGCCTCATCGAGCAGGCGTCTGAGCTCTTCTGTATGCTCCTTGTGCGATCCTGTTGCCGGGCTTGCGCTGCGCACGCGGCCGGCATACTGCAAGCGGTTTCCGGTCTCCGAGAGCATGTCTCCGATCGGCCCGCGAATGAAGCTGAAGGCACCCCGGTTCTCCGGTTCCTCCTGACACCACACGACTTGATCTACGTTTGAGTAACGTGAGACGACCTCACGTACTTCGTGATCGGGAAACGGATAGAGCTGTTCTATACGCACGATGGCGACGTTATTTCGCCCGTATTCTTCGCGCCGCTGCAGGAGATCGTAATAGACCTTACCCGAGCACAGGATGAGCCGGGATGCCTCGGAAGGCTCGACCTCGGTGTCGTCGAGGACATAGGAAAAGTGACCGCTCGAAAGCTCTTCCATCGACGAAACGCAGCGCTTGTGGCGCAGCAGACTCTTGGGGCTCATGATTATCAGCGGCTTTCGATAGGGGGCGAGCATCTGTTTTCTCAGCGCGTGAAAGTACTGCGCCGGGGTCGTCACGTTTACGACCAGGAGGTTTTCCTCGGCCGAGAGCTGGAGAAAGCGCTCGAGATGTGCGCTCGAATGTTCGGGGCCCTGGCCTTCGTAGCCGTGAGGGAGGAGCATGACCAGCGCACTCGAGCGGAACCACTTCGACTCGCCGGCGGCAATGAACTGATCTATGATGACTTGTGCGCCGTTTACGAAATCGCCGAATTGGGCCTCCCAGAGGACGAGGCTGTTCGGTTGTGCAAGCGTATAGCCGTAGTCGAAACCAAGCACCGCGAACTCCGAAAGCGGGCTGTCGTAGACCGAGAAGGTGGCCTGGCTCTCGTCGAGATGCTTCAGCGGAACGTAGGTGGTGGGAACGTTGGTTTGGGCGTCCCACCACACTGCGTGTCGCTGGGAAAAGGTGCCTCGTCCGGAGTCCTCGCCGCTGAGGCGAATGGGATAGCCGTCGAGCAGAAGGGAGCCGAACGCCATGGACTCGGCAAGCGCCCAATCGAGGTCTTGTTCGCTCTCGACGCGCTCCCTTCGGTCCTTCACAAAGCGTTTGAGCTTCGGGTGAATGCTGAAGTCCTCGGGCGGGCTCGTAAGTACGGAACCGATGTGGCGCAGCCTGTCGAGGCTCACGCGGGTGTCGACACCGTCGAAGCTATACTGCCGATGTATCTCCGACCACTCTCCTCCTTCGAACGCGTCATCGAGATGGGGCTCGTAGCCTTGTTTTGCTTTGTCGAGCTCGTTCTTGAGCGCGGCTTTGTAGTCCTTGCGGAACTCGGTCTGCTCGTCGCTCGGCATGACCCCGTTCTCGGCCACCTGCTCCCCGTACTTCGTGGTTACGCTCTTATGATCTTTGATGATGCTGTACATGATGGGGTGGGTGAACGAGGGCTCATCCGCCTCGTTGTGCCCGAGGCGACGGTAGCCGATGATGTCGACAACCGCGTCGTAGCCGAACTTCTGCCGATAGCGAAAGGCCAGGTCCATGGCATGGAGGACCGCCTCGATGTCGTCGCCGTTGACGTGGAAGATCGGCACCGGCATCGATTTTGCGATATCGGTGGCGAAGAACGTGGATCGCGCGTCGCGAGAGGCGGTGGTAAAGCCGATCTGATTGTTCAAAATGATGTGCACGGTGCCGCCGGTGCGGTAGCCCTTGAGCTGAGACAAATTGAGGGTTTCCGCCACCACGCCTTGGCCGGAGAAGGCCGCGTCGCCGTGGATGAGAACCGGCATGACTTTCTTTCGGTTTTGATCGCCCCGCCGTCTCTGGATCCCGCGGCATTTGCCCTCGACCACCGGATCGACCGACTCGAGGTGACTCGGGTTGGCCACGAGGCTCACGTGAACGGTGTTTCCCCCTTCGGCGTCGACGTCCATGCTGTGGCCGAGATGGTACTTGACGTCGCCGCTACCGCCGTAGGTATGCGGCATGTAGTTCTCGGTGAAGTGGGAAAAGGTCTCGGCGGGCTGCTTGCGCATGACGTTCGTCAATACGTTCAGCCTTCCACGGTGGGCCATGCCGAGCACGACCTCGTGGACGCCGTGCTCGGGAGCGGACTCCACGAGATAGCGAACGGCCGGGACGAGGGCCTCTCCGCCTTCGAGTGAGAACCGCTTCTGCCCGATGAAGTTGGAATGGATGAAACGCTCGAGCTCCTCCGCCTTGATGAGGTCTTTCTGGAACCGTCTCTTGCGTTCGTGGTCCCAATCCGGACGCCGTGCGGGGCTTTCGAGGTGCTCGATGAGCCAGCGCCGCATAGGCTTGTTTTGGATATGAAGGATCTCCGCGCCGAGATGGGCGCAGTAGGTCTCCCGCAGCATATCGAGGAGCCGCCGCAGCGGGGCCCGTTTGGGCTCGAAGTACCCGCCGGTGAATACCTCTTCGTCGAGGTCGTCTTCGGAAAGCCCGAATGCATCAAGGGTGAGCGACTCGTAGTTGCCCTCCATGGTGATATACATGTATTTGAGCTCGGGCGTGGTGTATTGCTCGAGCGGATTGAGGTCCGCGTAGATGTATCCAACGTCACGGTACGCCCAGATAAGGCTGTCGACGCGGCTTTGGCGGTATACCTCCGCGGTGGGCATTGCCTCGCGAGGGGCATGACCGTTGAAGGAGCTGCTTTTGGCCCCTTCCCGCGCGGCGATGCTTTTGGTTCCCGGCGTTCGAGCTGCACCCGCCGATGGGGGAGCCGAGGCGGACGAGGGTACAGCCGAGCTTTCCCCGGCGGGTGTTGCCGCCGGGGCCTGTGGGCCGAGAGATTCGAAGTAGGGGCGCCACTCGGCCGGCACGCTCTGCGGATCCTCGAGCCACGCGCGGTAGAGGTCTTCGAGGAACTCCGCGCTCGAAAGGTCAAGTATGTTCCGATCCAAAGTCAAATCCCCCCTTGCGATCGGCTAGACGATATCACAAACATCCGGGGTGCTTCAGCCGGGGCATGTTAGCCAAGGCGCTGCCTCAGCAGGCCGGGTATTTCATCGGGTTTGTCGGCGACCGGAACACCGGCGTCGGTGAACGCCTGTACCTTCGCCGCCGGGGTGCCTTTTCCGCCCGATATGATGGCGCCGGCGTGGCCCATGCGCTTTCCCGGGGGTGCTGTGCGCCCGGAAATGAAGGCAACAACCGGTTTTTTCATATTGTTCTTGATGTACTCAGCCGCCGCTTCCTCGTCCTCGCCGCCGATCTCGCCGATAACGACGACCGCCGAGGTGCCGGGATCGGCTTCGTAGCGCTCGAGCATGTCGATGAAGTTCGAGCCGACGATGGGGTCACCGCCTATGCCTACGCAGGTGGATTGCCCCATGCCGTTGGTGGTGAGGTTGTACACGACCTCGTAGGTGAGGGTGCCGCTTCGCGAGATGACGCCGATGTCGCCTTCCTTGTGAATGCGCCAGGGCATAATGCCGATTTTGCTCTTTCCCGGCGATATGAGGCCGGGACAGTTCGGCCCGATGAGCGTCAGCCCTTTTCCGCGCACGTAGTGATAGGTCTCGAGCATCTCGAGCTCGGGCACCCCTTCGGTGATGGCGATAATGAGCGGTACGCCCGCATCTGCCGCCTCACGGACGGCGGCGGTGGCAAATTTCGCCGGCACAAAAATAACCGAAGCGTCGACCCGGTGCGCGTCCATGGCTTCGCCCACGTTGTTGTATACGGGCACCCCTTCGGCGGTCTGCCCACCCTTGCCCGGCGTTACGCCGGCCACGACGTTGGTGCCGTCCGAGATCATCGTGCGTGCATGAAACGATCCGTCGCGCCCGGTGATCCCCTGTACGATGACATTGGTATTCTGGTCAATAAGAATGCTCATGGCTGTGTCCCTTTCTCCTTAGGCGCTTTCGACGACTTGCTCAACGGCATCGGAGAGCTTCTGATGGGCGGAGATGCCCTTTTCGGCGAGCATGTTGCGGCCTTCTTCGTCATTTGTCCCGATGAGGCGAATGACCATCGGAAGGTCCATGTCGATCTGCTCCATTGCCATGAGGATGCCCTTTGCAATGTCGTCGCAGCGGGTGATTCCGCCGAAAATGTTGATGAGAATGCCCTTTACCTTCGGGTTTCGCGTGATGATGCGAAGCGCGTTGAGCACCTTCTCGGGGTTCGAGCTTCCGCCTACGTCGAGAAAGTTGGCCGGCGTGCCCCCATACAGCTTGATGATATCCATGGTAGCCATGGCAAGGCCGGCGCCGTTTACGATGCAGCCGATCTCGCCGTCCATGCTGACGAAGCTCAATCCGCTCTGCCGTGCCTCGAGCTCGTCGGCCGAGTACTCTTCTTTGTTGCGGAGTTCTTCGAGCTCGGGGTGTTTGAACAACGCGTTGTCGTCGAAATTGACCTTGGCATCGAGGGCCTTGAGCGTGTTGCCGTCGATGCGCGCATACGGGTTGATCTCCACGAGAGAAGAATCTTTTTCGAGGTAGAGCCGGTACATCTTGCGGACGGCCTCGTCGGCCTGTGCGACGAGCTCCGGCGTCTCGAACACCTCTTCGAGGGCGTTCTTGAGCCCCGCCTCGTCTATTCCGTCGACCGGGTTGATGTGGAAGCGGATGATCTCTTCGGGCCGGTTAACCGCAAGGTCCTCGATGTCGACCCCGCCGGCTTTGCTCATCATGAGTATGAGCTGTTTTGCCGCCCGGTCGGTGGTGAGGCCCATGTAGAACTCTTGCTCGATCTCGGCCGCGCGGGTGATCATCACCTTTTCTACGGGAATGTCTTTGATGGTGAGCGATAGAATCTCCCGGGCCGCCGTTCCGGCCTCCTCGGGGGTCTTCGCGAGCTTGACGCCGCCGGCTTTACCGCGGCCGCCGACCAAAACCTGCGCCTTGACCACGACCGTTTCGCCGATCTTGCGTGCCGCCTCGACGGCGTCTTCGGCGTTGTCGACGACGTGCTGCGGCTCCACGGGGATGCCGTACTCGGCGAATAGCTCCTTTGCCTGATACTCGTGAATCTTCATTCCTACTCCTTGGGCTCAGCCGTCTGTTCGCCCCTGGCTTCTCGGTATTTCTTGATCTCCCGCTTAGTGAAGTTAATGAGCTTTGTCACCTTGATACCACGCGGGCAGACCTTGGTGCACTGGAAGTGGTTCTCGCAGGGCCACACCCCGTTGGGCTGGTCGAGTGCGTCGAGACGCGGCTCGAGCCCCTTGTCACGGCTGTCGAAGACAAAGCGCGCCGCCTGCACGATGGCGGCCGGACCGATGAAATCGGGGTTCTTGTCGAGGACCGGACAGGCGGAGAAACACGCCTGGCAGTTGATACACTTTGTGGCGTCGTCGAAGATCTCGCGCTCTTTCTGCGACTGCAAAAACTCCCCACCCTGAGGCTCCGCTTCGGCGGGATGCATAAAGGGCTTTACGCTGCGGAAGTTCTGCAGAAAGGGCGTTTGGTCAACCATCAAATCGCGCTGTACCGCCAGGTGCTTGAGCGGCTCGATGCGAATGGTGTTCTCGCCGTCCTCGACCACGTCTTTGATGAGGGTCTTACAGGCGAGGCGCTCCACGCCGTTGATGCGCATGGCGTCCGAGCCGCACACGCCGTGGGCACAGCTCTTTCGAAACGTTAACGTCCCGTCGTAATTGCGCCAGACCTCCATGAGCGCGTCGAGCACACGATCGGTTGCCTCGGCGCTCACGCTGTAGTCTTTGACGTAGGGGCCGCTGTCCGTTTCAGGATTGTATCGTTGAATGGAAAGGGTGATATCCATATTGGCTCCTCAGTGTAAAAAGGTGTCTTAATATGTTCTGGGTTTGGGTGTCCAAATACTCGTGTCAACCTTCTTGTAGTCGATGGTGACCTCGTCGCCGTCGAGGTAGGCGAGTGTGTGCTTGAGCCACGTCTCGTCATTCCGCTCGGTGTAGTCCTTGCGTGAGTGGGCGCCGCGGCTCTCGGTGCGGTTGAGTGCCGAGGTTGCGGTGACGAGCGAGATATCGATGAGGTTCTCGAGCTCGAGAATCGAGAGGATTTCTTGGTTAAACGAGGTGTTTGCGTCCTGCACGCTCACCCCTTCGAGGCGACTCTTGAGCTTTCGAATCTCGGAAACGGCATCGCTCATGTCGTCGTGATTGCGATACACGCCGACTTTCTCCATCATCACTTCTTGCATATGTTCGAAAAGGGGGCCGGGATGCTCACCCTTGGCCTCTTTGAGCTTGGCGATTTTCTGCCTGGCCCGCTCGCCGGCGTCCGCCGGAATCCGGGGCATGTCGGCGTGTTGCACGTAGGAGGCAATGTTTCGGCCGGCTCTGCGCCCATAGACGACGAGGTCTACGAGGCTGTTGGTACCGAGACGGTTTGCTCCGTGAACGGAAACACACGCCGCCTCGCCGGCGGCGTACAGGCCCTCCCACAGCGTGTCGTCGGTGCATACGCGGCCGTCGGAGTCGGTGGGAATGCCGCCCATGGCGTAGTGTGCGGTGGGTTGCACCGGCATGGGTTTCTCTGCCGGGTCTATGTCGAGATAGGTCTTACAGAAGTCAACGATGTCGGGGATCTTCTTGTAGACGGTGTCGCGGCCGAGGTGACTTGCGTCGAGCATGACGTAGTCGTCGATGCGGCGGTCTCCGCGCATGCCGCGGCCTTCTTGGATCTCGGTGAGGATCGCACGCGAGACCATGTCCCGCGGGGCAAGGTCGAGCATGGTGGGTGCGTAGCGTTCCATGAAGCGCTCGCCGTTGTTGTTCTTGAGAATGCCCCCTTCGCCGCGAACGCCTTCGGTGATGAGGATGCCCATGCCCCGTATGCCGGTCGGGTGAAACTGGAAGAACTCCATGTCTTCGAGAGGAACCCCGGCGCGGGCAAGTACCGCCGGCCCGTCGCCGGTGTTGGCGAGCGCGTTGGAGGTGATGCTGAACATGCGCCCGAAGCCGCCGGTAGCGAAGAGCACCGCTTTGGCGCGGAAGATGTGAATCTCGCCGGTGGACAGCTCGAAGGTAACGAGGCCGGCCACGCGGGTGCCGTCCATGATGACCTCGATGACTTGGAATTCATCGTAGAAGTGAACGTTATTTTTGATGCACTGCTGGTAAAGGGTCTGGAGGATCATGTTGCCGGTGCGGTCGGCAGCGTAGCAAGACCGTCGCACCGGGCCCTCTCCGAAATTGCGGGTGTGCCCGCCGAAACGACGCTGATCGATTTTCCCCTCGGAGGTGCGCGAGAACGGCAAGCCGCGGTTTTCCAACTCGTACACCGCTTGAACGGCCTCCTCTGCGAGGATCTTTGCCGCTTGCTGATCTACGAGGTAGTCTCCGCCTTTGACGGTGTCGTACGCGTGCCACTCCGGGTTGTCCTCGTCGACGTTGCCGAGGGCGGCGCCGATACCTCCCTGCGCGGCACCGGTGTGGCTGCGCATGGGATACAGCTTGGAGAGCACGGCAGTCTTTGCCGTTTGGCCCGCTTCGAGGGCCGCGTACAAGCCCGCGCCGCCTGCTCCAACGATCACTGCGTCGAATTCATGTGTCAACGTTATCTACTCCTTGGCTCGAGGAAATCCGGCGCTCCGAAGAATCGGACCGTGCTGAATTCCTGAGAGTAACTGTCCCCGAATATAGCATGAAGGGGGTGACCACGCAAGTTTGCCGACCGCTTTGCGCGTCACGCACATGACCGCTCTGCGGGTCTCGCAAATAAACCGATAGCCCGTCATAAGATCGTCATAATTGGGAGGTAGGTTGTGTGCATCAAAACGAGAGGGCGACGCCGGTCGTCGGGAGTGCAGGGCACTGTCGGGGTGCAGGGGTTGCCGAGGAGAAAGAGATGAAGGGAAAGAAACGCTATCTCTACATTGTACCTGCGGTTCTCGCAGTGCTCTTGGTGGTTGGATGCGGTCCGTCACGGACGTCGAAGCCGCGGCTGAGAATCGAATTGACCTCGCCGAAAACGAGGACGACTCTGGCCGAGCCGACGGTGACGATTACCGGAATCGTTTCGGAGCCCGGCGTGCGGACGACGATTGACGACGAAGAGATCGCCGTTGACAGCGAGGGTGCGTTCAGCAGCGAAGTGCCGCTCGAGTACGGCTCGAACCGGATCGTAGTGAAAGCCGAAGACGACGACTTCTTGTCTTCGACGCGAACGCTCACCATTACGCGGGAGCTTGCGCTCAACCTCGACTCACCGGCGGAGCCGGAGTTCATGACCAATGCTCGCCGGCTGCAAGTGAGCGGGTTGGTATCGGACCCTGCGGCGAAAGTGTTTGTGGCCGGCACCGAGGTTCCGGTTGACCAAGAAACAGGCCGATTCTCGATGGACCTCGATCTGCATTATCTGTTGACCATCATTCCCGTTTCCGCGCTCGTTGACGGTGTGGAAGAGCCCGTTACCCAGCAACTGCACGTTAGCTACGACGACGGGACGACCTCGTCGTAATTCCCGCTATTCATTGCGGCCGGTAGGCGGAACACCACGGTGGTTCCCCCGCCCGGCCGCACTTCTGCGTGTATACGACCCCCGAGAGCTTCAACAATGCGCTTTGCGATCGACAGACCGAGGCCGCTGCCACCGGTAGCCCGCGCCCGAGAGGCGTCGGTGCG
>JAWLED010000100.1:0-8614 GCA_041686235.1 Spirochaetia bacterium | reverse complement strand
CAGAGGATGAGGCCGCGCCCGAGGAGACTGAGGCGGAGCCCTCAGAGGATGAGGCCGCGCCGGAGGACCAGGGGCCGCACCCAGAGGATGAGGCCGCGCCGGAGGACCAGGCGGGGCCTCCAGAGGATGAGGCCGAACCCGAGGATGCGGCCGGTCCCGGCGGGGAGAGCGGGCCGGAGCCCGAGAGTGAGTCTGAACCCGGAGGGCCCGAAGCCGACGAGTCGGAGGCTGCGCCGGAGGACCAGGGGCCGCACCCAGAGGATGAGGCCGCGCCACCAGAGGATGAGGCCGAACCCGAGGACCAGGCGGAGCCCTCAGAGGGTGAGGCCGCGCCGGAGGATGGGGCCGCGCCACCAGAGGGTGAGCCCGAACCCGACGAATGGCAACGGCGTGCTGCGATGCTCGATTATCTCGTGAGTCTTGCAAGCGCGCTTCCCGAAGAGAAGAGTCGGGCGTTCTACGAAAGCGACATGCGCCTGCGAATAGAAACGATCAAAGCACGATTAACCGGTCGCCCTGGTCTGTACAAGCATATCGAAAACTATCGCACCGAACACGAGCCGGGCGCGGCGGGACAACAGCCGGTAGCCGTGACTCGCGAACGGGTGCGTGACACGTTCGGCTATATCAAGAATATGTCGGCCTATCATCCGGACGAGCGGGTGGCAAAAGCCCTCGAAACACGGGTCGAGTTCGTCATGGACGAGCTCGAATGACGCCCGGCTAATATTCCTTTTCGAGATCAAACCAATTGTACAAGCGGCCGTCGCGAAAATAGAGCTCGGCAAACTCGTATCGCCATACGGTGGTATCGCGCGGGGAGATTTTTGTCTCTTCCGGTCCGGGGAAAATGGCAAGAACCTCGTCTTTCGTCATCCCGACGCGCAACCGGCGCAAATCGACGAGCTTCACCGAGGGTGCGGGCAGCGTATCGAACTGAACGCCCGGCGGCGCCCTTCGAGCAAGGCCGGGATCGGGGAGGTCAGTCCCCTCCGGTGCGCTCTCCGGTGCGGCGGTCGGGGGATCATCTCCCTCCGGCGTAGTACTGCACCCGAGCGTGACAAGGGCCAATGTAATCGAGGCAATGAGGCGGAACGTGAACGTTTTCACGGGTTATAGTGTATCACGTTCCACCGGTACTAATCTCCTTCTCGGTAAAACCACCGTTGGGTGACGTCGCCGCGGAACACGAGCTCGTGGGTCCGGTTGGAAAACTCTTGCGAAAAGACATCTTCCACCCATCGCCGTGCGGTCTCTTCTCGACTGAACTTCATGAAGCGATGGCGGCCTTCGCCGCGAGGGTCGTTGTCCGGCTCGAGCCATTCTTCGGTCTCCGGATCGAAGACATAGTTGTGCTCTTCTTGCATCTCCACGTGGAAGTGACTGCCGGTGCCGTGAAAGAAGCTGATGGTGACGTAGACCCGACGTGGGCGATCGGCGTGGTGTGGAAAAAAGCGGTTGTGAGGTGATGGAATCTGAGACAGTGTTTTCATGGTCTTGTTCTTCAAATCGGGCCCTTGCACGGACACCTACGAGTTGCAACACCATATCCTCTTGCACGAAGAAGGTGCAAGCGTGTATTATAGCCACGTACCGGGGGATTAGCTCAGGCGGTAGAGCGATTGGTTCGCAATCAATAGGTCAGGGGTTCGAATCCCCTATCCTCCACTTTACGCAACAGCGATCAGTATCTCGTCGGGTGGGCCGCGACGCAATTATCGGACTTCGCCTTTTCGCTGCGCAGTTCTATGCATATTATAGAACCTGCGTGCCGATAGCTTGAAATTTGCGAAGTCGCCCGGTATGATGGAGAAACTGTCATTTTTAGGGGTTATTTGTGGCGGAAGACGCACTTGTCCTGGTTGCCGACGACAATCGGGTTAATCGGCACAGTATACAAGCGATTCTCAAAGATAGTCCGTTCACTGTGGCCGAGGCTGCTAACGGGCTGGAAGCGCTTGAGTATGCGCGCAAGCATCACCCGGATCTCATCCTGATGGACCTCATGATGCCGGAGATGGACGGCCTAGAGGTCACCCGTCGGCTCAAAAGCGACGAGGAGACCGCACGCATTCCTATCTTGATGTTAACCGCGCTCGACGATACCGAAGACCGCATCAGTGCCTTCAACGCCGGAGCTACGGGCTTTCTGAACAAGCCGTTTGACCGCTTAGAACTCCTTGCCCACGTCTACTCGTACGTAAATCTGTCCATCGTTAACCGCAAATACGTACTTTCTACCGCCGACCCCAACACCGGGCTTCCGAACCGGACTGCGTACAGAGACAGGGTTCGCGATTACACACGCCCGTGGCTGTTTCTCGCCGGCATGGACGACATCGAGAGCATCAGACAATTCTACGGTGACCCGAACGCGGATGCCCTCGAGCGCGAGTACGCTACATATCTTCAGCGCCTCCTTACCGAGAGCTATGGCTCGGACCGAGAGCTGTTTCACGTTGGGCGCGGGGTGTTCGCCGTGTTGTGCGACGATGCCGAGCAGACCGTTTCGCGGGAAACCGCGCTCGAACAGGCTCGAGAGCTCGGACAACTGCTCCGTTCCCACGACGTTGTGGAACACGACGTTCAGTGGGAGACGGACTTCACCCTCGTCGTGTCGACTGAGGGGCCGATGGTACTCGAGCAAGCGGAGCTCGGCCTCTCAGAGGCGTTTCGCAACCGCCAAGACGTAGTCTACGCACCCGATGTGGCCGACGACGTGTATCTTCGCATGGAAAACAACCTGCGATGGCTGAAACGCATCCGACTGGCGTTGGCGCAAGACCGTTTCGTAGCCTATTACCAACCGATCGTAGACAATTTCACCGGAGAGACTTTCAAGTATGAAGCCCTGTTGAGGATGCTCGACGACGACGGGGCAGCCGTTTCTCCGGGCAAATTCTTGTCGGTTGCGAAAAACAGCAAATACTACGGGCAGATTACCCGGCGCGTGTTCGATCGGGCCGTTGCTGCGTTTCTCGATCGTCCGGAAGGAGTGGCGGTTAATCTATCGGTGCTCGATATCGAAAGCAGTCGGACCCGCGGTCACATCCTCTCGACGCTCAAGGAGTATCCCGACTTTGCCCGTCGTCTTACGCTCGAAATCGTCGAGCAGGAGGGACTCGAGCACTACGATGAGGTCAAGAGCTTCATCGAGGAGGTAAAGGCCCTGGGGGCTCTGATCGCGCTGGACGACTTCGGAAGCGGGTATTCGAACTTCGTACGGATCATCGATCTCGACGTGGATTACGTGAAGCTCGACGGGAGCATCATTACCCGACTGGAGGACGAGCAAGCCATGCGGGAGCTCGTGGTGGGGCTGAGGTCCTACGTTGCAACAAACAACATCGAGCTCATTGCGGAGTTCGTAGAGACGGAGTCCGTGCGTTCCCTTCTGCAGGAGATGGGGGTCCGGTTCTCCCAAGGCTTCTGCATCGGGCGTCCTCAGCCACTGCCGGATACCCAATACAAACGCTCACCGGTATAGGTCCCGGCCGCCTGCGCCCGGCCGCCTGCCGCCGGCGCCCGGCCGCCGTGCGGCGTTGTCCCGCGGAGGCTACTCTTCGGCCGTAAACTCATCCTTGGGTGCACCACAGACGGGACACACCCAGTCCTCCGGAAGAGCGTCGAACGGGGTACCCGCAGGGATATCGGCGTCGGGATCGCCCTCGTCAGGGTCGTAGATGTAACCGCACACATTGCACACGTATTTGGTCATTCAGTTACCCCCGCGTTATGGCCATTGGACGTCGGTGAGAAGCGTCAACTTCGTTTTCACCCGTTCGTCATCGGGATTCATCTTGAGAGCGGTTTGCAGGTTCTTTATTGCATCCGTGTTGTTGTGCAAGCCTTGGTTAGCTACCCCCAGCAGGTAGTACACTTCGGCAAACTGCGGGGTAGTCTCCGCCAGTTCATTGAGCAGTGACAACGCTTCCTTGTATCTCTTTCGCTTGAGTTTGATCTGAGCCAAATAATAGTTGGCGATCATCGACTCAGGCGATTTTTCATGGAAGCTCGCGAACCCTTTTTCCGCCTCCTCGTCGTTACCCATGAAGAAGTGAATAAGGCCGACAAAGTAGCTTGCCATGGCATGGCTCTGGCTTTTCATCTCCAGGACTTGGGAGAACGCCTTGAGTGCCTCGTCGAGGAGGCCCATGCGATAGTAGCATACGCCCAATTTATAGTAGGCGATGCCGTATTCGGGATTGATCCGAATCGCCTCGTTATACAGTTCCACCGAGCGCTCGAGCTCGCCAAGCGAGTAGTCTATGTTGCCGAGCACCAGGAGGATGAACGGGCTTTCGGTGTAGGTTTTGGAAAGCTCGGTAAAGGCGGCCTGTGCCTCGCTCCATTCGCCCGACAGATAGAGGCGCATTGCTTCCTGGTAATTGGGATCCGAATAGTTGAGCTCCATGATCTCTCTCCCTGTGGTTGCCTTTCCTCGCCAGTCTAATATGCCCCTCGGCCAATTGCAACCCGCGCTCAAACCATCTTGCGCGGATCGAGAAGCTCATCGAGCTTTTCTTTCGAAACAACGCCTGCCTCTTCGACGACGTCTCGGATGCGGCGTTTCTCGGTGTAGGCCTTGTAGGCAAGCTTAGAGGCCCGATCATAGCCGATTTCGGTAGCGAGCGGGGTGACAAGAGCAAGACTCCACTCTATCCAGTAGTCCGCGCGCTCAGCGTCGGGCTCGATACCGTCGATGCAGCGAGCGGCAAAGGACTCGCACGTCTCGGCGGCCAAGCGAACGGCGCTGACGGTCTCGTGCGCGATGAGCGGATGCATCATGTTGAGCTCGAGTGGTCCGTGTTGACCGGCGTGTGTTACCGAAGTGACTTTTCCAAACAGATGCGCGGCGACCTGGATGACCATTTCCGGAATGACCGGGTTGACCTTTCCCGGCATGATGGAGCTTCCCGGCTGCAGGGAGGGAAGCACGATCTCGCCGATGCTCCCCCGAGGCCCGCTTGCAAGAAGGCGTAGATCGTTGGCGATCTTCATGAGGGCGTTTGCGAGGACGTTCACCGCGCCCATGAGCTCGACCTGTGCGTCTCGTGCGGCGATGGCCTCGAAGCGATTGAGGGCAGGCCGAAACGGTATACCGCTTTCGGCGGCGATGCCTCGTATAGCCTTCTCCGGCATTTCAGGATGACAGTTGATCCCGGTGCCGACCGCAGTCCCGCCGAGGGCGAGCTCTTCGAGATTCGAGAAGGTAGCGGCGAGACGGTCGGCGGCCTTTTGGATCTGCACGGCAAAGCCGGAGAACTCCTGCCCGAGGGTCATGGGGACGGCATCTTGGAGGTGGGTCCTTCCGAGCTTGACGACCTGCGAAAGCTCCGCAGCTTTCGCCGCAAGCGACTGGGAGAGTCCGCGGATGCGGGGGAGGGCGGCCTGCAACTCCATTCGATCGGCGATATGTACGGCGGTAGGTATGACGTCGTTGGACGACTGCCCCCGGTTGACGATGTCATTCGGATGTACGGGATCCTTCGTGCCGATCGGCCGACCGAGTATCTCATTTGCTCGATTTGCAATGAGCTCGTTCGCGTTCATGTTCCACGAAGTACCGCTTCCGGTTTGGAACACGTCAATGGGAAAGTGCTCGTCCCACGTGCCGTTGTACATCTCCTCGCAGGCCTGGATGACGGCGTTGGCGAGCCCCGGGTCGATGACCTCGAGCTCGGCATTGGCCCGTGCCGCGTGTTTCTTTATGAGGGCAAGGGCGCGGATCATGGAGGTGGGAATGCGGTGCTCGGAGACCCCGAAGTTCTCCACCGCGCGTTGGGTTTGTGCGCCCCAATACGCCCACGAGGGGATGTACACCTCGCCCATTGAGTCCGATTCGGTGCGGTAGCCGTATTGCTCTTGTGGCATGTTTTGATCCTCCTGAAGCTCCTGCAAAGCATGGGTGACATGGTCAACAACGGCTGGTATAGTAGCAACGGGAGTGAGAAATGGCAAACATCGGCATCATAGGCAGCGGAAACGTCGGTGCAAACACCGCGTTTTTTATTGCGGAACACAACGTGGCACACGTGGTGCTCTATGACATCCAGGAGGGGCTTTCCACCGGAAAGGCGCTCGACATGATGGAAGCAGCGCCGGTACGCGGCTACGACGTCCGTATTCAGGGAAGCGATCGGCTCGATCATGTACTGGCGAATGATATCGTCATCGTCACTGCGGGCTCAGTTCGCGCTCCCGGCATGAAGCGTGAGGATCTCTACAGCGAGAACGCGAAGGTAATTCGCAGTATTGCCGAAAGTATGCGGGGGAGCACGGCAAAGGTTATTATGGTATCCGAGCCGGTAGACATGCTCACCGCGCTGTTCGTCCAAGAATCGGGAATGGACCGGCGGCAGGTTATGGGGCTCGGCGGCGTACTCGATTCTACACGACTGTGCTATCTCATTGCTGAGGAGCTCGGCGTTACCGCCGAAAACGTCCAGGCAACCGTTATCGGACGGCACTCGGACGCGATGATCCCGCTTGCCCGCTATTCCACGGTCTCGGGCGTGCCGGTCGAGCAGCTCATCGACGCCCAACGGCTCCAAGAGCTCTTTGATGAAACGCGAAACTCAGGGAATCTCATCGTCGACATGGCCCAGCGAGCCAGCTCGTATTACGGTCCCTCGGCGGCAGCAACGGAGCTTGCTCAGGCGGTCAACATGAATACCGGCCGTATCTTTTCGGTCTCTATGATGCTGAGGGGCGAGCTCGGTGTGGACGGGGCGGCAATGAGTTTACCGGCGGTCATCGGGCGAAACGGCATCGAACAGGTGATGGTTCCCAAGCTCACCGACGAGCAGTATTCGATGTTCAACTCCTCGGCGGAGGAATTGAAAGCCGTCATGGCAAGCGCCGGAGGAAAAAAATGAACAAAGTATCAGTAATCGGCGCCGGTAACGTCGGCGCCACCGCGGTGTATTACATCGCCGAGAAGAACATTGCAGATATCGTCATGGTGGACGTAGTAGAAGGGCTGCCGCAGAGCAAGGCCCTCGACTTCCTCCATGCGGCGCCGCTTCGGCAGTACAACGTGAATATTCAGGGCACGAACAACTACGCCGATATTGCCGGCTCGGACGTGGTGGTGCACACCGCCGGCATTCCACGAAAGCCCGGCATGGACCGCATGGACCTCTTGAAAACGAATGTGCAGATCGCCAAAGAGGCAGGGCAGGCGATCGAAACCTACGCCCCGGATGCAGTCGTCATCGTGGTGGCAAATCCGCTCGACGTCATCGCCATGACGATGTTGCGGGAAACCGGTTTTGCGCTCAAGCGAGTGGTCGGCATGGCCGGCATCCTCGACTCCACCCGTTTCCGGTATTTCATCGCCGAGAAGCTCAACGTGCTGCCGAGCGACGTTTTTGCAATGGTGCTCGGCGGCCACGGGGACACCATGGTGCCGCTTCCTCGCTATACGTCGGTGGGCGGGTTTCCGCTGACCGAGTTGCTTAGCGCTGAGGAGATCGAGCAGCTCGTCAATCGCACTCGAAAGGGCGGTGGGGAGATCGTCGGCTATCTCAAGAAAGGCAGTGCGTTTTACGCGCCGGGTGCATCGGTGGCGAAGATGGTCGAAGCGGTGGTAAAAGATGAAAAGCGCATCGCTGCCGCGAGTGCCTATCTGCGCGGGCAATACGGACACTCCGATATTTTCCTCGGTGTCCCGGTGCTGCTCGGCAAGAACGGGGTGGAGCGCATTCTCGAGGTCGAGCTCAGCGAAGACGAGCAAAAAGCGCTCGATGAGTCGGCGGCGCATGTTAAGGAGGGGGTGACGACGCTCGAGAGCATCTACTCGCCCCGGTAGAGGTGTCAACTACCGTGTTGATAGGCGGCGGCCAAATCCCGGCGAGCAAAGGCGTAACCGTGCACGAAGGTGCTGCGTTGCGCCCGCCGCCCGCCGGGTACCGATACTTCGTTATTACCCAAAGAGTTCGGCCGGTTCGATCAACAGGCTTGTAGACACTGTCCCTAGCGCTCTTCGATGGGGAGCACGTGGCGTTCTTCCATCCCGGTGTACAGTGCTTTGGGACGGTAGATGCGGTTGTCCTGGCGCTGCTCGAGAATGTGTGCAAGCCAACCGGAGGCGCGGGCCATCGCGAAGATCGGCGTGAACAGAATCGTCGGAACCCCCATCAACCGATAGACCGCCCCGGAAAAGAAATCGACGTTCGGATAAATCTTTTTGCCTTTCTCATTCATCCGCTTTCCGAAGGCCTCTTCGACACCTTTGAGTATCTCGTAGTATCTCCAGTCGTTGTTGTGCTCTGATAGTTGCTGCAGGTAGCTTTCCATGACGGTTGCGCGCGGATCCTTGGCACGGTACACGCGATGGCCCATGCCCATGACTTTACGCTTTTCCTCGAGGGCCGTCTCTACCCACTGGTCGGCGTTAGCGGGATCGCCGATTTCGTCTACCATTGCCATGACTTTCTCGTTGGCTCCGCCGTGGAGACTCCCGTATAGGGCGCCGATGGCGGCGGAAATACTCGAGTAGCACGTAGAAATGGTCGAGGCCACGACGCGCGCAGTAAAGGTGGAGGCGTTGAAGCTGTGCTCGGCATGGAGGATGAGCGCTTTGTCCATGATCTCGCCTTCGAGCTCGCTC
>JAWLED010000099.1:6853-8723 GCA_041686235.1 Spirochaetia bacterium | reverse complement strand
TGTTACAACATCCGTTGTTTCATACCCGTCGAAGGCGTCATCGGTTGCAGGCCACGTGATATCCACCTCCCAATCGCCGTTGCCATCACTGCTCAGATCGGTGTCAAGAAGCTCGACGGCGACCGTCGTCTCGTTATATTCGCCGCGCGTTATGGAGATGGTCTCTCCGCCGTTGCTCACGAGCTTCTTTGCGGTGCCAGGAATGGCACCGTCCACCGGCTCGGCGTCGTAGCCTTCAACGGTGAGGGTCCAGTCGCCTGGGACGAGATCTTCGAACTCCACCGCGGTCGAGATTTGCCCAGTGTCGTCCGATGAAACGACAACGGGGTCGGGCTCGGTGGAACCACTCGGCCCGTTGGAGAGGCTAACCTCGTAGGAGGCAACGTCCGTGAGCTCGAACGACGGAAACACGGTTTGCGTGCTGACTCCGCCGGACGCAACGCCCGAGATTCTCAGACCGCCGGTATCGTCGCCGGAAGGCTCATCGGCCAGAAACGGACTGGTGCACCCAATTAGTGCAACCGCGAGTGCTGCTGCCACTACCCCGTGTATTACTGCTCGAATATTTCGTCTCGCTATCATTTTTCAATCTCCCCCATTTCCGAAAAGACTCGGCACCTTCATGATCGGCGCGCAATTCTTACACATCGCCCCGCTACGTATCGTCGGCGTCTTCACCGATAAATTAGAGGCTCTCCCGCCAAAGAGCGTTCTCGGCGGCGGCCCCTGCGTAACTATATCGCGTTTTTTCAATGTGTCCACTTCATCCATATTAATGCCGTCTCCGTAGCTAGTCAAATTACCAATGCAATTTCTGTGCCATGCACGGTCCCACGCGTCCAGGCCGGCGAGAAAAGTGGAATGACCAATCGGCGTCCCGGTTAACACGGCAGGGCAGGCCGGACAGGAGCATAATTCCCTTTTATTGGATGAATTACAGGTGTACGGAGCTTCTTGTGTCTTATGACCGCGAGAATCCGCTCGCTTTATTCCGAATTGTCCGGTGAAGCCGGCGGGCCGCCGCGTATGCATAGCGCAAACCTATGCAAAATGAATGCCCCGATTTTGCAAACTGCATAACGCCGCGCCGCAGGGGCGCGGGTGTGCCCCGGGGTAGGCAGCACGTCGCCGTGCTATTTCATCCCCTTGCGAGCGGCAATGAGGATGGGGTCCCACGCCGGGGAAAACGGCGGGGCGTATCCGAGGTCGAGGTTGCAGACGTCCTCGAGGCGCATACCGGCGCTGATTGCCGTAGCGAGAATGTTGATGCGCAGCACCGAGCGCCCCGCGCCGTAGATTTGTCCGCCCAACAGGTGCTTGGAGTAGGCATGGTAGTGCAGCTTTATCGTGAGGGGCTTCGCGCCCGGGTAGTAGCCGGCGAGCGTATGCGAGGTAATCGACACCGATTCCACCTCCTCGAGCCCGTACTGTTGAATCTCGGTGTCCCCAATGCCGGTTTTGGCGACCTCGCCGTCGAAAATCTTGATCATCGCGGAGCCGAGAACGCCGGGGAAGGTGTTTAGCTTTGCCCCGCTGAGCTCCGCCACGATGTTCTCGCCCACCATGCGCCCCTGGCGGTTCGCCGGCAGCGCAAGCGGCATATGGACCGGACGCTCGAGCACGTTGTGGTAGGCAACCGCGCAGTCGCCCGTATGCCGACACTCACGAGGACCACCGAGGCGGGAATCCGTTCTCCGCCTTCGAGCTGCACCGCCTCTACCCGGTCGCTCCCCTCGATGCCGACCACCTTGGTGCCGGTTCGAACGGCGACTCCCTGCGATTCGATCTCGCCGGTTGCAAGCTCGCTCATCTCCTCATCCACGATGTTGAGAATCCGCGGCAAGGTTCTCGTAACTTTCGATCTCTCCGC
>JAWLED010000099.1:0-6753 GCA_041686235.1 Spirochaetia bacterium | reverse complement strand
TCCCTGCGATTCGATCTCGCCGGTTGCAAGCTCGCTCATCTCCTCATCCACGATGTTGAGAATCCGCGGCAAGGTTCTCGTAACTTTCGATCTCTCCGCCGACGAAATAGGGCATGCCGCACGCGGCGCTCATGCCGGCGGCCACCGCCCCGGCGACAACGACTGGTTTCATATTCAGTTCTCCTTGCTTTTGGCTGTCTTGAGTGACTTTATGTTGTTTGCGTTCGTCACCTTCCGTGGTACTACGGAAATGCGGTGGTGACAAGCACCGGGTGGTTGAGGCTCACAAGGACGTTCATCATGATGATGGAAGACGCTCCCGGCGGCATTTGGCTTGTGGATCAGGTGCCGGCAGGTTTTATTCACCCCGAACGCATTGAGTAATGAAGTAGGATTAAGGAGGATAGCCATGGCCGAGCGGCCTACGCCACGGTTGCCGTTTTTAGACGCAGGAATCGGTCAGATTGCGTTTGTCGTCGAGGACGTGGAGGCCGTCGTGAAGAAATATCACGATGTCTTCGGCGTCGGTCCGTGGAGCTTCTATACCTACGGAAAACCGCTTGTCTCTCGGATGACCTATCGGGGGAAGCCCGCCGACTACGAGGCGCGCATCGCGCTTTCGTATTTCGGGCCCATGCGCGTCGAGTTGATTCAATCGATCAGAGGGCCGAGCGTGTATGACGAGTTTATCGAGAAACACGGGTACGGCGTGCAGCACTTCGGACTACTCGTTGACAACATGGAGGAAGCGTTGCAGCAGGCCGAGGCGGCCGGCTACCCCATGATCATGGACGGTGCGGGTTTCGGCAAGAACGGCGACGGTCACTTTGCCTACATCGATACCGAAGACGACTTCGACGTGGTCTATGAGTTGATTGAGCGTCCAAAAGAGCGGCACCCACCCGAGAAGGTGTTTCCGCCGCAGGAATAACTATGATGGAGCGCATATGAGTACCAATACGACACACCGTGGGCTCGTCCCACTTCTCCTTATGGCCGGCAGCCTGACGGTCATGGCAGGCGCCGGCATCGGGCCGGTGGTGGCGGAGATCGGCAAGGCGCTCTCGCTCACCCCGACCCAGTCCGGGCGGCTCATTACCACGCATGGGCTGACAATTGCCGTCGTGAGCCTCGCCGCCGGCCTTCGGCCCTATAGTCGAGGCACGGGGTTTCGGCGTTATGTTTATGGTGGCAGTGGCATTGCCGCTTGTATTGCTTCTGCCGACGGTGGCAGCGGCTCGCCGGGCCCGCCGGATGGGAGGGTAAGAGCGAAATTGGTTGCAAAGCACTGGGAACCCGCATACGTTACATTGGAGAGGAAGGGGGAGCTTGCCTCCCGTACCATATGATGCACGGTTTTTTGACGCGACTATTGGGCGGGCGTGGCAGACGCGGCACGAGCGTCGAGATTCCCGAGGAGCTCTGGCAGGGCGCGGTGGAAAAGCATCCGATTTGCCGGGGGCTTTCCCCCGAGCAACTCGAGCGGCTCCGGACTCGTACCGCCGAGGTGCGCTCCCGCATTGCATTCGACGCAGTGCGCGGTGTGGCCGACGCCGAAGAGCTACGTCTCTCGGTTGCCCTGCAGGCTGCGTTGCCGGTGCTCGAGCTCGGCGTGGAGTGGTACCGGGCTGTTCGCACGATTCTGCTCGTGCCGCACGAATACGAGAGCGAACGGAGCGACGTGGACGAAGCCGGGGTCGTTCACGAAGGGATTGACACGATAAGCGGCGAGCTCGGCCCCCAGGCGCCGGTCGTGCTTTCGGTGGCCGACGTCGAGGCCTCCGGCTGGGGGGAAGGGTACAACGTCGTAATTCACGAGATGGCCCACGTCCTCGATGCGACAAACGGCGAGCTCGACGGCACGCCCGCTCTCCGCTCGGCGGCGGCAGTGGACGCATGGCGGGAGTCGTTGACGCTTGCGTTTACCGATCACGTTCGGCGCGTGCAACGAGCTGAGCGGGCCCACGCGGCCGAGCGGATGGAGCGCGGCCCGGCCGCGGGCGCCGGCGGAGCCGCGGGCCGCAGACACCGCGAGCCGCCCGTGGTCGACTCCTACGGCGCCGAAGATCGCGAGGAGTTTTTTGCCTGCGCGGTGGAGTTGTTCTTCGAGCGCCCACGCCGGCTGCGACGAACCTATCCGCAGCTCTATGATCAATTTCTCGGTTTTTTCGGCTTCGATCCCGCCGGCTCGTTTCCGTCACAGCGCCGGGAACTTGACTGATACAGTCGGTTTTCGGACCTTTGGTACACGGCGCCACCGGCCCAGGGGCGCGGACCATCGGCCGCGGATTACGCGCGGTGGGCCGCGCACGATGCGCTATACGCCACGCGCCGCCATGGGCAGGCGCCGAGGGAGGAGCTATGGTCTCTGTTACGGGTTTGCATCACGTCACCGCCATCTCCGGGGACCCCCAGGAAACGGTAGACTTCTACGCGGGGGTGCTTGGGATGCGTCTGGTGAAGCGTTCGGTCAACCAGGATGTTCCCGATACCTATCATCTGTTCTTTGCCGATCGGGACGGTAATCCGGGTACCGACATCACGTTTTTCCCGTGGCCGTCTCTCGGTCCCAAGCGTCGTGGAGTAGGGCTATGGGACGAGATCCAACTCTCCGTCCCGCCGCAGACGCTCGAATGGTGGGATGCCCGGCTTCGAGAGGCAGGGCTTGCTCCCGGCGCAATCGAGGTTCGTTTCGGCGAGCGTGTGCTGCCCTTCGAGGATCCGCACGGGCTGAGCCTTGCCCTTGTAGAGGCGCAACCGTACACCGGTTTCGCCGCCGAGCCATGGCACGAGAGTCCGGTCGCGGCTGACAGACAAATCCAGGGGCTCGCCGGCGCGCGGCTCCTCGAGCGTAACGGATCGGCAACCGTCGGCTTCCTCGAGCGAGCGTTCGGCTTTGAAGAACGGGCCGGCGAGGGCGAGTGGACCCGCTACACCGTTGGTGAGGGACAGTCGGGGCAACGCATCGATCTCAAGGTTTTGCCTGAGGGCAGCCGCGGCGGATGGGGTGTTGGTGCCGTGCACCACGTTGCATGGCGCGTTCCAACCGATGAGGCACAGCTATCGGTGCGCCGACAAATAGCCTCCGGTGGCCGGGCTCCCACTGAGGTCATCGACCGGTTCTGGTTCCGTTCGGTCTATGTAATGGAGCCGGGAGGAGCACTCTGCGAAGTCGCAACCGATGGGCCGGGCTTTTCGGTGGATGAGGCCCCCGAGTCACTCGGTGAAACGTTGGTGCTTCCCTCCTGGCTCGAGCCGCAGCGCGGCGCGATCGAGGCGGCCCTGCCCGAGATTACCCTTCCACAGCAGGTAGCCTCATGAGCTCACGCGAAGCACACGGGTTTCTCCACCTCTCCACCAAGCGAAGCGGGCCGCGAACCCTGCTTTTGCTTCACGGGACCGGCGGTGCGGACGTTACCGCTGCCTGGAGCGACGCCGGCCATCGGTTTGGAGAGGAGGAACTCGAGGATGCGCGGAATTGGCTTTCGAAGCGATAACGGATATGGCTATGGGGAAAGCGCGCTATGGCGCAGAGCCCCGGCGAGCCCCCGGTGGGACAAAGCAGGGGTGGCGAAAAGACTATTCCGGTTGCGTTTGAGCGGTGACTTCAGCGGTCATTTCGGCGGTGAGGGCTTCCTCGGGTGGGCTATCTCGTTTTCGGCATTGAACGATTATGGCCGCGATCCATCCAAGGCAGGACATGATCCACACCAGGCTCCCACCAAGAGCCATGACGTCTCCGGTGCGCAACGCCGAGAGGACGAACAAACAACCGGACACCGTGAAGCCCAACAGACCGAGAATCTCTACTTTACACTTCAAACCTGCTCCTTTCACAACCGGCAGTGATGATATTGCGTAAACCTGACGAACACGCTCAATCTACACCATTTGTGTCGCTGTTTGAAGCGGCTAGCCTCTCACCCTGCTTAGTCTGCCGGCTCGCCGACCGGAATAACGTAGAGTGGCTCAGTTTCGATGTCGAGAGTTTGCGCGACGGCGGCGTCGTCGAATGCGCCGATGGGCACCGAGCCGAGCGCCAGGGCCTCCGCCTGTAGAATGACGTTTTGTGCAGCGTGGCCGGCGTCCATGTGAACGTAGCGCTCTACCCCGCGCTCGCCGTAGCGCTCGGCGGTAACCGAATAGTCGGCGGCAAGGACCACCACCGCGGGGGCCGCTCCAACGGCCGGCTGAGAGAGCGCGCCACGCTCTAACTGCGCGCTAACCGAGCCGGTTCGTATTCGTTGCAGGGCATGCTCCGACCACAGGTAGCGATACACCCCCGCCTCGAGCTCGGCAACATTCTCGGCAACCACATACGACTCGACCGGATAGAGGCCGCCGGCCGACGCCGCTGCGCGCGTGGGGCCCGAGGTCCCGTCGACGGTCGAGCCTGAGGCCGCCCACAAGAGTTGTCCCACCTGCGAAAGCGTGAGCGCCTCAGCGGCGAAACTGCGCACCGAGCGGCGCCGCTCGATTGCCGACTCTATCGAGGTATCGCCGTGGGTCACCGGCTCCGGCAATGCGATCTCCTGGGCGCCGGCGCTGCATGCGGCAAGCGCAAACACCGCAAGCGCGGCTATCACCGTCGTCCGTTTTACCATCGTTCGCCGGCGTCCTCCATCATCTTCCATCTTCCATCGTCCTCCATCATCCTCACTAAAAACGGTAATCGGGTCCCGTGTGTATTTCAAGGCACAGGGACCGTGTGGACCTGCAACCGCCGAAGTGAGCGCTTGACCGACGGGCTCGGAGGCTGGACGGTGACGGGGGACACGAAGACGTGCCTGGCAAAAAGCGGTGCACGCGCGTATAGTGGGCACGGGGGAAGCAAAAGGAGCGAGCCATCAATGACGGTTCTCAGCGTACTGACAAAGCGGGGGCGACTGCAGTTTGCCCGATATCGATTCATTCTCTCCACGCTCGCGAGCCATGGGTTCGGCGAAATCGTGTATCAGACCGGCGTGGGAAAACTACTGAAGCCTTTTGGGCGCGTTTTCGGGCGAAAACGCCCCGCGGCAGGTGAACACGTAGGGCGTTTGCCGACATGGGCGCGGGTGCGCTTGGCGCTCGAAGAGTTGGGTCCGACGTTCATAAAGCTGGGGCAGATCCTCAGCAATCGTCCCGACCTCATCCCCAAGGAGCTCCAGCAAGAGTTGGTGCGGCTTCAGGAAAACGTGTTGCCCTTTTCCTCCGATGAGGCGGTCGCAGCGGTGGAGGCCTCGCTCGGCGCGCCGGTCGAAGAGCTTTTTGCGGAGTTCGAAAGGAAGCCGCTTGCCGCGGCCTCCATTGCACAGGTGCACCGGGGGCGGCTCGTTACCGGAGAGGATGTTGCGGTAAAGGTGCAGCGCCCCGGCCTCCGTGAGCTGGTTCGGGTGGATGTGGCGATTCTCAGAGAGCTCGCGGGATTGGTGGAGCGCTACGTACCGGAGAGTAGAAAGGTGGGCCCCAGCGACATCGTCGACGAGTTCGAGCGGGCGATCCTCCAGGAGCTCGACTTTGGCCGTGAAGCGGCGGCCATTGATCGGTTTGCAGCGCAGTTCTCCGACGAGAAGCGAATAAAGATTCCGAAAGTGTACCGAAGCCACCTCGGCAAGCGGGTCCTTACCATGGAGTACATCGAGGGCACGCCGATGTCTGCGTTCCTCAACGATGAGTCCTTGGATGCACACGAGGCAACCACTATTGCCGAGCTCGGAGCGGACCTGACGTTGAAACAAATTTTCGTTCACGGCTTTTTCCATGCGGACCCCCACCCGGGAAACATTCTCGTCCTCGAGGACGGGCGGATCTGCTACCTGGACTTCGGTCTTACGGGAAACCTGATACAGCGGGACCTCGAGGTCGTGAGCGACATTCTCATTAATATCATAAGCCGTAACGAGCAGAAGGCGGCGCGGGCGGTGGTTCAACTTGCCGGCAGCCGCGACTTCGAGCGGGCCAAGAATATCGAGCGGGAGATCGCCGAGCTCATCGACCGATTCCAGAGCTCGGAGGCCGGGGACTTCTCTTTTACGGCGCTGCTCTCGGACCTCATCGGGGTGCTTGTCGACGAAGGACTCACCCTCCCGCCTGATCTCTTTCTCCTGGTGAAGTCGCTCATCACCATAGAGGGGGTTGCAACCGGTCTCGACTCCACGTTCAACTTTACCGCCCACCTCGAGCCCTTTGCCGAGACCCTTCTCAAGGAGCGCTTCGGGCCGAAGCGAATCAAGGCGCGGCTTGCCACCGTGGCCGGAGACTATTCGGAGATGTTGGAGGGCCTGCCGGGCGACTACTACCGCGTTGTGGAAACGCTCGCCTCGGGCCGAGTTCGCTTCTCTCTCGAGGACCCGAGCGTCCGATCGCTACAGTCGACCGTATTACGGGCGAGCTCCGCCCTGGTCTCGGCGATCGTCGTGGGGGCCCTCATTATCGGCTCCGCGCTCATCGTGCATTCCGGAGTGCCGCCGCTGTGGAATGGGGTTCCCGTCATCGGGATCGTCGGGTTTCTCGTCGCCGGCCTCGTGGGGTTCGGGTTGCTCGTGAGTACCCTGCGAAAGAGTGGGGGCTGAGCGCGGGATGCACTAAGAATGAGCGCCCGGGCCCGGCATCCGGGCCCGGCGGCCCGGGCCTTTGGGCCCCGGGGCTCAGCGCTTGACCCGCGCGTCCCCTTGCCAGATGCTCCAGATTTCCCCTTCGTCGGCGGGTTGGCCGTAGTCGGTCTCCATGCTCACAGCGAGCGCGCCGCTTGCCCAGCCGAACTGAAGGCAC
>JAWLED010000098.1:0-8753 GCA_041686235.1 Spirochaetia bacterium | reverse complement strand
GGCGGCGCGGACCGCGTGCGCCGGCCGTACCGAAGCGACGTGATGCCAATAGCTTTGTATTCTTGTCATTTTTCCGCGCATTTCCCATACTAAAGGAGCATGGAAGCTGATCCCAAAAGCACCCTGGTCTATTTGCCCGGCGACACCTTCCTCATGGGCACCGACGACGAGGAAGGTTTTCCCGCCGACGGCGAAGGCCCCGTTCGCGAAGTTCAGCTCAGCCCCTTTTACATAGACCGATTCACGGTTTCCAATCGCCGCTTTGCCGCGTTCGTGGAGGACGCGGGCTACGTCACCGATGCCGAGACGTTCGGCTGGTCCTATGTATTTCATCTGCTCGTGACCAAAATGGCGGTGAAGCGCGGCCAAGTGCGCCCGCTGCCCAATTTGGAGTGGTGGCTCGGCGTATGGGGCGCAAACTGGAGGCATCCCGAGGGGAAAGGGTCGAATATCCGCGGCCGAGAAGACCACCCGGTCGTCCATGTCTCATGGAACGATGCGGCGGCATACGCCCGGTGGGCGGGCATGCGCCTTCCCACAGAAGCCGAGTGGGAGTTTGCCGCTCGCGGCGGCCTGGTGCAAAAGCGGTATCCCTGGGGAAACGAGCTCGAGCCTAACGGACGACACAAATGCAATATTTGGCAAGGAGCGTTCCCCGCGCACAACACCGCCGACGACGGCTATGTAGGCACCGCCCCCATCGACAGTTTCGAGCCCAACGGGTACGGCCTCTACAATACCTCGGGAAACGTGTGGGAATGGTGTGCCGACTATTGGAGCGCCGACTTTCATATGTCTCATGCGTCCGGCCCGCCCGGCCCGAGAGAGGACCCGAACGGCCCGCCGGACGGCTCTTCGCACGTGACGCGCGGCGGCTCATATCTGTGCCACCATTCCTACTGCAACCGCTACCGAGTCGCCGCACGCACCCATAACACGCCCGACAGCTCCACCGGCAACACCGGCTTTCGGTGTGCAGCGTCGGTTTAGGCCACTGCTGCGGTGCTCCGAACCCGGACCGCGTCGGCCCGCGCGGACCGTACCGGGGCTGCTGCCGTCTTCCCGGCCGCAGCGAATCACGTTGACTCCCGGTTGGGACCCTGCTACCCTCTCAGCACATAGTAGGGCTATGGCACATGAGGCCACCTACGAAAAGGGGGACAACGATGAAAAAGACTATGACGGTGCTCGCGATTCTTCTCCTTCCGGCGTTCGTGTTTGCAGGAGGACAAGAAGAGGCCGGCGACGAAGGGGGCGGTCAGCAGGAGGCCGATGCCGTTACGATCGACGTATGGAGTTGGCGCACCGAAGACGTCGAAGAATACGAGATGTTTTTCGACACGTTCGAAGAGAACCATCCCAACATCAACGTCGAGTTCCGTGCAGTCAAGAACGACGAGTACAATACCGTGCTCGCCACCGCACTCGAAGGAGACCAAGGGCCGGACGTTATGCAACTGCGCGCTTACGGCGGTTTGCAGCGCTACACGGATTTCCTTCTTCCCATCGGCGACAAGGTAGAAGGATTGAGCGATTTCTCCGACTCCTCGCTTGCAAGCGCAACGGGCCGTGAAGATGGGAACGTCTACGGCGTGCCTTTTGCGAATCAAGTACTCGGTGTCTATTACAACAAGGACATCTTCGAGGAACACGGGGTAAGTGAGCCCGACAATTGGAGCGAATTCATCGAGCTCATGGATACGCTCGAGGAAAACGATGTGACTCCCTTGGCCAACGGCGGCCAGGCGGCGTGGATGCTCGAGATTATGTTCGGCGCAATAGGGCCCAACTTCTACGGCGGCAACGACTTCTATGAAGAGGTCACCGACGGGGATACCACCTTCACCGACGAGCGTTTTGTCGAGGCCCTCGATCGCATGAACGATCTCAGCGAATACATGCCGAGCGGTTACATGGGTATTGATTATGCCACCATGCAGGCCAATTTCTTCACCGAACAGGCGGCGATGTTTATCGGCGGTTCTTTCGAAGCGGCGTTTTTCCAGGAACAAAATCCGGACCTCGATATCGGCGTGTTTCCCGCACCGGCTCCCGAAGAGCTCGATGAGCCGTACATCGGCACCTGGGCGGACGGCTCCTACGGGGTAAACGCCGAGACGGAGCACCAGGAAGAAGCTCTGCAGCTTGTGCAGTTCATGGCCTCGCAAGAGTTCGGAACCATGTTCACCAATTCCTTGAGCCAGATCTCGCCGATCCCGGGCGTGGAAGCAGATCCAAACGAAGTCCCGGTGCTCGCCCAGTTCACCTCGATGACGGCGGAGTATCCTACGACGCCGTACATCATGCTCGTGGGTTTTCGGTGGGACCAGCCAACCGGTTCCGTAGCTCTGCAGAACTCGCTTCAGGGCATGCTGCAAGGCGACTTGACGCCTGAAGAAGTTGCAGAAGAAGTGCAAGGGCAGGTTGAATCCTGGTACGAGCCATTCCAAGACTAACCTTTCAAAAGGGCGCGCTCCGGCACGGAGGGCGCCCTTGTTCCACGCATACCTGAGCCGAGGAGCATAGTGTGAACCTAAGTCAAGGTTGGGAGCGAATAGCAACGTCGAGGCGGCTAGCCTTTACGGTCTTCATTCTTCCCGGGACGATCGTGTTTCTCGGACTCGTGATCTATCCGGTATTTAGCTCCTTCTCGTACAGCCTCTACTCCTGGGACGGCCTGCAGCGCGAGGCATTTATTGGTTTCGAAAACTTTCGCACCATCTTTGTCTCCGATAAACCCATATCGACGGTCTTTTGGAACGCCGTCTCGCACAACGCATACGCGCTGATCTTCGTCGTGGGGGTGCAAACGACTCTCGGGTTCGTTCTCGGGCTCATGCTATTCCAGGGCCTCCCCGGCACGAAGTTTTTCCGTGCACTCGTGTTTCTCCCCGTGACGCTTTCGATCGTCGTGGTGGGATTTCTCTTTAACTTGCTCCTCCACCCAACGTGGGGTGCGATCAACCATTTCATTCGCCTATTCGGCGACCCGGAGTTCAGCTTCCCGTGGTTGGGAGATCCGGCGACCGCCTTCACGACGATTCTCATCATTAATGTGTGGCGATGGGCCGGATTTCCCGCTCTCATCTTTTTGTCGGGACTGAACAACATTCCGCGCTCGGTTCTCGACGCCGCGGAATTGGACGGCGTGACCGGACCTCAGCGGGTGGCCTGGATTTATCTCCCCCTCATCGTGCCGCAGCTGCTTACGGTACTGATACTGACGATCACCGGAAACCTCAGGATGTTCGATATCGTCTACTCCCTTGCCGGCCCCACCGGCGGGCCGAACTACTCGACCGACGTACTCGGTACACTGTTCTACCGAACGGCATTCGGTGGCATTACCGGGCTGGCCGACAAGGGGCTCGGGGCAACCATAGGGATCGTCATCGTGGTAATGTCGGCGGTTCTCTCGCTCATCGTGACGAGAGCTCTTCAAAACAAGCGCGTAACGCTTGAGGGATAATATCGTGAGAAGCAGAGCAGCCATACGAATCCGACAAGTCGGCATCAGAAAGAGCGTCGTCGTATATGTGTTGTTGGGCTTGTACGCGCTTGCCATCCTCCTGCCGCTGCTTATCATGTATAACTCGTCGTTGCGCTCGACCAACGAGCTGTTCTCAGCTCCGTTGGCACTTGCCACGACGCCAAAGTTCGAGAACTATCAAGAGGTACTCCTCGGGAACAACTTCTTTCTCTTCCTCGCAAATAGCGTGATCATAACCGGCGGCGCTATGCTGTTGAATATCGGGCTGAGCACAACGGCGGCCTACGCGTTGGCTCGCTACAAATTCAAGGTAACCGGCACGCTGTACGCTCTGTTCTTGCTCGGCCTCATGGTACCGTTGCGCCTTGCGTCCTTGCCCCTGTTCATTCTCATGCGGGACATGGGCCTTATGGATACACGCATTGCTCTCGTGCTCGTGTACGCCGCGTGGCGGTTCGGCTTTTCGATCCTCATACTCTACGGCTTCTTCTATACGTTACCGGCAAACCTCGAAGACGCCGGGCGGATCGACGGGGCAAACGAGTTCCAGCTATTCCGGCGCGTTATGCTTCCGCTCGCAAGACCGGGGCTGGTCATCGCGGTCATCTACAACGCCGTACCGGTATGGAACGATTTTTTCTTTCCACTCATTTTTCTGCGTTCTTCGCAGAAAAGCCCGCTTCCCCTTGCGGTAGCAAACTTTTTCGGCGAGCACTCGGTACAGTGGGGTCCGCTGTTCGCCTTTCTCGGGCTTTCGATTCTTCCGATCGTGCTTCTCTATCTTGCTATGTCGAGGTACTTCATACGCGGGATGCTCGCCGGGACCTTCCGTTAAGGGGGCGCCCCATGACGCGCTGCCGACTCGGCATCGAGAAGGTCATCGAACAGGGCCCTGCCGGAACACGGCGGATCGGTCTCTTATCCAATCAGTCGGCGATCCTTCCGGACGGAACGACGGTATGGCAGGCACTGCGCAACGCCGGCTTCCCGATCGTCCGGCTGTTCGCTCCGGAACACGGTTTTTTGGCTGCGGCACAGGACACCGTGCCTGTCGAAGATACCGCGCTCGAGGGCATAGAGACGGTTTCGCTCTACGGCGTGCGTAAGCAGCCCGCCCCCGAGCATCTCAGCGATCTCGACGTTCTCCTCGTCGACATTCAAGACGTCGGATGCCGATACTACACCTACCTGTATACCGTCGCGGCCGCAATCGAGCAATGCGCGCGGACCAATACCGAGGTTGTTGTCTGCGACCGGCCCAATCCGATCGGCGCCTCGATCGTGGAAGGAGGAGCCGTCGCCGAAGAAGCATCGAGCGAAGTGGGAGGATACGGCCTAGCTCAACGCCATGGTCTGACGCTGTGCGAGTTTGTCCGCTATCTCACGCGTGAGTACGTACCGGCTGCGCCCATTCGATATGCCTGGATGGACGGCTACACGCGCGACACCCGTTTTGAGCACACGGGTCTGCCCTGGAAACAACCATCGCCGAACCTGCCGAGCATCGAAACGGCACGCGTCTACCCGGGAACGTGCCTTTTCGAAGGCACCACCGTATCGGAGGGACGCGGCACTACTCGCCCCTTCGAGATAATCGGTGCACCGTGGGTGCGAGCGGAGGAATTGCGCGACGCGTTGTCCGAGCTATTGCTCCCCGGCGTCGCCTTCTCCACCGAGGACTTCACTCCGACGTTTTCCTCCTTCGCGGAGGAAGCATGCCGGGGTGTTCAACTCCATGTGACCGACCCCGAGACCTTTCGTCCACTCTATACCGGCGTCCATATGATCATTGCAATCAAAGAACACGCACCGGAGCACTTTTCGTGGCGCCCGCTGTGGGAAGACCCGTCACGATCCTTTGCGGACCGGCTTGCCGGGGGCGACACATTTCGCAGGCTCGTCGACAGGGGGGCGGGGGCGGAAGAGGCGTACGCCGTTCTGTGCCGTGGCGGCGAGCAGTTCCGCGAAGCGCGAGTGCAGGCGCTGTACTACGACTACGCGGAGGGGGGCCTATGACCACAGGCGGGCGCACACCCGGACACGGGCACGGCCGCGGCTCCGGAGGCCGCACCGCCCGCCCCAGGGATGTCGCCTTCCCCGGGGCGGCCGTACTCGTCTCCGTCGGCGGCGAGCCGGTCTTCGAACGGTTTCTCGGCGGCTATCGAGCGGACCAGCGGCACAAAAGTGACCCGTTGGACGAAGGTTCTTACGTGGTGACCGACTCGAGCCTGCTCCCCGGCCCTCACACCCTCTTCGACCTGGCCTCGCTTACCAAGCCGCTTGCGTGCGCGCTGATCACGCTGCGTCACATGGAGCGCGGGCGGTTGAGTGTAAGGACACCGCTCGGCGAGGTACTGCCCGGGCTTCCCCCGGATACGCAGGCCATTCGCGTGGGAGAGCTACTGACCCACACCGGAGGACTTCCCGCGGTACCCGGCCTCGAGCGCCTCATTGAGCCCACTCGCGGAAGCTACCGCTCAGGCGGTGGGCTCCCCTCCCGCGACGAGGTAGAGCGGGCTCGAAGGGGGCTTTATGCCGTAGAGCCGGACGTTACCCCCGGCACACGGGTGCTCTACAGCTGCACCGGGTTTCTTCTCCTCGGGGAGTTGCTGGCGCACCTCGGGGGGAAAAGCCTCGCGACGCTTTTCGCCGAAGCCGGCTCGAGCGAAGCCGGTCCCAACTCCGGCGTCGGCCCCGGTTCCCGCTTCACGATCGGCTATCTCCCGCCTGCCACGGAGCGGTATCGCTGCGCACCGACCGAAGACGACCCGTGGCGAGGGCGGCGCATCCACGGCGAAGTACACGACGAGAACGCATACGCCCTCGGTGGAGCGGCGGGCAACGCGGGGTTGTTCGGCACCCTTCACGCGGTGCACGAGCACATTTTGCGCATGTGGGGCAGCGTCATCGGCGTAGAGCGTTCGGATGCACTGTTAACACCGGAGACGGCGAGACGGTCGGTCAGCGAGCAGACCGCTTCGTCCGGGTCTGGGTCTGGGTCTGGGCCTGGGTCCGGGGCCGGGTCTCGATCGGTCAGCGAGCGCCGCGGCTGGGGAGTCCAGCTGCCCTCTCCCGAGTGGACGGCGGAGACCGGCTTGAGCCCCCGTTCGTTTGGGCACACGGGGTTTACCGGTACCAGTTTCTGGGTGGATCCCGATCGTTCCCTCGTCATCGTGGCGCTGACGAATCGGGTGTATTACGGGCGCGAGCAGACCGACCAATCCATACGGCGTTTCCGCACCGCCCTACATCGGAGCGCGGTCGAGCGCTTCTACCCGCGAGTTCCCCCGAGCGCCCGGTAGGTTTCCCACACCGTGGACTCATCCGGCCGCAGGCGCTCGTTTTGGCGAAACAGCTCTCTGACTACATCCTCGTAGCTCACATCGCCGCGCCCGTCTCGCTCGAGCAGGGCCGACACGTAGCGCGCGGCCCGATCGATCAGCTTGTAGTTCGAAGGTCGCACCCACAGCATCACGTTCCCCTCGTAGCGCCCGAGCCTCCCCATCACCAAGGTCGAGTGGGTATTGAGCAGGATCTTCAACAACGTGTACTCGTCGAGCCGACTCAGCCCCGAGACGTCGATCTCGTGTTCCAGCTCTTCGAACTCGAGTCGCAGCGCGTTCCCGCGCCGAGAGATACGGAAGGTGTGCAGCGGTTCGGCACCGCTCACCTCTTTGCGCAGGTGGGGAGCTCGCCCGCTGAAGTCGTATCCCAACAGTCGTCGCTTACCGGCGACATGCGCGATGCCTTCCCACTCCAACGGTCGAGGCTCCCGCCCCAGGAGGGCCTGCCACGCTTGCTCGGCACCGTCGGTTCCCGGTATGGAGAGATAGGCCCACGAGGGCGTTGGGTCGGCATCTTCGAAGTTTTCGAAGGGCGCAAGACTAAAGGTCGGGGCACGCTCGGTGGTATCGGTGACCACGCACATACCATAGTCGGAGGTCTCATAGGTTACGAACTCACCGGCCTCGTAGATTGCCGCCTCCTTCACGATAAACCTCTCGAGAAACCCGAGGTCCATGGCCGCAACGTAATCGGCAAACCGCCGTGCCGCCTCGGAGAGGGCCTCGGGGCGCTCGCCTTTGAAGAGGGCGAGCCCTGCCGCATACATTTGGATGGTGCTTGCCTGCATACGAGTGCTGCCGGAGAGCACTTGCGGCCCGGTCGTAAGATTCAGGTTGTGCGTGTGAGGGTTCTCCAGAGCTCGTCGAGAGCGCTCCACGGTGCCCCGCAAGACCTCGTCCGGATTGCAGTAGAGGAAGTACGGGGAGCGATGAGACCGCCGAGTTGCCTCCTCGAGGGTGCCGATTACAAACGGCGTCTCGCCGCCTTCGGTAATTGCTACGAGCAGATCACCGTCCCGGAATCCAAGCTCGTTTAGCTGCCGAGCGCCGTATTCGGGATGATCCTCGAAGTCCTCGATTGCTTTGACGAGGGCAAGGTCCCCGCCGGCCATAAAGGCCGCCACAGCTTCGGCCTCGGGTTCGTGTTGGGTCGCAGTTTGGGCGGCGGCTTTTTCATTCCGGGAGGCCTCCGTGCCGGCCTCCCCTCTCGCAGCGGCCGCCACGTACTCCCTCCACAGATATTCGAGGGTCAGCGAGAGTCGCCCGGTCGCCCCACATCCACTGAAGAAGACTCTGCCGCCGTCACGGCGCGTCCGTCGCATATCCTCGCCGAGTGCCGCGATTTCCTCCGCTTTTTCGGCGGCGGTGTGCAGCACCTCCACATCGATCTGCTGAATGGTCGACAGGGCTGTTTGCACGTCGTTTCGTGCCCAGTCCGATAATTCGCGTGTTTTAGGATGCGGTTTCTCGGTCTCGAGATGCCCCAACTTGAAGGCGTCCGCCTTCTGCAGAAAGTCCTCGGCGTTTCGTCGTGCTCGGTCCTGGTCTTCAGAGCTCATATTGTTCCCCGTTCGGATCTATGCGCGGTCTACGCCGGCGCTTGTGCCCGCGCGCCGCCGGCCGCGGTCCGATCGCGTGCCCGCACGCCCATGCCCCGAACCGCCCGCTCGGCCAAGCATGCCCCAAAGCGGGCCGCCGAGGCAACGCCCGGTCGGTCTTCGAGCGGCGCAACCCGGGCGGCGCGCACCCGGGCAGCGAGCGTGGCCGGCGCGAACCCGCGCGGCGCAACCCCGGGCAGCGGGCGTGGGCGGCGCAACCCGGGGCGGCGCCCAGGTTGTACACCTACATCGTTGTTTGAGACACTGCGAAGGGGTACGAGTATATGAAGGTTGTAGTCATCGGTGGAACCGGCCACATCG
>JAWLED010000023.1:6047-36535 GCA_041686235.1 Spirochaetia bacterium | reverse complement strand
CCTAACGCCCCGGATACCGGCTTGAGGGCGCGAGGGTCTCAGCGGTGGAACCGGCACCCCCGTCCCGGGCCGCCGGCACCCCAGCGGTGACGCCATCACCCAAACACCGCGTGCGAGGCAAGCAAAAAGAGCGGCATTGTCACAAATGAGGCGAGGTAGGTCACGAGCATCCCGCTCGCCATGTAGTGAACTTGCGCCTCGCTGCCGTACTGTTTCGTGGCAACGATCAAGTTGGTCGCCGGAGGCACCGCTGCCTCGAGCACCAACCCGATTCGGATGCCGTAGGCCATCTCCGCCGATATTCCGCCGAAAGGAATCAATGCCAAAAGGGCGAGAAGCAGCGCCGGATAGGCGAGCATCCGCACCGCAATCAACCCACCGAACTCGCGGCGGTAGCGCAACTCCTCTCGCGGGATCGTCGCCAGTATCCCACCCAACACGAACAGGATGAGATCGAGCGCCGGGGCGGAGAACGCCTCCATCACATTTTGGACGAGCGCGGGAATGAAGTCGTAGAGACCGAACATCGCGATAACAAGGCCGGCCACAATGCCGGCAAGCGGCATGTTGGGCTGAAACACGAACCGCCCATGCGAGCTTACCAGCGACACGACGAGTGTCCAGAAAATCAGCACGAAGGCGAGCACGAAGAAAAACGCATAGATGTTGACTGCTTCGGGTGCTATCACCGCAAGAATCGGCAGCGGTATAAATCCGACGTTTTGGATGGCAAACAGCGCGATCCACGCCCGTGGATGAGGCGATTGGAAGGTACGAACACGGCGTACGAGGAAGAGACCGACGAGCGCCTGGAGCCCCAACATCACCACGCAGGCGAAGAAAAAGATCGGCATCCAGCGCCATCCCTCCCCAACTGCGCTCTCCCATCCGGCGGAGAACTCGGTGATGAAATACAGCGGGAGCAGCACGTTCACCGTCGCCGATAACAGAAGCGGCAGGAGGCGACGCCGCAGCAATTGTGGCTGGAAGGCAATGTAGCCGGCGACCATCAGGCCGATCAGGCGAGCTATGGCGACGAGGATTGGTTGGAACACGATGAAACGCTATCGGGCCCATCGAAGTGTGTCAACGCAAGCTCGGCACACCCAGCAGTGACGCCGGCACCCCGTCCCGGCCCGCCGGCACTCCAGCGGTGGCACCATCACCCCGGTCCCTGTTCGAACGGGCTTCTTTACGGTAAAGTAAGCGGCATGTCGATGCAGTCCTGGAACATTTCCGAAGTCACCAACCTTCTCCTCGAAGCCGGCCACACCGCCCTCTCCTATTTCGATGCAACGTCACCGTCTCTCAAAAGCGACCGCTCCATCGTCACCGAGGCCGACACCTACATTGAGGCCGAGCTCGCAAAGCATTTCGACGATCCTGAACGGGGCGTCTACATGATCGGCGAGGAGACGAACGATCAGCGCGGCGAAGACTACGTGCAACGCGCCTTGCACGGCACAACCTGGGTAGTGGACCCGATCGACGGCACCTCCCCCTACGCGTTTCACTTGCCGAGTTGGGGCGTCTCGATTGGGCTCATGCGCGATAGTCGCCTGCAGGAGGGCGCCATATTTCTCCCCGCAAGCGGCGAGATGGCGGTCACCGACGGAGATACACTGCTCTACGGCGAGCTCGGCTGCAATCCCGAGGAATGGGACGCGAGCGTCCTTGCCCCGTTTCGCTACACGGCGCTCGGAAACCCCGGCGGCGGAATCGTCAGCCTCGCCCAGGGGGTGCTAAAGCGCGGGCGCTTCACCGGCGACTACACCATTCACGCGGTGGGCTCGTGCGTGTATTCGGTCATCGCCATGCTTCGCGGCGCATTCGTGGGGTATGTGGCAAGCGTCAAGCTGTGGGATATTGCCGCCGCCATCCCCATGCTTCACAAACTCGGATTCGTCATGAAATTCGGAGACGGCACACGCTACGACGGCTCGGTCGACGAACGAAGCTTCCTCTTGAGCCCTAACGCCGAGAGGCGGTGGTACATGCGCGGTCATCTCTACATCGCCGTGGACGAGGCCACCTGCGACGACCTCATCGAGCACACCCACTTTTCACACGCCTAACCGCGCCGGGCACCAGCGTTGGCGGCAGTCACCGGCGACCCCCAGCGCCGCCCTGGGCAGCAGGCGCCGCTCGGCCGGGACCGCCCCCGCCGAGCGTCGCAAGCGCCACTGACGAGGGCTGCACGGCTTCCGTATAACGACACCCATACCGGTATCCGCGCGGGGCAGCCGGCCGAACCCCTTCAGTACACTCTATTTCCGTTGGGAAGCGGGCGTTCGGGTTGGAGCAAGACGACGTTCCCCTCGGCATCGTCGACACCGAGCACGAGGCACTCGCTCTTGAACCCGGCAATGCGTTTGGGCTCGAAGTTGACCACCGCCACGACCTGCTTGCCGGGAAGCTCGTCGGCGCGGTAGACCTCGGTGACCTGGGCGCTCGATTGGAGCACACCGAGATCACCGAAATCGATACGGAGTTTGTACGCGGGTTTTCTCGCCTCCGGAAAGTCCTCGGCGGAGAGCACGGTGCCCACCCGCATATCGAGGCTCTGGAAATTCGAAAACAGGTCCTCGCTCATCTTCTCACCTCATTTTGCAACTGCGAGTTGCGACCGGCGAGCCCCGCTGCCGCCGGTCAAACAACCGCGAGGCGGCCGGCGACCCGACCCAAGCGCCCCGTCTCGGCCGGCCTATGTTCGCTCGAGCACACGGTTCATCCGCCGCACGAACTCCGCAGGCTCCTTGATGGGCACGTTCTCCACGAGCAGCGCCTGGTCGAGAAGCAGCACGCTCATGTCCTCGACGTAGCTCTCGTCGTCGGTGTTCTTGAGCCGCTGCACGAGCTCGTGGTCGGGATTGACCTCGAGGATGGGTTTGACCTCGGTCGTGTCGGTCTGGCCCATCGCCTTCAGCAACTGCTGCATTTTCATCGTCGGATCGCTCTCGTCCACGACGATGCATGAGGGCGAGTCGTCGAGGCGAACGGACACGACGACGTCTTTCACGCTGTCGCCGAGGGCCTTCTTGATCTTCTCGATCACCGGGCCCATGTCCTGCTCTTTCTGCTCGTCCTTTTCCGCCTCGAGGTCTTCGCCGGCGTCGCTTCGGTTAACCGACTTGAGCTCGATCTCGCCGTAGCTGCCGATAGCCGGTGCAACGACCTCGTCGATATCGTCGTCCATGATGAGCACCTCGATATCGCGCTTGCGGTACGCCTCGAGAAGCGGCGAGTTGCGCAGGGTGCCCTCACCCTCGCCGGAGATGTAGTAGATCGACTTCTGGTCGGGCAGCATCCGCTCTTTGTACTCGGCAAGGCTCGTAAAGCCGTCTACCTTAGTGGACTTGAAGCGCACGAGCTCGAGCAGCTGGTCCCGGTTGGTAAAGTCGGAGTACAGCCCCTCTTTCAGCGGCCGGTTGTACTGCTCTATGAAGGTCGTGTACTTCTCCGGCTCTTCCTGGGCAACACGGGCAAACTCGTTGAGAAGCTTCTTCACCGAGGCGTTTCGGATGTTCGCAAGCACCCGGTTCTGCTGGATCATCTCGCGGCTCACATTGAGCGGGAGGTCCTCGGAGTCGATGATGCCGCGCACGAAGCGCAGGTACGTGGGCATGAGCTCTTTCTCGTCGTCGGTGATAAACACCCGCTTAACGTAGAGCTTCACCCCCGGCTGGTAGTCGGCGTAGTACATGTCGAAGGGCGCCTGCTGCGGCACGTAAAAGAGCGTCGTGTACTCGAGGGTCCCTTCGGCCTGCGTGTGCAGGTAGAGAAGCGGATCGTTGTCGTCGTGGGAAATGGTCTTGTAGAACTCGTTGTAGTCCTCTTCGGAGAGCTCGGACTTGGGCCGCTTCCACAGCGCCGAGGCGGCGTTTACCTGTTCGGCGGTAAGATCCTCCGAGGTCACGTTGCCCTGATCATCGTACTCTTTCTTGGTGTAGTGCAGATAGATCGGAAAGGCGATGTGGTCGGAGTACTTTTTGACCACCTGTTGAATCTGCCACCTCGTTGCAAACTCCTTGCCGTCCTCGCTGAGAAAGAGCGTGACGGTAGTGCCGTTCTCATCACGCTCAGCCGGCTCGATTTCGTAGCCGTTTCTCCCGTCGGAGCTCCAGCGGTATGCGGTGTCCTCGCCGGCTTTGCGCGTGACAACCTCTACGCGCTCGGCCACCATGAACGCGCTGTAAAAGCCTACGCCGAAGCGGCCGATGAGGTTTGAGTCTTTCTTGCCGTCCCCGGAGAGCTGCGAGAGAAAGCTCTTGGTACCCGAGCGTGCGATGGTTCCGAGCTGCTCGTTCAAGTCCTGCTCGTTCATCCCCACGCCGTTGTCGGAAATGGTGATCGTGTTTTGGTTTTCCTCGTCGAAGCTGATATCGATGCGCGGGTTAAACCCAAAGTCCTTGAACGCGTCGTCGGTCATCGTCCAATACTTGAGCTTGTCGAGCGCATCCGAGGCGTTGGAAATGAGCTCGCGGATGAAGATCTCACGATGCGAATACAGTGAGTGAACGATGAGGTCAAGAAGTTGATTGACCTCCGTTTGAAATTCGTGCTTGGCCATGTCTACGTGTCCCCTACTTGTTTGAGTAATTATGTTGATCTGAAACTGTAGGTGAAGAAGATAATAATCGCCGCGCTCTACGGCAACGTGGCGCCGCCGGCGAGGTCATAGAGATAGATGCGCGAGTTGCGCGCCGAGTCGTAGTGCTCTCGCCGCTCTTCGGGGATGTCTGCGGTATCGCCGCGGCGAAAGCCGAACTGCAGAAACCAGTCGGAGCTCATGGTCGTGAGGGCAAACACGCGTTTGATTCCCCGCTCCCGCGCGCGGTCGAGCAGATAGGCCACCATTCGCCGGCCAATGCCCATGTGCTTGAAACTCTCGTCCACCGCCAGCGCGGCGAGCTCGGCCATCGACTCGCCGAAGGGGTGAAGGGCTCCGCACCCGTGAATTGCCCCGTCTACCTCGTAGACGACGAAGTCGTCGAGGGCGGCAACGACGTCCTCCTCGCTTCGCGGAACGAGATAGCCGTCTCTCACCAACGGTTTCATCAGCCGCAACACATCCGGTACGTCACCGCGCTCCATGTTGCGCAAGCTCTGATACACGTTGGCGTGCACCATCGTCCCAACACCGACGTTGGTGAAGATCTCCTTGAGAATCACGCCTTCGACCGTCCCGTCCACGATGTGCGTACGCTCGACCCCGAGGCTTGCCGCCTCGCAGGCATGACGAATGAGGCTCACGCCCGCGTCGTGTCCGTGGTCGGCCTCGTTTAGCCTGACGAACTCACGCGCCTCGGCCACGGTCATCCGGGAAATGCGCCCGGCCTCGCCGGCTCCCACGCCGTCGGGCAACGTGTAGCCGTCGATCCCCACCGAGCGACGGCCCTCGGTCAAGAAGAAGACCTTCGATGAGACGAGCGCCCCGCTTATCACGACGGCAAGCTCGCGCGAGGAAATGTTGTAGGGTTTGCCCGCGGAGTTCCACCCGATGCAGGGAAAGATCGGCACGGTGCCCTGATCGAGCACTTGACGAACCATGTCGGTGTTGATGCGCTCGACGATGCCGGCGTCACCGTAGTCGGTCCCGTCGCGCACGCCCACCGCCCGAGAACGCACCCAGTTACCGATGACCGCGTTCGTGCGCTGCCCGGCAAGCAGGGTCATGACCCGGTTGGCGGTGTCGAAGGCGGCCATCTTGATAAAGGGCGTGGCCTCCGGGCTCACCACGCGAACCTCGCCCTCCATCCGCCACTCCACCGCGTAGCGCCGCAACACCTCGTCGATCCTTCCGGCAGCTCCGGCGACGATGACGATATTGATGCCGAGTTGCCGCAGCAGCACGATGTCGCGCACGAGGCTCGAGAACCCGGGCCCGGAGATAACCCCGCTCTCGATCTGAAAGACGAAGGTGCGTCCCTGAAAGCGGTGGGCATAGAGAAAGGTTTCTCGAATCAGCTCGACTTGGTCGCGGAGCTCTCTTTCGTCCATATAGACCGTCTATTGGTACATGATAATGACCGGCTGCGGTTCGAGCGACATGACCTCTTCGGGCGACATGAGCGGGTCATCGTAGCCCCCGTCTCTCCATTCTTTCGGGTAGAACAGCTTAAAACCCTTCAGCGGAATGTTCGTCGCGCGCGCGTTGTACTCCCACGAGTTGCGCTTATCGGACGGCGGCCCGAAACCGTCGGCGTTGTGCACCAGGTCCACGCGCTCGAAATCCGCGCGCACGTTCTCTCGGTTTTCTATCATCTGCCAGTTGAACTGATGCACCACCAGCATTTTCCGACCTTCGATGTCGTTCTCGATCATGTATTCCTGCATCTCTCGCTGCACCGCGTTGACCTGCTCGGCGGTGACGCTGCCGATTACCTCGTTGGGGCGGTCGGTCGACCACTCCGGGTCAAAGGCGAGGTGTACACTGTCGTATTCGAGAAACTCGAACATCGTGCGCATCGATGAGACCACGTCGTCGTCGCCGATTTGGTGGTCGAGGATCACGAGAAAGTCGTTTTCCTCGGCAAAGCGAATGTATTCCATGAGCTTTGCTCGCTGGAGTATCGAGACATCCGCCTCGGTCGTGGCGGTGGCATAGATGATGTGAAACGCCGGCGCCACTCCACGGTCCCCGTTGAGCTTGTCGTATTTTTGGGCCAACTCTTCTAGTCTGCGCGCGTTCTCCTCGATCGAGTATTCGCCGAGGATGCCCATCCCGGTGGAAAAGGGGTGCCCATAATGGGCCACCACGTCGCGCTTGTCGAGGATGCCGCGCGGCCCCTCGGTTTCCGGCTCCTCTTCGAGCTCCGGCTCCTCTTCCAGCTCCGGCTCGTCTTCGAGCTCCGGTTCCTCTTCGAGCTCGGGTTCCTCTTCGAGCTCGGGCTCGACATCCTCCGGGGGCACCTCGCTTCCGAAGCGGGCGGTTGCAGAGCGAATCTCGACTTCCTCGACCTCTTCCTCGCCGCCGTCCTCCGGGGGCGGCACCTCACTCCCGTAGCGGGCGGTCGCGAGCGGTTCGGTGTCGTGATCCGATGCGGTTGGTTGGCCCGGAGCCCTGGCAAACGCCGGTGCGGACACCACCCCTAATACAATGGTGAGAAGCAATAGATGTCTTCGTATCATAGCGGTTTTCGAGTGTACTCTGTGTTTGCAAGTTGGACAAGCATTGCATATAGTGTAGTGCATGTGTCGGCTAATTAGACTTCTGGCCGTCTGCATCCTGCCCCTGGTTCTCCTCGCGTGCTCCCGGCAACCTCACGCGCATCTCCCGGACCTCGAGCGCCGCGTCTCCGATGTACTGCGCCTCCACACATACGAACACGTCTACCGAGACATCGTCTATTTCGGCGAGGAGCGCAGCTTCCTCTTTTTCAAAACCATGGATCGCCGGCTGCTGTTCTCAGTGGACATCGTCGTCGAGGCCGGCATAGACCTCGCCGAGGGACTCGAGCTTGCGCACGACGAGCAACATCCGCGGCGGCTCATCGTAGAGCTTCCGCCGACCCGTATTCTACTTGTCGACGCAGATGAGTCGAGCATCAACCAGTACTTTTCCCGCGAGCGCGGCGGAGACGTCGGATGGCTCGAGTACAGCTCACAGATCGATGAGGTCAAAACCCGAGTAGAGGCGGATGCCGTCGAGCGGGGCATCCTCGAGAAGGCACAAACGAGCGCCCGGGAGGTCGTTACCGACTTCTTCGAGTTGTCGGGCTTCGAGGAGGTGGTCTTTCGCGCCCCGGAAACACCCTCGAGCCGCACCGAAGACCTGCGAGGGTAGGCGATGGGAACGAAACTGCTCGTAAAACTGATCCTGCGCCTCCTCGCCCCGGCGGCGGCGGTCGCCCTGGTGGTCGTTGTCCTCGTTCGACTCGAGCTCATAGAGAACCCGCTTCGCTCGGTTGCCGAAGAGCTCGGGTTAATCAGCCGCACAAAGCTCGCCGCATCGGCGGTACTCCTCGAAGAGCTGCGCAGCATCTACCGGCTCAACACCGTCGAATACATCTACCGCACCGTCTTTCCGTTTGATTACATGCCCGAGACGACCGATTACGCCGATATCATGGAGTCCATCCGCACCAGTAGCGGTCCGGCAAACGAGGCGCTCACCGATGATCAACGGATGTATCTCGATGCACTCAACATTGCCGAAGAGGTGGGCCTCGGCGAGGAGGAGTTTCTCGTGCTCACCGTGCGGGTGGCCGCCGGTTTCGACCTCGAGGGCACGGTACAGGAGGGCACCCCACACGGGGGCGCCACGATTTCACGGGATGACGAGACCGGCCGCCGCACCGCGCGGGTCAGCATTCCGCCGGCGGCGGTTACCGATGTGGTCATCGAGGACGTGGACCCGCAGACCTACTCATATCCCGACGTCGGGATGGACGCCGAGCAGTGGCGCGAGGTTGCAGGTTTCGTCGCCGAGTACATCGAGGCGCGCACCGTCGAGGAGGGGATCCTCGAGGCGGCCGGCGAGAATGCCCGGGAGCTCACTCGAAACCTGCTTATCGCCGCGGGAATAGATCATGTTACATTTGCAAACGAGCGGAACAACTCGGCAAACTCCGAGGAAGGCCTGTAGTACACCGGGGGGTAGCCCACCGGCGCCGTCTCTTCGACCCACCCGGGCCCCCGAGTGCGACCGCTCCACAGGTGCACCCACTCGTCGTCGGGCAGATAGACCTGCCGGCTCGACTGCTTCCTCTCGACAACCGGCGCCACCAACAGGTCGCGGCCGTAGAGATATTCGAAGCGCCGGCGATAGGCGACCTCGTCGCCCTCGTAATGCATGGCGAGGTGCCGCATTGCCGGAAGCCCGGTGCGGGAGTAGGTGGCGACCGTGTGGCGGTGGTAGGGGGCAAGCCGGGAGTACACCTCGGTCATACGAGCCAGGTGTGCCAAGGTTTCCGCGTCGGAGTTGAACTGCCAGTTGTCCCCGGGGCGGCTGCCCTCGTGATTGCGCATGATTGGGGTAAAGGCGGCCTGCTCGGCCCAGCGCATGAACACTTCCTTGGTCCGCCTGACCCACGCCACAGTGGTAAACCCGCCGATGTCCGAGTGGTGGATGCCGGACCCGCAGTAGCCGCTCGACAGCGCAGCGGGGATAACCGTCGGTAACCCGTCCATCTTGCTCCAGTTGACCAGCTGGTCACCGGCCCACATAGCGGTGGAGTACCGCGAAGAGCCGGTATAGCCGGCCCGCATGAAAAACACCGCATCGCCCAATGCCCCGGCTTCTTCGAGCACCTCGCGATTTATCCGCGCCCACTCCACCGGGTAGCGGTTGTGAAACGCCTCGCCGCTTTCGCCGGTGTACAGCACCGCGTCGGGAGGGAGGTACTCCCCGTAATCGGCCATCCAGCCGGAGAGTCCGACATCCAGCATGTTCTCGCGGATGACCCCTTTGATCCAGCGTACGGCCCCCGGGTTGGTCAGGTCGAGTAGCGCCGTGGGAAAGGTCGTCACGTAGATCATGTAGTCCTTACCATGACGGTTTTGCACCAGGTATCCGTGACGTGCCGCCTCTTTGTAGAGCTCACCCTCCACGGCGAGAAACGGATTTACGTAACCGAGCATCCGTATGCCCTGCTCGCCGAGCTCGGAGACGAGCTGCGGAAAATCGGGATAGAGCGTGCGGTCGTAGCGCCAGTTCCACATCAACTGGCTTCCGAAGGCGGTCACGCGGCGACCTTCCCAGTCCTGGGCCCATGCACCGGAGAGCTTAACGCCCGCCTCCTGCGCCTCGCGCACCTTCCGGCGGACCTCGTCCGAGCCTCCCTGTACGCCGAGCCACATCCCGGAGTATACCCAGTCGGGAAGCTCCGGCGCCGTCCCTACGGTGCGCGCTACCGCTTTGACCGTTTCCTCGGCGCTGTCATGCACACCGATGATAATCCGCTCGGGAACTTCCCACGAGTGAATAACGGCTCGGTCGCGGGCACGGAAGTCCAGCTCGCCGTATCGCCACATATCCACGTGACAGAACCAATTCGCCGTCGAGACGAAGGTGGGCTGCGGATAGTAGGTCGAGTACCAATGACCGCCGGACCCGAGGCGCATCCGGGCAAACCAGCTGATGAGGTCGCGGCCACGCCCAATGCCCGGTTCCTGAGACCACATCGGCACGCGCGAGCCCTTCATGTCGAGTCGCGAGTACTGCTCGCCCCCGCCGTAGATGTGCTCTTCCGGGTCCGCCTCGAAGGCGATCCACAGGTTGCTGACGTGGGGCTCGCGGTGGGGAAAGGTAATCTGGAGTTTCTCCCCGATAACCCCCAGTCGAATTGCAATGCCGGCCGGAGAGACAAGCAGCAGCGCCTGGGACTCTCCTTCGCGGGGTGTTTCATCCCGTACGCTCAACGTCGGGCACGGACGGCGAATCATTTTCAACGGCCGTATTGTGTAGTGGCCCTTTGAATCGTGATAGCGAAGCCGTCCCGAGCCGACATAGATAAACGGCCGCTTTGGGCTGTGGGAGGCGATAAGGCGTCCACGAAAGAATACCCGCAGCCGGGTCCCGTCTTGCTGCACCGAGAGCGTGGTGGCTTCGGTCCCAGTCGCCGTTGCGGCTGCCGACCCGTCACTATCGGAACGATTGTCCGTTTGTACGCTCATGTTCTGATTCATACCTATCCTCCCTCAAAGGGGCGATTTTCGCTGAGCCGACGCTCGCCGAGACTGGTTCATCGTGAGAAGCCATACCGACAGAGGTCGCATATTCATGGGGGCGCGAAACGCCCCATCGGCGTCGAACGCGGCGGGCGTGCGAAACTGCAAGCCGGAGTCCTCGTAGAGGGTCCGGCGTAACGACTCGCCGAGGCGCCCCGCGGTATCGCGAAGCCCGTACCATTCCATCATGGCACAGAGAGCCCACGCGCTTCCCACGATCACCTCGTTGATCTGGAGCTCCTCTCCACCGTCGGGGGTGAAGCGCTCACCGCGGCCGTCGGAGACGAGGAGCGCCCCGTGGCGTCCGCCCGCGTACCGTGCCGCGTTATACTCGAACGCCGTCGAAAGATGAGAGCGCACGCGCTCTACCGGCAAGAGCTCCCCGAGCCCTGAAAGCGCTGCGTAGTAGGGCCCGAGCAGCGCGTCCGACATGACCGTTTCCCGGTAGCGTCCCTCGCTGTCGGTTCGGTAGAACGCGCCGGTCCACAGGAGCTTCTCGAACACCTCGGTGCCGGAGGAGAGCTTCCTCGAGTACAGCTCCCGCAGCTCGTTTTCCCCAAACCCCTCGGCAAGCGACCGCAGGACGCAATAGGCGGCGAGGGTGAGCCCGGCACTGTAGGCACTTACTCCCCGGAAGGCCAGTGCGTCCCAGGTGCTGTCGCCGAACTCCTTGTGACGTGGCAGGCCGTCGCCCTCGGTATCGTCGCCGAGGGTGTGCTCTCCGGCGGCCTTGAGCAGGCTCCACTCGGAGGCGTCGACCGGCGCCCCGCGCAATTGCTTGTGGAGGTAGAAGCTCACGATGAGCGCGGGATTGTGATCCTTCCAGCTGTTGGGATCATCTCGCATGGTGTAGCCGTTTAGCTCGTGCCAGGGGTCCTCCATGGGACAGCCGAGATCATGGGGAGCTTTGTGCCGCTTTAGTATCGGGCGCTTCTCGAACAGCCGGTACACGATCCTCTCACGCTCGTCGGGTGTCTCCAGACTGTCGAGGAGATCGCGAAAGACCCCGTCACCGATCTCAGGCCACGAGAACGAAAGCGCGGCAAACGCGTAGGCCCACAGGTCGAGGGTATTGTAGTAATAGTAGCCGGTATCGAAGCCCTCGAGAAACGCAAAGTGCTCACCGCCGCCGAGCGTCGGGGCGCCGAGACCGGCCGGGCGCCCGTGCTCTCTTGCCACCCACGCCGTGCCGTTTCCAACGACGAGGAAGAGCTCGTTGAGCACCGCGCCGGCGGTGCTTTGCGCAATGCCCGCCTCTTCGAGGCTCTCCAGCACCCCGGCACGCCCCGCGTCGATGCCCGAAAGCCACGCCTCCCGCTGTGCGCCGGCGCGCTCGCAGATGCGCTCTGCCGCCCGCCCCGAGGCTCCGAACTCCGCGGTGTAGCGCTTCTCCCAGGTGCGCTCGGAGCCGAATACCACAAGCGGCATGTCCCAGGCAAGCGTAACGTCGAAGTCCGCATCACCTTGCGGCGCCACGACCGCTCGGGCGGCCACCGCCGAGCTCACCGGCTCGTGCCAGTGCGCCCGCCACGTTTCCTCCGTCCCCGGAAGCGCTCCGTTTTCGAGAAAGTGTTGCTCCGCCCATGCCTGGGTGAACTGCTGCTCCCCCGGCGGAACGCCGATTGCGTTCAGATCCGACTTCATGCAGATCTCACGGCTCACGGTGCCGTTCGCGGGACCGGTTACCGACAACGCAACCTCGCCCTCGAGGTCGAGCGAAACTTCCTGCTCCGGGCGGCGCTGTTGCACCACCGCCGTCGTGGGGGCTCCGGGCTCGGCCGGTTGCGCACCGCCTTGCACGGCCCCGCCATCGTGGCCAACGCGGCCAACCCCGTCCGAGGCCCCGCCGACCCCGCGCGCGTCCCGCGCACCGCGTGCGGTGTTTCCGCTGTGGGTCTGTCCGGGCCGGCTGTTGTCCCCGCGATCAACCGACGGAACGCGCGAGTTCCGCCACCCGAGCAGATTGGGCCAAAAGAATGCGGCGGCAAAATCCAGCGGTGTGTCGCTTTGGTTCTCCACGTGGAGCGAGAAATAGACCACCGGCATCGACGATGCCGCCTCATCGCCGAAGACAAGCGGCGACCAGTAGCGAAGCAACAGTCGGAACGGCAGCTCGGGGTCGTCGTAGCGCTCGAAGCACTCGGGAAACAGTACGGCATAGTGCCGCGCGTTCTCTGCAAACCCCGGTGCCGAGGGCCGGTAATCGCCCCACCCGGGCGCCTCGCCGACCCCGATCCACCGGGATCCCGCCTCCCCTCCTGCGTTGCTCCATCGGCACAAAAGCCGTGCTTGGGGGATGGTCTGCGCCACGTGGAGTCCGGGCTGCAAGTGCCACCTCGAAAAGCGGCCCGAGAGGTCCCTGCTAAACGTCCCGCTGCCGAGGCCTCCGAGAAAGGGCCCGTGGTACGCCCCGTCGTCGTGGCTACCGGGCTTTGCTACATACCCCGTCCACGGGGCGGCTCCATCTATGGAAAACCCGTATCGACGTGCGTAGTCGAATCGTCTGTAGAGATTCTCTCGGCTCATCATATGGTGCCGGCCTTTCGGGGAGATCGAAATACCTCAGCCTTTTACCGACCCGGCCGTCAAGCCGCTAATGAGGGACTTCTGGTAGAACACGATCAGAAGCACAAGCGGAACGATTGTGATTGTCGCTCCCGCCGAGATGAGTCCCCACGGGGTGACGAACTGATCGCGCAGCAGCGTCACGCCGACGGGCAACGTGTATCGGTGCTCATCGGACATCAGCGAGAAGGCAAGCGTAAACTCATTCCACGAGTTGACGAAGGTAATCATGGAGGCGGTGGCAACACCCGGCGCCGAGAGCGGAAAGATAACCCGGGTGAGCGTGCCCACGCGGGAGCACCCGTCGATGAGTGCGGCATCTTCGAGATCGCTCGGGATCGTGCGGAAGAACGTCGTTAGTATCCAGATGGAAATCGGCATGGAGAACACGCTGTAGGGCAGGATCAAAGCCGGATAGGTGTTGAGCAGACCGATCTCGCGAAACGTCTGGAACAACGGCACCATGAGCGCAATGAGCGGATAGGTGGAAATGAGCAGGAACGCGGTAAGCCAGGCTTGCTTGTGCCGCACCCGCAGGCGCGCAAGGGCGTAGCTCGCAAGCGTTGCAATAAACACCGTCAGCACCATGGAGCTCAGCGAGACGACTACGCTGTTTATGATAAACGATGCGAACGGCGCCCGTTCGAACACTTGCGAATACTGCTCAAAGGTCACCGGATTCGGGATATACTGCAGCGGCACTTTGATGATCTGAGACGTCTCTTTGAGACTCGTCAGTATCAACCACAGCGCCGGCGTAAATGAGTACACAATGAGCAGAACAACCGCGACGTAGAAGCCGAAATACTGAAGTTTCGTATCGAAATCTAATCCGTTACGTGTCATTACCGTAGTCCCACACTTAATCCCACAGAACCCGTATGTAGAGTACCGCCGCCACCAGCGTGAGGGCGATCATGAACAGCGCCAACGCAGATCCGTAGCCGAAGTCCAGATGATTGAGCGTCACCCGATATATGTAGAGGCTCAGCGGCTCAGTGGCCGTCCCGGGCCCTCCTTTCGTAAGCGCAAACGGCGTATCAAACACCTGCACCGCAACGATCGTTCGGAAAATCAATGCTACGAGGATCGACGACTTCAACTGAGGCACCGTGATATAGCGAAACGCCTGCAGTTTCGATGTTCCGTCGACTTTGCCCTGCTCGTACAGCTGCCCGGGAATGGACTGGAGTCCCGAAAGAAGTATAAGGGCCATGAATGACCCGGTCTTCCAGGTGCTCGCAAAAATGAGCGACACCATAGCAAGGTCGGACTGTCCTAAGAAAAGGATCGGCTCGCTCACCAGCCCGAGTCCGAGGAGCGTTCCATTCACGAGGCCGTAGCTACTGTCGAGAATCCACGACCACGTGAGTGCACTCAGCGAACGCGGCATTGCCCACGGGAGGATGACCGCGGCACGTGCAATCCATCGTCCCGGAAACACGCGATGGACCACCAGCGCCATAAACAAGCCGACTATCAGCGGAAAGATGACCGTCCCTGCTCCATATATGCCCAGCACGCGAAGCGAGTTATAAAAGCGGGCATCGGCGAACATCTTCGCGAACTGCTCGAGCCCCACGAAGGGCAGGGTCTCCTGCGGCGCCGATAGCTTGAGCTGATGCATGCTCAAGAAGATGGTCCGGCCAAGCGGGTAAACCACCATGAGCAACAGAAACACCGTGGCGGGGGCAAGGAGGAGGAATATCAACTCACGTTCGGAGAGGTCTCCGCGCGCCAGACGCTTGAGATTATCAAGGCGTCCCCGTTGCTGCACTTCTCCGGCTATAGTGCTCACCTGTCTCTCCTAAAAGAAGGGGGGAGTCACCCGCCTCGTGCGGGTGATCTCCGTCCCCACTACGTAACGGCCGTGCATGCCGGCCTTACGGTCTTATTGATACAGAGTCATATCCTCGAGCGCATCCGCTGCGTCCGACAGTGCCTCTTCAGCACTCTTCTCACCACCGAGAGCGGCGGAGAGCTGGTTGCGAATTGCCTCGCTCACCTCGCCATAGTTGGGGCTCTTCGGCCGCGACTTTCCGGTTGCAAGGATCTCTCGCACCTTCTCGAAGAAGGGGTTTTCCTCGATGACCTCTTCGTCCTCGTAGACCGATTTCATCGTCGGCATGTCGCCTCGCACCATTGCCGCTTCTTTCTGGCCTTCAAAGGAAGAGAGCTCTTGGATTACCTCTACGGCAAGCTCCGGATTGTTGGAGTTTGCGTTTACGCCGAACTGGAAACCGCCGAGGGCGATGGACGGATCATGGCCTTCGAAGGCCGGCGGCGTGGATACGTCGACGTTTCCGGCTACCTCCGAGTCGTCGCTGTTGAGCTGTCCCCACACGTAGGTCCAGTTGAGCATGAAGATTGCTCTGCCGTCCTGGAATACCACGCGGCTGTCGTCCGTTTCGGTGGTTACCACACCGTCGCTTGCAACGTCGTGTTCCTCGTAGAGATCGATCATGAACTCGAGCGCCTCTACGGACTCTTCGCTGTCGATAACAACGTTGCCGTCGTCGTCGAGCACCGAGCCGCCGTTACCCCACAGGAACGTAAGGTAGTTGGCAAGCATACCCTCGATGTTGGCGCCCTGGAACGTGATACCCTGGAGGTTGGAATCGTCCTCTCCCTCCAAGATGGTCTGAGCTTGCTCTACCAGCTCGCTCCACGTCTCGGGGGGACCGTCGAAACCGTACTCGTCGAGCAGGTCGGTTCGATACCAGAACATGAGTCCGTCGGCGTCACCGGGAAGCCCGACGAGCTCGCCGTCTACGGTAAGAGCGTCGATGTAGCTGTCGAGATACTCGTCTTTGGTGGACTCGTCGACATAGTCGTCGAGCGGCAGTGCCCATTCCGCACCGGCGAAGGTAGCCGGCCATACGATGTCCATATGAATCGTGTCCGGCGTGCTTGCCTCCGCTGCAAACCGGGTCGTGTAGAAATCCAACTGCTCGCCGGAGGTTCCCGGCAGCGCCCGAAGCGACACGCGCTCATCCTCGATGTACTCCGACAGCACATCCTCGAAGATAGCTTCTCGGTCGGTTCGACTGTCGAATGCTACCTGGACGGGGCCTTCTCCTTCTTCTTCTGCCTGACCCGTCGCAAACACGAGGGCCGAGCCGACAAAAACGAAGAGCACTAAGAAACTCAGTGCCTTCCACATGGTACGTGTACCCATAACGTCGCCTCCTTTAGTTTTTTCCTAAAAGAAAATATATACCGAGGTTCGTTGCGTTGTCAACAATACCTCGGCCGCCAAACTCTTGGCACCACATTCAACCATCGCACGGCTTGCCTAGCTACGCAAGCATAAGCTTTCACTCTGCCGCGGGCCGGCAGTTTTCATTCCGGGCGGGCGCGGTGGACTGCCGCGCGCCGCTCGACCGCTCGTGCCGGGCCGGTCACACCGCCGTCACTGCTCAAAGAACCGGTCCAGAACCAAATCCGTCGCGCCCCGACATGCGCGAATCGGGTCATAGGTCTGCGGGAAAATCGCCGCCATCCCCTCGCTCAACCCCGGCGAGTCCGAGTCCGGGTAGTGCTCGAGCGCCGAACCCAGAAACTGAGAGAACCAGCGGTATCGAGACACAATCAGGTAGCACTCGGGGTTGAGAAGATTAGAGAGCGTATGTGCCGCTTCGGCAAACGCGCGGGCCGTCTCGGCGAGGTCCGAGGACGCCTCGGCAAGCTCGGAAAACAGCGACTCGGATGCACCGGAGGCATCCGACCCGAGAAGGCCCCTCCGCTCGAGGTAGGTCTCCACCTCATCGAGACCGGCGAAGCCCGCTTTCTCCACCGCTGCGGTCACCGCACCCTCGGACAAATAGCTCTCGAGGCAACCGGGGCGTCCCCCCTGGCACGGCGGACCATTGGGATCGAACACCATGTGTCCTACCTCGAGCACCGTCCGCCCTCGATTGGTCAGAATCCGTCCGTTCTGCAGAAACGCGCCCCCCACTCCCGAGCGAATGAGGAAGGTCATCACCGACTGATGATCCTGCACCGAGCCGTAGCGGTACTCTCCGAGCGCGATCACCGCGGCGTTGTTGTGAATATGGACCGGCCGGCCGAATCGGCGGCTGAGCTCCTCGGTTATGCCGTATCCGTTGAGCCCCGGGATGCGGGGATACCGCACGACCGTACCGCTTTCAATGTCGACAATACCCGGCGCGCCCACGCCGATGCCGAGTATCCGCTCCCGGTCCAAGCCCGAACCGGCAACCGAGCGTTCGATTAACGCCGTTATTTCGGCCATGACCCCGGCGGCACCGGTATCGGGGGCGGTGTGCACGACCTCACTGTGCACCGCCGTCCCGGCAAAGTCGACAACCACGACCGCCGCCGAGCCCGCCCAGAAATCGATGCCGATCGTGTAGAAGCTCTCAGGGACCACGCAGTAGAACGCCGGTTTGCGGCCCTTGGTCGGTGCCGAGCGCCGATCGGGACTGCACTCGCGGATAATGCCGTCGGATTCCAACTGCGAAAAGATCCGAAAAACCGTGGGCGGCTTGAGTCCGGTCTCCTGCGACACCTCGGATTGGGAGATCCCGCCCTTGCGGTGGATGATTTGCAGAACCAGCTTCTCGTTGCGTTCCCGCACGTCGTAGCTGCGAAGCGGCCCCTGCGTCATAATCGGCTCTCCCCTCCCCGATCTCGTCCCCGGATCGTTGGAATCGTGGCGTTCGCAAGCGGCATAATCCCCACCCGCAGCCGGCCGGGCGCGGCCGCGCCCACGGCGCCGGCCTCCCCCGAACTGCCGGGCGCCCCCGAGCTGCCGGGCGCGCCCTCATCGCTGCGCCGGAGGGCCGCCTCGAGGGCGGGCAGTGAACAGGCCGCCTCCACGCTGTCGGCGCTTCGAAGCAAAAGCTTCTCGCTGAGCTCCCGGGGCATGTCGCTCACCCACGCAACTGCAAAGCGAGTTGCCTCGCGGGCAATCTGAAACGCCTTGTGCGGTCCAATGCAATAGCCTTCAGCGGCGAAATCGCTCAATACCTGTTCGTGGCTGTCGCGCCGGGAAACCCATGTCTCGTAGCTCTCGCTCCCGCTTCCCTCCACACAGGCGGCGACCACGATAATGGCCCCACCCTCTCGCGTGACTAAGGAGGCGTGTGCGAGCCCCTTCTGTGCCTGATAGACGTTTATGTCTTTGGGGTGTCCTCCGGGAGAGGCAATGACGAGGTCGAGAGGCTCCTCCACTTCGGCCGTATACAGCTCGCGCACCCGGGGGATGCCGCGCCGCATCACTTCGGTGGGCTCTCCGGCGACGGCCTCGATGATCTCTTTGTGGTCGTTCAAAATCGCGTTGAGCGCGAGATCGACGCGCACCATCCGCCCCATCTCTTCGACGTCCTGTCGCGCCGGATTGTCGTCGAAACGTCCCACCATTGCCTCGGGACGGCTCATCATCTCGTGGTTGTGGTTGATCGTGTCCTTGGCGGCAAGTCCGATGACCGCGCTCTTCACGCCCCCCGAGTATCCCATGAACTGGTGAGGCTCGATGTTTCCGATGACGATGCGCAGGTCGGCCGAGAGAAACAGTCGGTTGATTCGAACCGGCGTCCCGCGCGAGGTCGTTCCCACCGCCTCGAGGTTAGCCTCGTCGCCGGCGTCGTGAGAGACAACGTGGTAGCGCTCGAGCAAGCTCGGGGGAAGGACGGCCGGGAACTCCGACTCCGTCATGGGAGGGTGCGTGCCGGTGGCGATGACAAGCAGGATATGCTCCGCCGCGATACCCGCCGCCTCGAGGCGCGCGAGCAAGGGTGGCAGCAGATGACCGTGCGGTACCGGGCGGGTCTTGTCGTTGACCGCAATCGCCACGCGAAACGGCTTGCCCGCCGAAGCCCCACCTGGCCCGGGCGCGCGAGAGCCCCGGCCCGGCGCGGCGCCTTCGGAGCCCCGGGCCGACGCGCCCGCCGCGGAGGCGCGTCCACCGGAGGCGCCCGCCACGCGCCTCGAGAGCTCTTCCCACGAAAACCCGCCTACCGGCGCCGAAAGCGCCGCCTCTACCGCCGCCTTCGGGTCCGATGCCGGGCTCACACGCTGTGGCTCGACGTACTCGACGTTCCACTCGTCGGGCAACTCGAACTCGAGTGTGCTGCGGTTGTAGGGAACGCTGTGTCGTGCCATATCGATGCTCATTCACCCGCCGGGCGCCACCCTGCGCCCCGCCCACGCTCGCGCTCGGGCGCAGCGGCAATCGGCGGCGCGGCGCCGCCGGTGACGCAGCGGCCGGCGGGGTTCCGCCGGCCACTGCCCCCAGCCTGCGGTTTAGGCGCTCCTATAGAGCTTGGTCAACACGAACTCGTTGTGCCGCAGCGCCTCCGCGGCGGTGAGCTTCCCGCGTACCGTATGAGCCATCACGTCGAGCACCGAGTCGGCCGCCTCGTCGAGGTCCATCTCGAGGCGAAGCATGGCCGAGAGGTCGACATCAACATGTTCGCTCATGGTCTCGATGGTTAGCGGATTGGCCGTCACCTTCATGACCGGGATGATGGGGTTGCCGATGATGTTTCCCTGGCCGGTGGTGAAAAAGTGCAGCACCGACCCGCCGGCCGCCGCGAGGGTGACCATTTCCGCCGCCGCGCTCGAGCTGTCCATGAAGTGCAGCCCCGGACCGGCGGGCGCCTCGGCCGGCTTGAGCACCGAGGTCAGCTTGTTGCGTCCCATTTTCTCGACGTTTCCCAGCGCCTTCTCTTCGATCGTCGAAAGCCCGCCGCGGATATTGCCCTCGGTGGGCTGGGAGCCGAGCAGGTCGGCGCCGGTGCCGACGATGAAGTCTTGATAATCCTGGAAGGTCTTGAGGAACTCCTGCTTCACCTTGTCGTTGATCGCGTTATCGGCGATGATGTCCTCACCGCCGGTCGTCTCGCTCGTTTCTCCGAAGATGGCCGTTGCTCCCTCTGCGAGCATGCGCTCGAACACCCGTCCAATGGCCGGGTTCGATGCAAGGCCGAGGGTCGTGTCCGACTCGCCGCACTTCGCGCTCACCATCAATTCTCCGAGACCGATCTCCTCGCGGGGGATCTCCGAAGCCCATTGCACGAACTCCTTCGCCTTGCGCGAGGCCGCCTCGATGGTCTTGAGGTCGCCGTAGCGCTCGATGCTGAAAGCGGCAACCGGTTTGCCCGTTTCGGCAATGCCGTCGGCAATGCGCTGCGTCCATTTCGGCTCGATGCCGATGACGATGGCTGCGGCGATATTGGGGTTCCGCCCCGTACCGATGAGCGTGTCGAAGGTGAGCTCGAGGTCCTCACCGAATTGAAGTCGGCCGTAAGGGTGCGGCAGGGCCATGACGTCTCGAATGAGATACGACACCCCTTCCGCGGCCGCGTTGGATATGTCGTCGACGGGGATGACCGCAACATAGTTTCTGACACCGACTCGTCCATTTTCTCGCCTGTATCCGGTAAGCTTCAGATCCTGTGCCATTATGCCCACCTCTTACTTTTGATGTTATGGGTGTGGACGTGAGCGCCGGCCTTGATGGCCTCGGACGCCTCGCCGATACTGCGGCCGTACTTGATCACATCCTTGCCCTGATCGACATCGCGAACCGCGATCTTGTGACCGAGCGGCACATCATCAACCGCGGTCACCGTGGCAATCGTGTCTCCCTCGAGGGTGACCGCCTGCACCGAGGTGCCGTGCTCGACGTCTTGTACGACGACGGCAACGTCGTCATCATGATTGTGCATGAGCGCGCCGTGTTTCATGTGTTGTGAACCTCCGTATATTGACTCGTTACAAATGGTTTCTTACAATAAGAAACTAATTAATTCCTTCTACCGCGAGGTGGAATTGTTGTCAAGGGAATCCGAAATCAACAACAACAAAAGGAGCCGGTGATGAAGTTTTTTCTCGATACCGCAGACACGTCTCAGATCGAAGAGGTAAAGCGCCTTGGTATGCTCGACGGGGTTACCACGAATCCGACACACGTCTCGAAAACCGGGGCGAATCCCAAAGAGCTCTATCCGAAGATCTGCAACATGGTGGACGGCCCGGTAAGCCTCGAGACCGTCGGCCTCGACGCCGACACCATCGTTGATGAAGGCAGGGCACTTGCAAAGGTAGCCGACAACGTCGTCGTGAAAGTGCCGATCATGAAAGAGGGGCTCGCCGCGGTTAAGCAGCTGGCCTCCGAAGGGATAAAGACCAACGTCACCACGACCTTCTCCGCTTCCCAGGCGCTGCTCGCTGCCAAGGCGGGCGCCACCTTTATCAGTCCCTTCGTCGGCAGGCTCGACAATATCTCGCACGACGGCATGGAGATTGCCCGCCAAATCCGACAAATCTACGACAACTACGGCTATGAGACCGAGCTTCTCGTCGCCGCAGTCCGCCATCCCCTCCACGTCGTGGAGGCAGCCCTGCTGGGCGCCGACATTTGCACGATGAGCTACGACGTTCTTCTCAAGCTCTACGATCATCCGCTCACTGATTCCAGCATCGACCAGTTCTTGCAGGACTGGGAGAAGGTTCCCAAGTAGTTCCCAACGAAAGTAGCTCGGACGACCCGGGCCTCGAGTTCGGGTCAGCGTTGATAAACGCAACCGCGCACACACAAAGCAAAAGTAGAGGCAAAGGGGAAGCACACAATGGACACGAAGAAACTCTATGTAGACGGGCAGTGGATAGAAACCGGCGACACATTCACCGTTATGAACCCGGGGACGAAGCAACCGCTTGCCGAGGTGGTTTCCGCCGGGCGAGATGTTGCCAAGCAAGCGGTAGATTCAGCCGCAAAGGCCTTTCCGGCCTGGCGCCGACTTACCGGCATGCAGCGCGGCGACTATCTCCTCGCGGTGGCCGACTGCCTGCGAAAACGCAGCGAAGAAATTGCCGAGACCATTACCAAGGAAAACGGTAAACCGCTTCGCGAGGGCCGCGGAGAGGTAAAGGTGGCAATTGATCACCTCAGATGGTTTGCAGAGGAGGCCCGCCGCGGCTACGGGCGCATCGTGCCGCACCAGGCAGACGGAAAACGCCACCTCATTCTAAAACAACCGGTCGGCGTCGTAGGTTTGATTCCCCCGTGGAACTTTCCGTTGGTGCTCTCGGTCCGAAAGGCCGCTCCGGCACTTGCCGCCGGATGCACGGCGATTCTCCGACCGGCGCGCCAGACGCCGCTGTGCGCGGTGCAGCTTGCCGAGTGCTTCGAAGAAGCCGGTATTCCCCGCGGCGTCTTCCAGATGCTCACCGGTCCCGGCGGCCCCATCGTCGACGAGTTCATGGAGAACTCCCAGGTGCGCAAAGTCAGCTTTACCGGCTCCACCGAAGTGGGTAAGCAGCTCATCGAAAAATCGTCGAAGACGGTGACCAACCTGTCTCTCGAGCTCGGCGGCCACGCGCCGGTGCTGGTATTTGCAGATGCCGACCTCGACCTCGCCGTCGAGGGCGCGCTGATGACCAAGTTCCGCAACACCGGACAGTCATGCATTGCCTCCAACCGCATATATGTAGAGCGGGCGGTATACGAGGACTTTCTCGAAAAGTTCGTCGAGCGCACGAAACAGTTGAAAGTCGGCTATGGGCTCGATGAAGACAGCGACATCGGCCCGGTCGTAAACGAGGACGGGCTCAACAACGCGCTCGCACACATTGAAAATGCGAAAAAGGCCGGCGGACGCGTTCTGTGCGGAGGAAACGCAGTCGAAGGCAAGGAAGGGTTCTATCTCGAGCCCACCGTCATCGCCGATGTGCCGGAAAACGCCGCCTGTATGAAAGAGGAAACCTTTGCACCGGTGGCGCCGGTGGTAGCCTTCGATACCGAAAAAGAGGCCATTGAGCAGGCAAACAACACCCGCTACGGGCTTGCCGCCTACGCCTACACCACCGACCTCAACCGTACCTGGCGGCTCGGCGAGATGCTCGAAGCGGGCACCATCGGGCTCAACGATGCCGTGCCCTCCACGAGCAACTGCCCGTTCGGCGGCGTAAAAGAGAGCGGCCTCGGCCGTGAGCTCGGCATCGAAGGCATGGAGGCTTTCACCGAGACTAAGCACTTGTCGATTGGCGCCGTGCAGGACAGCCCAGAGTAAATCAGGGGGCGTCGGCGGGCCGTTCGCGCGGAGCCCCCCGGCACCCGAGGCGCCCACCTCGGGGCCGGCCCCGGGCGGGCCGCCTCGAGGCGGTTTACCGCTGCCCCCGCCGAGAGTAGTATTCCCGCCGGTGGACATACTACACATTATCCTACTTGCCGCGCTCTACGCGGCCTCGAGTTTCGTCCAAGGGCTCACCGGTTTCGGCATGGCCCTGATCGCCGCACCGATCCTGGCGCTCGCCTTCGATCCGCAGACGGCGGTGGGCATGGTGGTGGGGGTGGGTGTCTCCGTTGGTATCTACAACTTTATCTTGCACCGCAGACACGTGGAGTACCGACGAGTGTTTCCTCTCGCGCTTGCGAGTTATCCTCTTGTTCCGGTAGGAGCCTACTTCCTCGAAAATGTCGAGGGAAACATCGTCATGATTGCACTCGGGGCGGTGGTTATTCTCATGACGGCGTTCTCCGTCCTGATTCAGTCCACGCTACAAACCTGGATGCGCCGTCCGGGAGTGGGCTATTTGTTCTCAGCGATTTCCGGCCTCTTCCTCGGGGCATTTTCTACCTCCGGCCCGCCGGTCGTCGCATACTTCTACACCGGCGATCACGACCGCATGCGCGCAAAGGCAAATACGCAGTTCTTCTTTGCAGCCACTGCAGCCGCCGCCCTCATCACACACGTCGCTGCAGCAAACATCACCGCGTTCACCCTGGTGCGCTCACTTCCGTTTCTCCCGGTCGTCTTGCTCGGCACATGGGCCGGAGCCCACGTCTCCGGCCGCCTCCCCACGCACATCTTTCACCGCGCAACCGACGTGTTCCTTGTTGCGCTTGGTGCCTACCTCATCCTCGGAAATCTCTAACCAATCACGCCGTATGCCACCGCACCCCGAGCGCGCGGGCGACGCGTCTGAAGGTGTCTGCATGGTGGCCCTGCACCACGCACAGGTGATGCGGCATGCCTTCGTGGATCATATCGTCAAACCACTCGCGCACGTTCACCCCGTCTACCTCGGCACGCCCGTTGGTCGCAAGCAGGTGGCGCTTCGGCTCGCGAGTGGTCCCCTCGAGGGCGGTCATGTGATAGGTGCCGTCCATCCGCCAGAGACGGAACATGGTCACCGGCAGATCCCGTCGGATCGTGGCCTCGACGACCGTCGGCCTTTTGTTGTTGAACTGGCCGGTAAGATGAGGACCCTTCTCGGTTCCAACCGGCTCGGTAAACTGGAACGGCGCGGCACCGGTGTGCCAAATGGTGATGGAATCCTCGTCATGCTCGAGCCAGTCGCTGAGATATACCGGACCGAGCCCGAGTCTCTCGCCGATGATGGAGCAGATCGCCCCGTCGACGTCTCCCTCCATTGCGAGGGCCCGCCCCTCGGAGACGAGGGTTGCGAGGGCGAGATACGGCCAGTGCCCGGTTATCGTGGGGAGGTCGGGCCAGCAGCGAAATGCAAGCCCGTCCAGCCCCTCTCGCTCCAACAGTCGCGTAAAGCCGAGGTAATAGCGCGCCTGCATCGCAAGCGCCGACTCGTCGACATCACCTCGGTAGGGGATTCCAAAGCCGGCCAGCCGCTCGACCTCCGTATCTACGTCGCCGTCGTCTATGTCGTCGAGCGAGCCGAGGAACTCCTGCACGCTTTGATGATAGAGCTGGATTCCCAAGTTCTCGGACATCTGAAAGGGATCGGCGTGCAGGTCGATGAACCCCGGTACGTGATATCCGATAAGCCCGACCTTTCCTCGCTGTACGTGCTCCACCGTAGCGGCGACCCGCGCCGCTCGAATCAGAGACGAGCGAGTCGCCGAGTCGTCGGGATGACCGTAGACCACTTCGAACGGGCGATGAAGTCCCCGCATGACCGCGCCGAACACATGCGTACCGACGAGTGAGTTGGCGCTTATCATCTCCCCGGTCGGTTTCTCCGTGGTTGCCCACAAAACAATGGGGGCGTCCCACACCTGTGCGGCGACGGGCGCTAAGCGACCGTCGGAAATGGTCGGCTGGCATATCACAAGGGCATCAACCCCGGCACTCCGGCACTGAGAGACCGCGTCGCGCACGGTTGGGTCGTCGGCGATGTTGTCGTAGGGGATCACAGCTTCAATGCCGGCCTCATCGACAAAGGCCCGAATCCGCTTGCGGACCTCCGCGCCCCACTCCGGGTCGAAGCCGGCACGCTTTCTGCCGAGGAACAGAATTCCGAGCTTCGGGGTTTGCGGCGTTGGATGCAGGTTCTCAGGGTTCATAGGTTTCTCCAGTTCGTTGTACTCGGTAAATTTAATTACTTTCAGTAAGTAATGAATATAATACTGAGTTCAGCCGGAGAGGTAAACCCCCGTCATAATGAACGGCGGGCAGCTCGTGTTACCGTTTTTCGTTGTACCTTTCTTGTTGAACGAAGGGGCTGCGTGGTAGGTTTTGGGATCGAATGTGTAGCAGATTCCGCTTTACTTTAACCGGATTCTTTATTACATTCCCTATATAAATGAAACTGAATACAATGCAAGGGGAGTATTATGCCTGAACATCTGACAAAAGAGACCTTCAAGGATAAAGTCTTTGATTTCGAAAACAACAGCGAATGGAAGTACGAGGGCGACAAACCCGCCATCATCGACTTCTACGCCGATTGGTGCCAGCCCTGCAAAATGGTAGAGCCGGTACTCGAAGAGCTTGCCGAGGAATATGACGGCAAAATGCACATCTATAAGATCGACACCGATGCGGAGCAGGAGCTCGCCGCAGCCTTTGGTATCCAAAGCATCCCGTCCATGCTGTTCATTCCAATGGAAGACAAGCCGCAGATGGCCCAGGGAGCGCTGCCGAAGGATACGATCAAGAAAGCAATGAAAGACGTGCTCGCCGTCGAGTAGTGGCTTCCGCGGTGGCGGGGTCCCGCCACCACGGGCGGACAATGAAAAGATACCCGTATTGATAACGACAAAGGGCGAGGCTCGCAATGCGACTCGCCCTTTTTTTGCTTATCGCTGTTTGTGCTCCGCGCAGCGGGAGTTATGCAGGTTTACGCTCCGCGCAGCGCTCGCTATACATCGCGCCGCCGGGCACGAAGCCGGCGCCCGCCAGGCACCAGGCCGGCGCCCGCCGGAGCGGCGGGCAGCGGACCGGCGAGTTACCTGGCCGGGGTCCGGCGGACCGGCGTGCACCGGACCGCGACGCCTCGCCCGGTTTAGTTTGCGGTCAGCCGGTTTTCGATCTCGGCCTCATCAGCGACCTTTGCGCCGACCATCTCGGCAATGACCCGCGCTTCAGCGTCGTTTTGGGCTTTACCCTCGAGGGTCAAAACGGTACGCTTGTTAAAAAGACCGCCGCGACGCTCTGCGGAAACGAGAATTTTACTCGGATCGGAGATCGTGGGGTCCTGATCCAAATACTTGCGGATAACGGCTACCAGTTCTTCTTGCTTCTGCTTAGACATAAGGGCCTCCTTACTCTTTCCCGGTAAATTGGAACTGACGACACTACCGGGAGGTGACAGTGTGAAGGTTAGCGGCGGTCGGCAAAGGGTGCGACCAGAATATGTTAAGTATTTGTGAAATTCCCCTCGAGTCCCTCGCGGAGTAGCCAAACCCGTGTCATTCTAAGACGAGAAACATGAACAGAATATACGTCGTCGAAGACAACAAGCTAATACGAGAGGCCGTTTGTGAGTACTTCCAGGTTAACGGGTTCGAAGTCGTAGAGTTCGACCGGGCCGCCGGGGTGCTCGAAGGACTGCGAGTCTCCGAGCCGGACGCCATCATCCTCGACATTATGCTCCCGGATAAGAGCGGCTATATCCTGGCAAAGGAAATTCGCAAGTATTCGACCGTTCCCATTCTCTTTCTCACCGCCCGCGAGGAAGAGTCGAGTCGCGTCATGGGCTTCGAGATAGGCGGCGACGATTACATCGTAAAGCCCTTTTCCACGAAAGAACTGCTGTTGCGTACCCAAGCCGTCCTCAAACGGGCCGGTACCCAGTCTCAGTCAGAGCAGGAACAGGGAACATGGTATCACAACGGGCACGAGCTCCACGTAGACCAGCGCAAGCGAAAAGCTTTTCACGACGGCCAAGAGCTCTATCTGACCAATGCGGAGTGGACGATCCTTTCCTATCTGGCGTTTCGAGAAGGTCGGGCAATATCTCGCCAGCACATTCTCGGAGAATGTCTTGGCTATCATTTCGAGGGCTCGGAACGAACGGTGGATACCCATATAGCCAACATCCGCGATCGATTGGGAAAAAGCGGATGGATCGAAACCGTTCGCGGCTATGGCTACCGGTTCGTCTCGGAGGGTTCTGAGCAGCCCGAATAGTCAGCCCGGCGACTTGCGCTCGGTATGCCGTCGCTTAGCAGTGCCGGAATCCTCCGGCTGCTGCGGCTGCTCTTGGGGGAAAAAGACCCAAAATCTCGTCACGTCGTCGTCTTGACGAAACCGCACGAATCCCCCGTGCAGCTTGGCGATAGCGTTGGCAATGGAGAGCCCGAGCCCCGAGCCCTTTGAATTGCGGGCACTCTCACCACGGTAGAAGCGTTCAAACATGACCTGACGCTCGTCCGGCGAGACGTACCCGGTATTCGATACTTCGAACCATACTCCTTCATCGGTTTGAAGCATCCGCAGACCGATATCTCCCCCATCGTGGACATAACGAAATGCATTATCGAGCAAATTCGTCAGCGCCCGACGGACAAGATGTTCGTCGGCAACGAAATCGTCCCCGCCCCCCTGCACCGTAAACGAGCCAATGCGCTCGGTTACCCGGGAGGAAAACGAGTTCTTCAAATCCTCGAGAAGGGAGCTCCCGTGTATTGTTTCCGGCTCCAACACCATCTCCGGCGATTCCATTCTGCTCAGCTCCCGCAAATCGTTAACCAACCGCTCGATTCGCACGATTTCCTCGAACAGGGTGTCGAGACGCTCTGCGCTCGGGGAGATGACACCCTCCCGGATGCCCTCGAATTGTGTTTTGAGCGCAGTAATCGGTGTTCGCAGGTCGTGGGCGATGTCCTGGCTCCAGCGCCGCCTGAGGCGTTCTTCGCTCGAGAGCTGCTCCTGCAGCTTAGAAGCCGATGCAGCGATGGCACGAAGCTCGCGGGCGCCTTTTACCGGAAACGTGACATCCCGCCGTCCCTCCGCCAACTCCCCGATTCCTTGGGCAAGCAGCTCAGCGTGGCGCGACAGCAAACGAGAGAACACGAGCGCCAGAAGAAAGGCAACCCCTACCGAAACCAGGGTTCCGGTAGAGACCGTGGTGATCATGCTGTTTACGAGGTAGCGGTTTGCTACGTTTTCCCGAAAGCCCACCGTGTCGGCATACAAATAGGCAACGACCGAGCTGCCGTCGAGAATAGGCACCGGCGTCGAGAGATCGGCCTCGAGGTTCTCCATTTGCCGTTTGACCTCTCGCGTGTCGTTTACCAACGCCCGGTCTCCTCTGACAAAGAGGTACAGCGGCTGCCGCTCAGGACCGGTAACGTAGGCGTAGACGCTCGAGGTCAAAAAGGGCGATAAGGCGCGATGGATTGTATCTTCGTTGAGCTCACCCGCCTGCCTGTACACGCGGGAGAGCGCCGGTACCATGAGGTTTTGGAGCCGGCGTCCGCGGTGCACGTTCCAGCGCTCAATGGACTGCTGGATCGCAAGAACGAACACTCCCGACAGAACCACCACGACAATCAAGAGAGACGCGAAAATAAAAATAGCTGCCCGCGAAAACAGCGATCGCCCGAGAGTCACTCGTCCGTCTCGTATTCTATCGAACGGCGGACGACCTTTTCTTCCACCACCTCTCGATCATCGTCCGCTACCAGCTCGGTAACCACACGCTTACGAACCCAATTTCCGAAATCGTCGTACACGAACTCCCGAGAAACCCGTTCGGAGGTATCGTTATCGGGAACCGAAACGTGTTCCTCCTCTACATTGCCTTGCTCATCCAGCTCGAATTCGGTCCTTCGCTGAAGGTCTCCGCTCCCATCGAACTCTTTGATTTCCAGCGGCTGGTCATGTGGACCGTAGGAATACTCGATTCGTTCATAGGTAGCCCCGAGCTGATCGGTATGGATCTCTTCCACGACTCGGCCGCGACCGTCGTATTTTTGGCGAATTTGCTTGATACGCGTGCCGTCGGAGTAATAGACGCTCCACTGTTTGGTGCGTTCCTCTTCGTCCTCATCGTAAGACTTGCGCCATTGGATGGTATTGTCGGGACCATACATGACGTCCTCGACGAGCTCGTTGTCTTGATACTCCCGGAGCAGCACCTCTTCCAACTGTCCGCCTTCACCATACGCAACTTCGCGGACCACTCGGCCTTCCGAGTCATAGGCGTACTCGTACCGCCAGTTCAGCTCCTCATCCGCACCGATTGCCTTCCAATCGACAAGGCGCCCTTCGTCGTCGTACTCACGCGTGGCATGCCACGAGAGTTGATCGTCGTCTTGATAGCGAAATTGCTCTACGAGGTTTCCGTCTTCGAAACGCAGTATGTCTCGCCGGGACTGCTCTTCCTCTTCGGCCGCATCCCCGCGTTCGCCGTCATCGAACAATAGAACTTCTTCTACTTCTACCGTCTCAACGGGTCCGACAAGATCCTTTGCGGCCTCCGGAGTCGGCGCCATGACACCTACCGCGGGAACGGTGGTTATGACCACAAGGATAACCGAGAGGCGCCGTATCTTCTGCGCGGTAGCGCTTCCAACGTGACTCACGCCGGCTCTCTTGCTCTCCATAAAAAGTGCTCCCCAATGCTCCCAGTTTCTGTTTAGTATAAGACTCGGCGGCGAAAGAGAAAACCCTGAGCGCTCATGGCGGCGCTCACAGCCGGGGTCATCGGATCATCTTGGTCAAATCTTCACATAACATGGTCATGACACTGATAGAGAGTAGCTATCCTCCTTTCTCAGAACATCAATTAAGGAGTATCGCATGAAACACACTGCAAAATCCTTGCTTACATTCGGAATAATGCTTGCCCTGCTCGTCGGTATGGGGGTTGGCGTTTATGCACAACAGGACCAGCAGCCGGGCACACAGCAACAGCAGGATGTCCCCGACGTCGATCCTGAGTCCCAGGAGTTCGACCAGTTCGTCGACGCGCTCGAGACGGTCCAACAAGTGCAGGAAGAGGTCAACCAAGAGATCGACGAGATCATCTCGCAGTCCGACATGAGCGAAGAGAAGTTCAACGAGGTCCACCAGCAG
>JAWLED010000023.1:1330-5947 GCA_041686235.1 Spirochaetia bacterium | reverse complement strand
ACGGTCCAACAAGTGCAGGAAGAGGTCAACCAAGAGATCGACGAGATCATCTCGCAGTCCGACATGAGCGAAGAGAAGTTCAACGAGGTCCACCAGCAGCTGCAAGGGCAGCCTGACGGTGGGGGCCAGAACGCCGACGTTTCGGACGCGGAGCGTGAAGAGTACGGCGCACTGATCGAGGAGATCGGCAGCACCCAAGAGTCTTCACAGGAAGAGATGATCTCCAGCATCGAAGAGAACGGGCTCAATGTAGAGCGGTTCAACGAGATCATGATGGCGGTCCGCAGCGATCAGGAGCTTCAGCAGCGACTGCAGCAAGAGATGGACGGCTAAACGAACGCAGTAGTAAACAGCCAAGCTGCCCAACCTCCTATTCCCGCACGCCTCGTCGCGGCAGCTTGGCTTCCACCCTTGGGGTTACCCTCTGTGCGACCCTCACCAGGCGCACGGGGGGGCCCCTCTTTTTTTTGTCACGGCTTCGACCCTTCCGTTGCACAACTCCGTTGCACAACTAAGCGCTCTCCGGTATCCTCATGAGGCGTACCTCATGGTCTTGATAGCGAACGACGAAACTGCATACAACCCGAAGCGCTCGAAGCGTGTTTAGTCGATGATCCTCGACTTCGTCGCCCTGGGTCTGTTCCTCTTTTTTTCCGCCTTCTTTTCCGGCACCGAAACTGCGTTTACCTCTCTCTCCGAAGCACAAGTACAGGAAATCAAAAACACGAAGGGTAAACGGGGGCGCTACGTTTCCTACCTGACCTCCCGTCCCGATGTACTGCTGACCACCGTGCTCGTGGGCAACAATCTGATGAACATAGCCGGCTCAGTCATGGCAAGCGGGATCACCATACGGCTGTTCGGCAGTGCGCTTCTCGGTGTGACGACCGGAGTTCTCACTCTTATCGTGTTGATTTTCGGAGAGGTCGTCCCCAAACAGGTGGCACTCGTGCACAACGTCTTCTGGACCGCACACGTCGCGCGGCTGATTTGGATTCTCTCGATCGTGCTCAAGCCCGTGGTCTGGTTCATGAGCGCGATCAGCCGGCTGGTCACCCGCCTCAGCCACGGCAGCAGCGGCTCGAGCATTACCCGCGAGAGCATACTGTATCTGGCGAAACACGCGGAAACCGTCGGCATCCTCGAGGCATTTCGGTTCCGAATGGTGCGAAACGTGCTCCGATTCACCGAAGTCACCGTCAATGCCGTTATGACCCACAGAACCCGTGTGTTCAGCCTCGACAAGGAAGAGCCGCTGAGCACAGCGTTCACGAAGATTACCGCCGCGGGGTTTTCCAGAGTGCCGGTGTACGACCGGCATCCGGAACACATCGTGGGCGTCGTCATTCTCAAAGAGCTGGCTCGCCGAATGGTTGGCAGGGGTCCCGGGGCCTGGGTTGAAGACGCCGCAGCGCCGGCAGATCGAACCGAGGCGGCCCCCGCCGAGGACGCCGCGTCCCCAGGCGCCACGCCCGGTGATGAGGCAAGCAGCAGTTCCGAGGAGGAGACGCTGAAGGCGGTCATGGTCGAGCCCATTTTCGTACCGGAGAACCGCAAGATCGACGAGATGCTAACCCAGTTTCGCCGCTTCGGGCTAAACGTGGCGGTGGTTCTCGATGAGTACGGCGGCGTCTCGGGGCTCGTAACAATGGAGGATGTCGTCGAGGAGATCCTCGGCGAGATCTACGACGAGCACGAAGTCCAAGAGGCCGAGAAGATACTTACCATCGACGATGCGAGCTACCGACTGGTGGCGGACCTGCCCATCTATGTGGCAAACGACAGCCTCGGGGTGGAGATTCCCCAAACGCGCGATGTTCAGACCATCGGCGGCTACATAGCGGAGCAACTCGGGCGACTTCCCGCTCAGGGGGAGACGGTTGAAACCCCGGTGGGTGTGTTCGTCATAGAAACGATGGCTCGTAAGCGGATCGTAAGCGTTCGATTCACACCGGTTCGCAGCGAATACTCGGAGGACGAAGAAGAGCAATAGCGCTGCCGGCTCAGGGGCTGTCCGGCGGTGGCTGCCTCTCGGCGCCGCGTTGACCGGGACAACGGGTTTCCGCTATCATCTTGGCTCATGGAACGCTACCCATTCAGCTCAATCGAGAAGAAGTGGCAACGCTTCTGGGAAGAAAACAAGATCTTCAAAGCAATCGAGGACCCCGAGGTACCACCGGAGAAGCGTCGGTACGTACTCGACATGTTTCCCTATCCGTCGTCGAGCGGCCTCCATGTCGGCCATCCGGAGGGCTATACCGCAACCGACATTTACTGCCGCTACCTCCGCATGAATGGGTACCAAGTACTCCATCCCATGGGTTTTGACAGTTTCGGCCTGCCGGCGGAGAACTATGCCGTTCAGACCGGAACACATCCGAAGTCCACGACCGAAGAAAACATCAACCTCTTTCGCGCGCAGATTAAGTCGTTGGGTTTCTCGTATGATTGGGACCGCGAAATCTCCACCCATCGCGCCGATTACTACAAGTGGACGCAGTGGATTTTTCTCAAGCTCTATGAGCAAGGCCTTGCCTACATGGAAGAGATTCCCATGTGGTACTGCGAGGAGCTCGGCACGGTCCTTGCCAACGAAGAGGTCATCCAGACACCGCAAGGGCCCCGCTCCGAGCGCGGCCACTATCCGGTGGAGCGCAAACCGTTGCGCCAGTGGATGCTTCGTATCACCGAATATGCCGACCGTCTCCTCGAGGACCTGGAGAAGCTCGACTGGCCGGAGTCGATAAAGGCGATGCAGCGGAACTGGATCGGCAGAAGCGAGGGGGCCAACGTCTATTTTCCGCTCGCCGATGACGAGGGCACCATCGAGGTGTTTACGACCAGGCCCGATACCCTGTTCGGAGCGACCTACATGGTCCTCGCCCCGGAACACCCGCTGGTGGATGAGGTAACCACCGACGAGCATCGGGGGCAGGTTCAGCAGTACCGCGAGGAGGCAAAGCTCAAATCGGACCTCGAGCGCACGGACCTTGCAAAGGAAAAAACCGGCGTCTTCACCGGCGCGTACGCAGTAAATCCGGTTAACGACGAACGAGTTCCCATTTGGATTTCCGACTATATCCTCCTGTCCTACGGCACCGGCGCAATCATGGCCGTTCCCGCCCACGATGAGCGTGACTGGGAGTTCGCTGAGAAGTTCGATCTTCCCATCGTCAAGGTCGTCGCCGGCCCCGACGAAGATGTCTCCGATCCCCACGCTTCGGCTACCTCCGAGATGACGGAGGCCTTCACCGGGGAGGGCACCGCCGTCAACTCCGGCCAATTCTCCGGGCTCGAAACCCCCGAAATGATCAAGCAGATCACCGACTGGCTGGAGTCCGAAAGGAAGGGAACGCGCGCAGTCAATTACAAGTTGCGCGATTGGATATTCTCCCGGCAGCGCTACTGGGGCGAGCCCATTCCATTGGTCCACTGCGAGGGCGGAAAGATCGTTCCCTTGTCCGCCGAAGACCTCCCGCTCGAGCTACCGGAGGTAGAGAGTTACAAACCCTCGGGCACCGGCGAATCCCCCCTGGCAAAAGAGGAGGAGTGGGTTTCGACGACCTGCCCCGACGGCTCCGGCACGTCGGGACGCCGAGAGACCAATACCATGCCCCAGTGGGCGGGGTCGTGCTGGTACTACCTGCGCTACCTCGACCCGCGCAACGACTCCGAGCTCGTCTCCACGGATAAGGAACAGTACTGGATGCCGGTAGACCTCTACGTCGGGGGCGCCGAGCACGCGGTGCTCCATCTGCTCTACGCACGATTCTGGCACAAAGTGCTCTACGACATCGGCGTTGTCAGCACCGACGAGCCGTTTATGAGGCTGGTCAATCAGGGCATGATCCTCGGGGAGAGCGGGGAAAAGATGTCGAAGTCAAAAGGCAACGTCATCAACCCCGACGACATTGTCCGTGAATACGGCGCCGATACCATGCGCGTGTATGAGATGTTCATGGGGCCTTTGGAAACGGCCAAGCCGTGGTCTACCAACGGGCTCATCGGGGTGCACCGTTTCCTTGACCGGGTGTGGAGACTCTCCGAGCGCACGGTTGTGGATGACGAACCTTCAAAGGACTTACAGCGGCTGCTTCACAAAACCATTCGCAAGGTCACCGAGGACACCGAGACGCTGGAGTTCAACACCGCTATTGCGCAGATGATGATCTTCGTCAACGAGGTCTTCAAACAAGACGTGCTGCATCGCGCGCTATGGGAGCCCTTCGTGCTGCTCATTGCCCCGTATGCCCCGCACATCGCAGAAGAAATGTGGGAGAAGCTCGGACACGAGGAGAGCCTCGCCTATCATCAGTGGCCCACCTACGACGAAGAGCTCACCAAGGACGAAGAGGTGGAAATCGTCGTCCAAGTGAACGGGAAGATTCGAGCCCGCCTTCAGGTCCCCGCCGATACCGGCGAGGAGGAGCTCAAGAATCAGGCCTTTGCAAACGAGCGCGTGAAGCAGTACGTGGAGGGCAAGGAAATCCGTAAGGTGGTTACGGTACCCAACAAGCTCGTAAACGTCGTGGTCGGATGACCGGCAGAGCATAGCGGCGCCGGGGTGGGCTCGGCTCATGCGGCGGAGAGGGCCGGCGGCACGGCATTGCTGGTGCG
>JAWLED010000023.1:0-1230 GCA_041686235.1 Spirochaetia bacterium | reverse complement strand
CGCCCGGACCTACCGGGCAAAAACCTCGTAACCGCCCTCTTCATCGACTACGACCGTGAACACCAACACCTCCGCCCTTCCGGCGTCTACCCGCGCAAACCTATGGTAACCCGCCGGCAGCATCAGAGACAGCACCTCTCTCTCGCCCTCGACGCCCCCATCGCCCCCGAGCGTGTGTTCCGGCGCAAAAGGCTCCGACCCGTTCGGCTCGCTCTCATGAATACCTGCCAAAAAATTGTCGCCGACGTATCGGCCCGGCACCACCGAAACACGAACCGGGAAGCGGTCCCGTGCGGCAAGATAGATTGTAGAAAACCTGCCGGCCAAAAGCCGGTCCACGACTCGCTCTCTGTCGAACAGCCAGGGGTTCCCCTCGCCCCGCGCAGCGACATCTTCGATGAGTCGCCCGCTGTTCAGTGATGGAAGAGCAAACAAGACCTGATGGAGCACGGCGCCGACGAAGCCCTGCTGATAGGCGGCCTCCAGTCGCCCCGTTCCGTTGAGGTCGTAGGGAAACACCGCGGCCGCAGGTCGGCTCACGAAGGTGCCGCCGCGGTAGTGCGCGTAGACGAGGACCGAAAGCCCCGGGTGTTTCGGTATCTCAACGACCGCTTTGGAGGTAGAACCGTCGACAAACACCTCCCGTTCGTCTCCGCCCTCGTCACGCCACACCAGTCGGTACCCGGAAGGCACAAAGGACGCGGGCAGGGGGGCAGGGTGCTGCGGCAGCTCTATCTCCACGAGCATAGTGCGACCGAAGAAACGACATCCTGCCAGAGTCAACAGAACGAGAACCAAAACGACGGTACGTTTGGGCGCACCCGCGTTGGGGGCGCTTCCGGCGCGGCGGGCCGGAGTGGCTCGAGCGCTGCTGCGGGCCCAGCCGGCGCGGCGAGTGGCGCGGCGAGTGGCGCGGCGAGTGGCGCGGCGCGTAGCCCGACGGTGGGGTCGGGGCACTCTATTCACGTTCAACACACTACCGAGTACCGCCGAAATGTGCGCAATACTTCAAAAAGGCGCCCAAATCGACCGGGGTGGCGGCGCCGGTGCGGCAGTGGGCGGAAGCGGGTGGCTACGTGCGGGCGCCGGTGGTGGCGGCGCCGGTGCGGCAGATGTCGGTGCGGCACGGGCCTGACCTACGGCGCCGAGAGCACGTCCTCGAGCTGCTTTTTGTAGCGATGACGGATGTCCCGCAACACTTCGCGGTACGATGCGCTTTGGTAGTCCGGG
>JAWLED010000022.1:14656-36540 GCA_041686235.1 Spirochaetia bacterium | reverse complement strand
CATCCGGAACCTGCGAGAGACGAGCCTCGGCCCGCCGCCTCGCCGCGTTGCTTATCTCGTGCGGTGATGCCGACAGAAGTGCCGCAAACACGCGGCGCAACGAATCCGCGCCGGGGGAACGGCGAAGCTCCTCGACGGTGTTTCCAAGAACCGTAAACTCGCCCCCGCCGAGCTCCTCGGCGATATCCGCATACGAGCGAAATCCCCGCAGTGCCCGAAACTCGGTTACCGCGCGGATGAGCTCGGGTTTGTGGTTATCGTCTCGATACGAGCGCTCGAACGCATCGCGCGGGATACCGCAAGCGTCCTCCCGAGCGAAGCCCTCGCGGGCCTGAGCACGGTCGGGATGGGCCTGAATGGAAAGGGGCCGCGCCGCCGAGAGAATTTTGAGGAGAAACGGTAATCGCCCGTCGAAACGCCGGCCCGCCGCCTTACCAAGTGTTCTCTCGGGCTCTCGAGAAAAGAGCTCGGGAAGTGGAATAAGCAGACCGTCGCGCCGAACCTTCGAAGGTGCCCGCGCATGTGCGCCGATCCACAGCTCGGCCATGGGCTCACCACCGGCGTTTTCGATGCCGGTCAGCCGCGGTATCTCGCTCACCGAACCCCAGTCGTAGCTTTGTATCGTGTTCACCATCGCGAGAATCGCCATGACTGGTCAGTGTAGCTTTGCCCGATAATACCGTCAACGTTCACCGGCCGCCCGGAAGGCACCCCGGCCCTGCGCAGTGTGCGGTGCGCGCTGCATTCTTCCCACTGTTTGCTCTTTCCCCCGGTTGCTGCGCATGGTAGGCTGAACACTCATGAGCAGTGCAACTCGGTTCTCCGCAGACATCCGTAACGGTTCATTCGACGAGGAACTCGCCGCGGTCTACGAAACAGAATTAGACGATCAGCGCAACCGACTTGCCGATCTCGTGGAGACATTCGCGCGGCATTTCGAGGGCGACCATTTGATGCTTTTCTCCGCCCCCGGCCGTACGGAGCTCGGCGGCAATCACACCGACCACAACGGAGGACGCGTTCTTGCCGCCGGCGTTACCCTCGACACGGTTGCCGTCGTCACTCCGCGCCCCCACCGCATCGTGCGTATGGTCTCGGAGGGCTTCGGCGGGATCATCGAGGTGGACCTCTCTTCAACCGACCCCGAGGCCTCCGAACAGGGAGCTCCGGCTTCGCTCATACGGGGGGTGGCCGCCTTTCTCGAATCGAGCGGATATGTCCTCGGCGGTTTTGACGCGGCCGTATCGAGCCGAGTGGAACCCGGCTCCGGGTTGAGCTCTTCCGCATCATTCGAGGTGCTCATTGCTACCATCGTTTCGTTCCTCTACAACGACGGGCACCTCACGCCGGTACAGATCGCGCAGGCGGGACGCCACGCGGAAAATCACTTTTTCGGCAAACCCTCCGGACTCATGGACCAGATTGCCTGTGCTGCCGGCGGCGTGGTGGCCATAGATTTCGAAGACGATACGAACCCCCTCGTAGAGCGGATGAAGGTGAGCTTTCAAAACGAGGGCTATCAGCTGTTTGCGGTGCACACCGGCGAGAGCCATGTGGATCTCACCGACGATTACGCTTCGGTAGTCACCGAAATGCACTCGGTTGCCTCTGCGCTGGGAGTGGAACGACTGCGGGAGATATCCTACGAGCGTTTCCGAGCTAAGCTTCCCGAGCTCCGGGGGCGGGTCGATGACAGGGCCCTTCTGAGAGCCGTTCACTTCTTTTGGGAAAACGCCCGAGTGCCCCGCCAGGGCCGCATGCTCAAAGACGGGGACTTGCACGGGTTTCTTGCCGAGGTCCGTGAATCGGGGAGCTCGTCATGGCGGCTCCTACAGAACTGCTACCCCCCTTCGGCGAGCGCCCACCAGGGGATCGCGCTCGCGCTCACCCTCAGCGAAGAGTTCCTATCGCGCCCCGACCTCTTTCCTCACCCGCCGCGTACGGAGGGCGCCACACGGGTACACGGCGGTGGGTTCGCCGGTACCATTCAAACCTACGTTCCCGTTGCGCGCGCAAGCGCATACCGAACCGCAATGAGCGAAGTCTTCGGCGAGCGCTCCATCACGCCGCTCTCGTTGCGTGACGTGGGCGCATGTATGCTCGCGCGGTACCGCCCGAGTGGTTAAAGCCAAACGCCGGCTCACCCGGTATGGCTCTGCCGGCGCGCCGATTGAAAAAACCGCCCAGGGACGCTAAGATTTGGGTGATTTCAGCGCGATTCAACACAACGCTTCCGCGACATCCTAACCGACTCAAAGATAAGGAGTAGCTACATGGAACCCTCCCCTCTGCAAAAGGCTCGGCGCACCTACACGCCCAAGCTCCCTCCCGCATTACGGGACTCATTGAAGAACATCACAGTCGATTTCGGCGAATCGACCGAAGCCGCCGGCGATCACGGCGGGCTAAAGCAGGCGTTTCCCAACACCTACGGCGCGCCGATCGCACGTTTCACGACCCGCGAGACTCCCGGGGAGTTCTCCGCGCTCAAGGTCGGCGTCGTGCTCTCCGGGGGACAGGCCCCCGGCGGACATAACGTAATTACCGGGCTACTCGACGCCCTCAAGAGCGCTCACGAGGACTCTCGACTGTTCGGATTTCTCAACGGCCCGAGCGGTATTCTCGAGGACGAATATATCGAGATCACCCCGGAGATCGCCGATGAATACAGAAATACCGGGGGCTTCGATATGATCGGCTCCGGGCGAACGAAAATCGAAACCGAAGAACAGTTTCGCACCTCGCTCGATACTTGCAAAAAGCACGGCCTCAACGCCCTGGTCATAATCGGCGGAGATGATTCCAACACGAACGCCGCACTGCTCGCGGAGTACTTCCGCTCGCAAAACGAGGATATCGGCGTGATCGGGGTGCCCAAAACGATCGATCGCGACCTCAAAAACGAATACATCGAGACTTCTTTCGGCTTCGATACGGCCACGAAGACCTATGCCGAGCTCATCGGGAACATCGCACGCGATGCCGGCTCCGCGCGAAAGTATTGGCACTTCATCAAGCTGATGGGTCGGTCAGCCTCCCACATCGCTCTCGAGTGTGCTCTGCAGACTCGTCCCAACGGCTGCATCATTTCCGAAGAGGTCGCCGAGAAACAACAGACACTCGACCAACTCGTGGAGCACATCGTGGAGATCGTGGTCACGCGCTCCCGCAATGGCGAGAACTTCGGCGTCTTCTTGGTTCCTGAAGGTCTCATCGAGTTCATCCCGGAGATGAAAACGATGATCGGCGAGCTCAACAGTATCCTTGCCCACGATAATGCGTACTTCCAGACCCTTCACACCTACGAGGACCAATCGGAGTGGATCAACAAGAAGCTCTCTCGAGACTCGTCCTATGTTTTCTCCTCGCTTCCCAACGAGATACAGCGACAACTGCTCATGGACCGAGACCCTCACGGAAACGTCCAGGTCTCGCGGATCGAGACCGAGAAGCTGCTCATCGACATGGTGGAATCAAGACTCAACGAGATGAAGTCCGCCGGGAACTTTACGGGCAAGTTCAGCGCTTTGAGACATTTCTTCGGCTATGAAGGTCGGTGTGCATTTCCTTCCAATTTTGACGCGGACTACTGCTACACGCTCGGTTACACCGCGTGCGCGCTCGTCACCAACGGCCTGACCGGTTACGTAACCTCGGTGCGCAATCTCGCCAAGCCTGCCGACCAATGGGAGCCGAGCGGCGTTCCGCTGACGATGTTCATGAATCTCGAGCAACGAGCGGGGCGGCTGAAGCCGGTCATCAAGAAGGCACTCGTTGATCTCAACGACACCCCGTTTCGCACCTACGCGACCCACCGGGACGAATGGAACGTGAAAACATCATATCGTTTTCCGGGAGCAATTCAGTACTACGGCCCTTCGGAGATTTGCGACAAGCCGACCCTAACGCTCGAGATGGAGTCTGCGGATTGACATGAAGTGCAAAGACGGCCGAAATTATGACTTTTTTGTCCAATAAGGCTGCGATCCGAACAAAAAATTGGTTTGCCTACAGCATAGACGGGGTTTATGATGTAATGGTGGGATGCGCGCGTCAACGTACGTGGGCATCCGTCGCTACAACGAACAGGAGGAGGAAACATGCGAAAGCTTGGTCTTGTGGTAGCACTTCTGTGTCTACCCTTTGCACTGTTCGCTCAGTCAACGGTCGTCGAGGATTCGTTTTCAGACCTTGGTGCCTGGCAGCCGGGTTACGGTGATTGGACGACCGAAGGTGGTCGTCTCATCCAAGAGGACACCAACGCGGGAATGGCCCGAATTGACAGAGAAGTTCCCCAAGAGGGCGTCTACCAAATCGACTTTACGATCCGCTACGTCGACGGTGGCTATGAAAGCATGTCCGACTATGAGGACGGCCGCTACCATGCCGGTTTCGGTGTACACATAGGCGTAACGGACCCACCGATTGGCGGCAAGTCCTGGGGCAACAACGAGAGCTACCTGCTGTGGCTCAACCTCGACACGCGCACCGCAACTATGGAAGAAGCACCGCACCATGCAGGGTTTCGCGCGCAGGTCTACGAGAGCTCGGACGACGTAACCATGGATTTGTACGAGAGCTCTGAAATGCGCCGGCTGTTCGGCGATTCGCGAACCAGCATCGATCTCGTGGCGGCGCTCAGAGAGCTCGGCGTAGATGCCTCGGTTTCCGATCTCAACAGGTATCTCGATCGCGATATACCCGTCAGTATCCGTGTTAACACGAATACCGGGGAGATCGGCGTGAAGGATCCGACCGCACCGCTTCGCTTCTATTTCAGTGTAGATCCCGAACTGCTCGAGGGTGACTATATTAGTCTCCGAACGAACCACCTCGCGGCAAGCTTCGACGACTTCACGGTAATAGAACGATAGACAACAGCTACACGAACAGACGACAAACATGACGGCGGCCCTGCGTAACGCGCGGGGCCGTCGCACATTCCCCCATCTCATCACCACGGTAGGCGGTTCGTCTCGCATATATGCGTGGTGCTTTTTTACACGATCTCTTTGAGATGATCTACGATGCGCACCATCGCCTCGGTGTCCTGCGAGCAGTACCGTTTGAGCTCTTCGAGTACCTGTGAGGGGTCGAGATCGTGCGCCATGGGAAATCCATGGCGCAGAAAGTAGTAGTACACATTGGCCTGTCGCCCGTCGGAAATGAACAAAGCGTCATAGTCTTCGCCGGCCACCGCTCGGTATACCGCCTTGAGCGATGCACTGCCGCGTTGTTCGGGCCGATAGTAATGACAGCGGGCAAAAAGACCCGACAGGTCGACCAGGCGCGCAGCAATCTCCTGTGAGCACTCTACACCCGAGGCGCCGGCAAGCCGTTCTATCATGCGTCGCTCGAAACTCTTGCCGTACACCACGATGCTTCCTTCCTTCCCCAGTTGGCCGCTGAGATGCGAAAAGAGCTCCGCCCGCTCGTCCACCCTCGGTTGTGCCGCATACGCCACGTGGGTGGGCTCCGCTCCCGGCCTCACAACTCGATGCAAAGAGTAGATTACCGGGATATGCTCCCACGGCGAGACCCCATCCATGGTGGGAATGGCCTCGCTATAGGCCTCGAAGTCTAAGAAAAAGACCGGATACTCGAGTGACTCGAGAAAGGTTTCGACAGCTTTTCGATCGATGTGCGGCCTACCCGTGCGCGAGACCTCGAGTTGGATCTGTTTTTCCCTCGACAGCTCCTCCCCGTTCTCAGCCTGACGCTCGAGTCGCTCTTCAGAAAAGCGCGCCTGCGAGCATGCCGGGCAATCGCGGCGGCCACAGGGTTCCACCCGCTTGTTGAGCTCGGCCTCGGATAACAGCAGGGCCTCCGCCATGTCCTCGAGGCGCCGGGGAACAGCCTCCGCGAGTGCACGTACGCGATTTCCGAGGTCGGCCTCGGTAATGAGCCCCCCATAGCCGTCGTGTGCTGTTCGCCGGTAGGCCTTGGAGAGATACCGCAAAACGGTTTCGCTGACTCGCACCCCCGAGGTCTCAAAGACATGACGGATGAACGCCGCCTCCCACACGACCGTTTTCTTCACCGATGTTACCGGCCTCAAAATGGAGACGCCACAGCCCGAATTCGTTTCCCATACGTCGTCGGCCTGCGCTCGAGCGCTAAAGCCGCCGGGCAACGCAATAGCAGGGGCCACCTGCCCCCCACCTCCGGTGCCGGCCCCAGCGTCGGTGCCGGCCGCACCGTTGGTCCCGGCCCCACCGTCGGGGCCGGCCGCACCGTTGGTCCCGGCCCCAGCGTCGGGGCCGGCCGCGTTTGCTTCTTCGTGCAGGTTAGCCAGCCGTTCTCGTTGCTCCCCCTCGTAGGCCGCATACAGGGCACCGTCGCCAGAGGCGCTGCCGTTCGAACGGCCGTTTTTCCGGTACCATAACTGCCGCACGCACCGAATCCCTGTGAGAAAATCCTGATTGGTCAGTATTCGATCCACGCCTACTCCGAGGGGGCGACCAACTCAAACGTATCGAGAGCGATTTGCAGCTCTTCGTTGGTGGGCACAACGAGGATGGTAACCGGCGAATAGTCCATAGAGATGACACCCTTGCGCGGACCATTTTCGAGGTTTTTGCGGTAGTCCATGACGATTCCCAGGTTTTCGAGCCGATTACAGATCCGCTCTCGCATACGGGTGCCGTACTGACCGATGCCGCCGGTAAAGACGAGAAGGTCGGTCTTGACCATGTTGGCGGCGTAGCCGCCGATGTATTTGCGGATACGGTAGGCGTATACATCGAGTGCGTCTTGCGCGTTCCTGTTGCCGCGCTCCGCCGCTTCCTCGAGGTCTCGCAAATCGTTGGAAATCCCCGAAAGACCAAGTAGGCCGCTTTCCTTGTTGAGCATCTCGTTCAGCTGGGTTGCGGTATAGCCCCGCTCCATTAGATAAAAGATGATGGCGGGGTCGATGTCACCGCTGCGGGTCCCCATCACCAGACCTTCGAGCGGGGTAAAGCCCATCGATGTATCGATGGAGGTGCCGTTGCGAATGGCGGTTATGGAGGCGCCGTTTCCGAGATGGCACGATATGACGTTGGTGTTGTCGGGGGAACGTTTCACGTGCTTCACCGCCTCCGCGGCCACGAACCGGTGGCTCGTACCGTGGAAGCCGTAGCGACGGATTTTGTATTTCTCATACAACTCTCGCGGAAGCCCATACAGAAACGCCGCCGGCGTCAAGCTCTGGTGGAACGCCGTATCGAACACGGCAACGTGAGGCTTGCCCGGCAGAAGCGAGCGAACGTTCCGTATTCCGGTGAGGTTGGCCGGATTGTGCAGCGGCGCAAGCTCGATGTTTTCCTCTATCGCCGCGATGACCTCGTCGTCAATCAACACCGACTCCGAATACTTCTCTCCGCCGTGCACCACTCGATGGCCGACGCCGCTGAGCTCATCGAGTGAGCCGAGGATACCGTTGGGATCGCTTACCAGCGCCTCTCCCATGATCTGCACCGCCGCTTCGTGGTCGGCCACTTTTTGCTCCCTTTCAAAGCGACCGTTGGTCGAAACTTGCTCGATGCGGCTATTGGCTTGACCCACCCGTTCGACCGACCCACTGCCGAGGCTCGTGCGCGCGGGCATTTCGTAGACTTCATATTTCAGGGAGGAGCTCCCACAGTTCACCACAAGAATTTTGTACTCATTCATGGAGATGAAGTTTAGCGAGTTAAAAACCGATCGTAAATGGGCGATAGTCGTGTTGTTGCCCTAAGCCGCACACATTGCTACTCTCTAGCTCAAATGCCGTCCCACTTTGCTCATCTGCTGCACGTCGAAGACAGCATTGCCGCAGCGCTTCCGGATTTCAGCCCGCAGAGCAGTGATCCGGTCGCCTACTCCTGCTTCGTGCTCGGGGCACAGGGCCCGGACCTTTTTTACCACAACCGCCGGCGCAAGCCGTCGGCGTTGCTCTACGGATCGCTCTCCCACAGAAAAAACTACGGGAAAGTAGTGGCGGGCCTGGTTGGCGACGCCGTAGAGCGGGAAGTGCCCCTGCGATCACGTTTCGGCGCCTTCGTGCTGGGCTACGCCTGCCATGCGCTGCTCGACAGAAAGCTCCACCCGTTCATAAACTACTTTAGCGATCTCCCCGACGACCGGGTGTTTCCCCGTGCTCATGCCTTTTTCGAGCGAATCGTGGATGTACTGCTCACGCGCTCTCGCCGCAATACCGAGCCACGGCAGGTGGATTTTCGTTCCATCATCGATTGCGGGCCGACGATACCGGCGGACGTTTCACACGCGCTCATCTCGGCGTTTGCCGGGGCCTTCGACCGTGCGGGCAACGACGGGCAACTCGAAGAGCGACTGCGAAACGCGTATCTGGACTCGCTCGGCTTCTACGCCTACACCAACATGGCCGATCATACCGCCGTCTCGAAAGCGGTGAAACACGCCGAGAGCGAGCGTCATGCACGGGCGATGATTGCCCTTCTCCACCCGCCGGAGCTCCCCGAAGGGTATGATTTTGCCAATGCCGCGCACAATCAGTGGTGTCACCCCTGCGACGAGCACGACACGCGCACGAGCTCTCTCTACGACCTCTACGATGAGGCGGTAGAACAGGCAACGCGACTCCTCCACGGTATCGCCGCCGGGTGGGAGGGCCGGATTCCCCTGTTTGATTCGGCCGCCGCCGCGACAGAGCCGTCGGTGGAGGCGCTGGTCGGAAATCATAACCTCAGCGATGAACGGCGGCTTCACTGCGCACGGTCCTCTGCCGCCCCCTTCCCCCTGCTCAAAATCGCCGACGAGCTTCGCGCATACTACCTTCGCGAGTAAGCCCGCTGTTGGACCCGCGCGGAGGCCGAAAAGCGATTCGACAGCCAGTCCGCTATGATGTTGAGACTGAGCACCGTAAGGGCCACAGCGATCCCCGGATACAGAGCAAGTCCCGGCGCCCGCAACAGGTAATTGCGCGCGTCCTTGAGCATGAGCCCCCAGCTCGGATTGGGTGGCTGGGTGCCCAGTCCGAGAAAGGAAAGCGATGCCTCGATTACCACCGCCAGCGCAAAGGTGATGGAGGCTTGTACCACGATCTGGGGGAGTACGTTCGGGAGGATGTGCAGCCTGATCGTACGCAGTGGCGGACTCCCGAGTGCCCGAGAAGCCTCTACGTATTCCTCGCGCTTCACCGCCAGCGTTTCCGCACGCACGAGGCGCGCAAAGACCGGCGTAAAGATGACACCCACCGCAACCATCACCTGGGCGAGCCCATAGCCGAAAATCGTTACCACCGTTATTGCCAGCAACACCGTCGGAAACGAGAGCACCGCATCCATGACGAGCATGAGCGCGCTGTCAGGGAGCCCCTCCGAGAGACCGGCCGAAAGCCCGATAACAAGTCCCAGACTCAGTGCAATTCCCACCGCGGTAAATCCTACCGTGAGCGTTGCCCGCGCACCGTAGATGAGTCGACTCGCCACGTCGCGGCCGAAGTCGTCGGTGCCGAGCGGGTGGCCCTCCACACCGGGAGCCACGAAACGGGCGCCGAGATCCTGTGTAAAGGGATCGAACGGAGCAACGAGCGGCGCGGCTGCAGCCGCGGCCACGAGCACTACGAGGTATACCAGTGAGGCATAGAGGAGAGTGTTGTTCACACGAGAAGCGAGGGTCTGCACACGCGCTACTCGAGGCTCACGCCCCGGAAATCATAGGTGTCGAGGGTGGGGTCGATTTCGAATCCGCGTACCTTCTCACTGAGTCCGACGTAGAGATAGGGTGAGCCGACGTACACGAACGGCACCTCACGCCCCAAGATCTCGAGGACGTGCGTATAGAGCTCTTTGCGTGTTTCGAACTCACTCGTGCGGCGAGCCTCCTCGATGAGCTCATCGACCTCATCGTCCTGCCAATTGGTATAGTCGAACCCGTCGTTCAGTCGCCCGTCGGGGTCGAGTTTCCCCGTGTGACCGACAACCGTGAGGTCATACTTGGAACCACGGTAGACGTCGCTGATCCAGGTGGACCAATCCACCAGACGGATCTCGGTATCGAGGCCTACTTCGCTGAGCATCTCGTCATACATTTCCGCAGCGCGAACGTGAAACTCATAATTCTGAGGTACCGCAATCTCGAGGGTGGTATCGTCGTCTATACCTACCGCCTCGAGCATCTCGCGCGCCTTGTCCGGATCGTAGGGATACATGTCGGTCGTATCGACGTAATACGGACTCTGCGAGTCCATAAACGTCCCGACCACCTCTCCACCGGTATAGGCAACGTCGAGCACGGCCTCCTTATCGATGGCGTGATTGATTGCCTTGCGCACCTCGGGAATATCCAGCGGCTCACGGTCGGTGTTCATTGCCAACACGAGCACGAGCGCCGTCAGTTGGCGATAGAGGCGCGCATTGTCGGCCTCGCGCACCGTGTCCACGTCGCCGGGCAACACCGTATCGATTACGTGAAGGTCGCCGCTTATGAGCCCTTGGATCTGGACCGACGGCTCGGTGATGATATTGACGTTTACCCGATCCAACTGAGGCGCGCCTTCCATCCAATACTGATCGTGGCGCTCGAGCACGATCCGATTGTCCCGTACCCAGTTGGTTACGCGAAAGGGCCCCGTGCCCACCGGATCGGCCGCAAAATCATGCTCCTCCTCAATGAGCTCTCGCGGCAGTATGGCACCCCAGCCGGATGCCAGAGAAGAGAGCAGCGGCGCGTAGGGGCGCTCGAGCTCGAAAACGACCTCGGAGGGGCCGGGCGTCCTGATCTCCTCGATAGCGGAAAACTCTTCTTTCCACGGAGAGCCCGATCCCTCGGCAAGTATGCGCTCGAAGGTCGCTTTTACGTCCTGCGAGCTGAGCTCAGATCCATTGTGAAACCTCACCTCCTCCCTGAGGGTAAACGTCCACCGCAATTCGTCGTCCGAGGTCTCCCAGTCGGTCGCAAGCGCCGGTCCGATACGTCCGTCTTCGGTGGGGACCACCAACGTGTCGTAGACATTACGGAGCACCTGGAAGGTCAAGGTCCCCGAGGTAGCCTGTGGATCCAGCGTGTCCGGCTCTCCGGCAATACCGACCTCGAGAACCCGGCTCCTCGATTCCTCCTGTCCCCCGGCACTCGCGGTACCGGCAATAAATAGGGTGAGCACACCGACTATCGCGGCGGTGGGCATGTATACCTTCATGGTTTGCTCCTCCACTGTTCATTGTAGCGCAGCCGCGTATCGTGGAAAACCGGCGTGTCCTCGAAAAGCTTGCGGGTATACGCCTCGGTGGGGCTGCGCAACAGTTGTTCCGTCGGGCCGCGCTCCACAATACACCCTTCGGTCATGACCGCGATATCGTCGCTGAGAAACGAAACGACATTGAGATCATGCGAGATAAACAGATACGTCAGGTCGAGCTGGTCTTTGAGATCGAGCAGAAGATTCAGTATTTGTGCCTGAATGGAGACATCGAGGCTCGAGACGGGCTCGTCGAGCACCAGCAACTCGGGATTTGCGGCAAGGGCCCGGGCTATGCCGATGCGTTGTCTCTGTCCGCCGGAAAACTCGTGCGGGACGCGGGTGCGGTCATCCGGAGAGAGCCCAACCTGGGCTAACAACTGCCCCACCCGATCGCGCCGTTCGGGGCGTGATCTGATACGGTCAACAAGCGCCTCTTCGATACTCGCACCGATGCTCAACCGCGGGTTCAGCGATGAGTTGGGATCTTGGAACACGATTTGAAACCGCGAGCGCAGCCTCCTGAGCCGGCGCGCGCTGATCGAGCCGAGTTCTACCTCGCCGAACCGCACCGTTCCCCGGTCCGGCGGGTCCAGGTACAACAGCGCCCGGGCAAGGGTGCTCTTTCCGGCTCCGGACTCGCCCACGATCCCCAGCGTTCTTCCTTTCTGCACGCTCACGGAAACCCCTCGCAGAGCCTCCACGCGGGTTCGCCCGAAGACGCCGCGGCGTACATGCGTTTTCCACAAATCCTCGGCAACGATGCAATCACCCATGCACTGAATCCCTCTTTCGCAGCTCATCGGCGAAGTGACATGCGGCATAGTGCCCCGGGGCGTGTTCGACGAGCGGCGGGGCCACGCGAGCACATATGTCCCGAGCCAGCGGACAGCGGGCGTAAAACGGGCAGCCGCTATAGCTGAGGCGCGGGTCCGGAGCCGCGCCGGGGACCGAACGAAGTCGACTTCCCCGTTTGTGCGGCTCGGGAATGGCGCTAATGAGCAGGTCCGTGTATGGATGCAGGGGTCCTTGGAACAAGAGCTCGGCCGGCGCGCTTTCCACGATGCCGCCGGCGTACATCACCGAGATCCGGTCGGCCACCGCCTGCACGACACCAAAGTCGTGGGAGACGAAGAGGATGCCCATATCGAGTTGGTCCCGCAACCGCCGAAGGAGACTGAGAATCTGCCCCTGCACCGTGGCGTCGAGCGCGGTTGTCGGCTCATCGGCGATGAGAAGGCCGGGGCCGCAGGAGATAGCCATCGCGATGAGCGCACGCTGCTTCATACCGCCGGAGAGCTCGTGCGGGTAGCTTCTGAGCACGCGCCGGGCGTCGGAGAGCTCCACGAGCTTGAGCAAGCGTAAGGCCCGCGCCCGAGCCGCTCCGCGCGAGAGCCCGAGATGCTCTTCCATGGGCTCGGAAACCTGTCGCCCCATAGGTAAGGAGGGGTTGAGGTGGCGTCCGGGGTCTTGAAACACCATCCCGATTTTTGCCCCGCGGAAGCTCCGCAGCTGCTCTCGGCTGCGAGAGCTCAGTTCGGTGTCCCGATAGTACACCGCGCCGCTCTCGAGGTGCGCGGTGTGGGGCCAGAGTCCCGGGATCGCCCGCGCGGTGACGCTCTTTCCCGCCCCGGACTCGCCTACCAACGCGTGAATCTCGCGATCGAGGACATCGAGCGAGACGTTGCGGACCGCCCGCAGTCGTGCCCGACCTTCGCCGAAGCTAACCGAGAGGTCTATGATGCGAAGCAACGCGTTGGAATTCTCGGAGGAATGCGACATTGTATCTCCTCGCCTATCCTACCCGTATTCGCGGGTTGGCAACGCTGTAGAGGACATCAGCTATAAAGTTCAAAAGAGAAAACACGACAGCGAGGAAAATGACCGACGCCTGGATTACGGGAAAGTCACGGTCGTATATGCCCGAGAGAAACAATCTCCCGAGTCCCGGCAGCGAGAACACCTGCTCGATTATGATCGTACCCCCGAGCATATAGCCGAGCTGGATGCCGGCAATCGTTATCACCGGCAGAAGCGCGTTTCGCAACAAATGACGGTACCGAATGGTACGCTCGGCGAGGCCTTTCGATTCGGCGGTAAGCACGTACTCGCGGTCGAGCTCTTGTAATGTCGAGTTTCGCACGATGCGCACGAGCACCGCCGACCGGCTTACACCGAGCGCCAGAGCGGGGAGAATGAAGTGGGCGAAGCCGTCGGCGCCGAAAAGCGGTACGAGTCCGAGTTTGACCGAGAACACCAGGAGTAACAGAATGCCGAGCCAGAACCCGGGTATAGCCATTCCCAATTGCGAGTAGACGATGCCCACGTAGTCGATGAGCGTGCCGCGACGCACCGCCGACATAACCCCGAGGGGAATTGCAACCACGAGTGAAAAGCTAAAGGCAAGACCTGCAAGAAGCAGGGTCACCGGCAGGCGCTCGAGGATGAGCACCCGCACCGGCCTCGATGAGAAAAACGACTCACCGAAATCGAGGCGCGCCAGGTCAACCAGCCAATTCACGTACTGGACGGCAACCGGTCTGTCCGTACCCAGTCGGGTGCGAATCTCATCGAGCTCAGCCTCGGAGGCCTCCACACCGGCAACGACTTCCGCCGGATCGCCGGGCAGTACTCGCAGCAGGAAGAACACGAGAGTGGAGATGAGAAGGACGGTTAGCGCGAGCCGCCCCGCACGCCGCGCAACGAACGACACCATGGGCCTTCGTTATACTCGAGCGCGTATCTCGTTTCAACCACCCCTCTCGCCGGCCCACGTTTCCGGCGCCGGCGCGGCCGGTGCAAACAGACGGCCGCAGAGCACCAAGACGAAAAGGTCTCTTTTACATAGGTTTTTACATTCTTATTACATGATTCTTACATGATACTTACATGAGCTCGGACACACAGAATCATTGCAAGCACCGTGCCGACTAAACGCGCAAAACGAGAAACAAATAAAGCTTTATATGAAAAGAACTTACGCGGTTAACCCCGGGGCATGACAAAGGAAGGCTTATTCATTTTGCATAAGGTCTCGTAGCGAGGCAAATAAGTGTTTATGCAGAAATCACTTGCTTGGCTATGCGCTATGATGCAAGTTATGCAACATGCATGGAACTAGTTCTGCTTTCGCGTGCGGCGGCTGAGCGTCGATTGGGAAACTCCGAGCATTCGCGCGGCAATGCTCTGGTTACCCTCCGCCCGCTCGAGAGCCTCGTTTATGAGATAGTCCTCGACCTCCCGGAGCGTCGGAAAGCGCCCGCTGTGCGATATCACCGGCGCCGAGTACTCGTCCGCTTCGCCGTGCTCCTGCGAAACGCCCCGCCCCTGCTGATCGAAGTATTCCTGGAAAAACCGTAACGACAGAGTCCCCGCTTCACTGCGACTGACCGCGTCGTATATCATCGACTGGAGCTCGCGCACGTTTCCCGGAAAATCGTAGGTCGAGAGCAGCGCAAAGAGCCCGCGGGGAACAGCCGGAAGGGGTCGACCGAGTGCGGAGGCCGACTCCTGGAGGAAGTGGTTGAACAGCGCCGTCAGATCTTCCGGGCGCGCACGGAGCGGCGGGATATCGATTCTATGACCGATGAGCCGATAATAGAGGTCGTTTCGAAACCTGCCTTCCTGCTGGCGCTTGGCGAGATCAGCGTTCGTCGCCGCGAGAATGCGGGTCTGCGAACGCCGAGCGGTATCTGCGCCGAGGGGGTAGTACTCCCGCTCCTGCAATAGTCGCAGCAGTTTGATCTGCGCACCGCTTTCGAGGTCGCCGATCTCGTCGAGAAACAGCGTGCCGTGGCGGGCTCGCTCGATGAGCCCCGGACGGTCCCTCTCGGCCCCGGTGAAGGCACCCTTCACGTGGCCAAACAGCGTATCGGAGAACATGGTATCGTCGAGCCCCGAGACGTTTACCGGCACGAATTCCCCGCGGTTACCGGAAATCCGGTGTATCGCCCGGGCCATGAGCTCTTTGCCGGTACCGCTTTCGCCGGTTATGAGCACAGCCTTCGGGCTGGGGGCTACCGCTTCGGCGTAGCTGAAGAGCTTACGCATTGTCGGGCTCACGGTGATAATCCCCTCGAACGCTTCGGGATTGTCGACTCGCGCCGAGGTCTCCGAGGCGGAGAGAACACGCACTTCGCGCTGGAGCTCTCGGATGCGAAGCGCATGGTTCACCGCGTTCATGAGACGGTTTGCGTCGATCGGCTTCGTCATGTAATCGAATGCACCGCCTTTCATGCATTTGACCGCCGTATCGACGTCGTCCTCGCCGGTCAGTACGATCACCGGGATATCGGGGTAGCGCTCCACGATCAGCTCGAGCAACTCTTCGCCGCGAATATTCGGCATATTGAGGTCGAGAAGCACGACGCTTACGGGTCGACTCTCGAGAATGCCGGAAACCTCGCGCGCGTCCTCGCAGATGATGTAGTGCTTCACCTCGTAGGCTTCGAGTATGGCGCGATATCGCTCGAGTGCCACGTATTCGTCGTCTACGACCAGTATTGAAGGCTCTTGCTGTGTTTCCGCCGCCATAATTCTTTCTAAGAATAGTTCATCCCTCGTGCATTCGCAAACCTTGACGGGGCGGTGATAGCCTACTATTGTTAGCGACACAGCGAGGATTATCGGTGCGCATTCGTTATAACGCTCCCGTGACACTTACGTTTTCCCTCATCGCAGCAGCGGTTCTCGTGCTCGATCAATTGATCGGAGGACACCTAACCGCCTCCTTCTTCTCGGTCGGAGCCGAGCTGGATTTCGCCAATCCGCTGCAGTGGCCGCGATTGGTCACCCATACCGTCGGTCATGCAAGCTGGACTCACCTCATAACCAATTTTGCATTCGTCCTGTTGCTCGGACCGATTCTCGAGGAAAAGTACGGGTCGAGTCGGCTCTTACTCATGATGGTGATAACGGCGGTGGTTACGGGGCTCATAAACGTGCTCGTGATGCCCACCGGCTTGCTTGGTGCAAGCGGCATCGTGTTCATGATGATTTTGTTGGTCTCCTTTACCAACATTCGCGCGGGAGACATCCCCCTCACCTTCATTCTCGTGGTCGTCCTGTTTCTCGCACGGGAGGTGGTGGGATCTCTGCAGGAGGACAACATAGCTCAGTTCGCCCACATCGCCGGTGGTGTTTGTGGGAGCTTGTTCGGCTTTACACGCCGTGTTTAGCGCGCGAACCGAGGCGCGCGTGCCGGTCCGTTCGCACCCGTCGCAGGAGATACCGTTATGGAAGAAAAACTCGAGCATCTCAGACAACGATACGAAGAATTGCAGGAAATCATTGCCGACCCGGAAATCCACAAAGATCCGCAGCGCTATAAAGAGCTCATGCAGGAGCATTCCCACCTCTCCGAGCTGGTGGCGGTGTACCGAGAGTACGAGGAAAACCGTGAGGCGCTCGCCGAAACCCGCCAACTCGTGGAGCAAGAGAAGGACCCCGACATGAAGGCGATGGCTCGCGAAGAGCTCGAGTCGCTGGAACAGCATCAAGAAAAACTGCAGAACAAGCTCAAGCTCCTGCTCGTACCGAAAGACCCGCTGGACGGGAAGGATACCATCGTCGAGATCCGAGCCGGCACCGGAGGCGACGAGGCGTCCCTGTTTGCCGCGGACCTCTACCGGATGTACAGCCGGTATGCCGAAAAACAACGCTGGAAACTCGAAATCATGGACCAAAGCCCTACGGAAGTCGGCGGGTTCAAGGAAATCACGTTCAGTGTGGCAGGAAAGGACGTCTACGGCACGCTCAAGTTCGAAAGCGGCGTTCATCGCGTGCAGCGAGTACCGACCACCGAGTCCGGCGGTCGTATACACACGTCGGCTGTCACCGTGGCGGTGCTTCCCGAGGCCGAGGACACCGACATCCAGCTCCCAAACGAAGACCTCCGCATCGACGTGTTTCGCTCTTCCGGGCCCGGCGGTCAGAGCGTCAACACAACCGACTCAGCAGTCCGCGTGACCCACATTCCCACCGGCACGGTGGTCAGTTGCCAGGACGAGAAGTCCCAGCACAAAAACAAGGCGAAGGCCCTTCGCGTGCTAAAAGCCCGGCTCTATGAGGCTGAAGAACAACGAAAGCGCCAAGAACGCGACTCCGCGCGCAAAAACCAGATTGGATCGGGAGACCGGTCGGAGCGCATTCGAACCTATAACTTCCCCCAGAACCGCGTGACCGACCACCGTATCAACCTCACGCTCTACAAACTCGACCAGGTTATGCAGGGCGAGCTCGACGAGGCAATCGAGGCGTTGCAGTTGACCGAGCGCGAGGAATCGCTGAAGGCCGAAACCTGAGCTCAGCGACCATGACCGTGCGAGACGCCGTTATCGAAGCCACGGACCGCCTTCGAGCCGCCGGTGTGCAAACGCCGTACCTCGATGCGACCGTTCTGTTATCGTTTTGCATGGGGGTGACAAAAGAGCACCTCTTTGCGGAGTTCCTCACCCCCATCGGCGAGACCACATTGTCTAACTATCGTGACACACTCGAGAAGCGAGCCGCCGGCGTTCCCGTATCCTACATTCGCCGTCAAAAAGAGTTCTACGGGCGTGACTTTTACGTGGACGAGCGCTCACTCGTACCACGCCCCGAGACCGAGACGTTGGTCGAGGTGGCACTCGAGATCATTGACGAACACGGAAGCGGCCGAGTGCTCGACTGCTGTAGCGGCTCCGGGTGCATTGCCGTCACGCTCAAAGCGGAGCGCCCCGAGCCGGATATCGTTGCCTCCGAGCTCTCCGAAGACGCGCGGGAGGTGTTTCGCCTCAACAGTCGTCGTATACTCGGCCGGGAGCTCGAGTGCATCACCTCGGATCTCCTGCAGGACGTTGAAGGCGGCTTTGATCTCATCGTATCCAATCCTCCGTACCTGCGCTCCGAAGAGGTGGCGCAGATGCGTGAAAGCGGCCGGCCGGAGCCCCCCGAGGCCCTCGACGGGGGGAAGGATGGGCTCGAGCTCATCCGACGGCTGATTCGGGAGGCTCTTTATTCTCTCAATCCCTATGGTTATCTTGTAATCGAGCTCGACGACGACCAAAATGGGTGTGTTCGTCGATTGATGGAAGACCATGGCTACCGTAAGGTAGGCGCGAGGGAGGACCTCGCCGGCCGCCGGCGGGTGGTTTTCGGCCGGCGCGCATGAAGGCATGAAGAGCGTAGACGAGAAATGGTAGAGAGCATTAGCGCATTCGAGAAAAAGCTCGACGGGTATAGCGAAGAGGATCGCAAGCGGATCCTCTCAGCTGCACGACGCTCGCGCACACTCCACGAGGGGCAGTTTCGCGATTCCGGAGAGAGCTTCTTTGTGCATCCCCTTCAGGTCGCTGAGACGTTGCTCGAGCTCAATCTCGACGCCTCGACCATTGCCGCTGCGCTGCTCCACGACGTTCTCGAAGACACGAAGATGACGCGGCAGGAGCTGCGGAAGAACTTTGGACGCGAAGTCGATGCCCTCGTGAACGGGGTCACCAAGATCGCCACGGTCAAGGCGCAGAATAAAAACGTCCAAGAAACCGAGACGATCCGGAAGATGCTCCTCGCGATGGTCAAGGACATCCGCGTCATCTTGATCAAGCTCGCCGACAAGCTTCACAACATGCGCACGCTCGAGTACAAGAACGAGCGCCGCCGACGCGAGATTGCCCAGGAAACCCTCGACATCTATGCCCCACTCGCCGGGCGTCTCGGCATATCCTGGCTCAAGGACGAGCTCGAAGACCTTTCGCTCAAGCACCTCAACCACGAGACATATGACCAGATCAAAGCGTTCGTGCAACAGAAAAAGCGAGACCGCGCGGAATACCTGCAGCAGGTAGAAAAGGCGATCCACAAAACCGCACGCGAGGCGGGGCTCGACATCGAGGTCGAAGCACGGGCGAAGCACTTTTACTCGATCTACGAAAAGATGAAACGGCGGAATAAGCCGCTCGACGAAATCTACGATACGCTCGGGCTTCGCATCATCGCTGAGGACGAAACCGCCTGCTATACGATGCTCGGGTTGGTACACCGGTTGTGGCCCCCCATCGAAGGGCGCTTCAAAGACTACATCGCCATGCCCAAGGCAAACCGCTACCAGAGCTTGCACACAACGGTGCTTTCATACGGGGGGCGGATGCTCGAGATCCAAATTCGCACCCGCGAAATGCATCGCACCGCTGAATACGGGGTGGCGGCACACTGGCTGTACAAGCAGCAGGGGCGAGCAAAGAATGCAAACGGGCAAGACCTGCCCATCATCGACCGGGTCAAGGACCTCGATGGACAACGGATTACCTCGAGCGCATTTCTCGAGGAGATAAAGCGGGAAATCCTCAAAGACTGTATCTATGTCTTCACCCCCAAGGGAGACGCCATCCAGCTTCCCAAGGGCTCGACCGCGATCGATTTTGCCTATCACATCCATACCGAGGTCGGCAATCGTACCGCCGGGGCAAAGGCCGACGGCACGATCATCCCGCTGAAAGAACAGCTAAAGAACACGCAGGTCATAGAAATCATGACCTCGCCTCAAGCGCATCCCCATCTCAACTGGCTGCGCTATGCACACACCGGCAGGGCACGCTCGAAAATCCGGCACTGGCTCAACAAGCATGACGAGAACCTCATCATCGATCAGAGCGTGGTAGCGCGGCGCAATACCCAGAAAACGCACGAGAAGCCCTCGGACAAGACCTCGGGGAAATCTGCCCGTACCTCGCCCGATCGAACCAACAAAGAAAAGCCCCAAGAGGCGGCAACCAAAATCTTCGATCGGCGCAAGGTGGGGGTGCGCATCGGCAACGAGAGTAACGTCATGATTCGCTTTGCCGGCTGCTGTAACCCCACAACCGGAGATGACATCGTCGGCTACGTCTCGCGTGGGCGAGGCATCATCGTGCACAAGCGCAATTGTCCCAACCTGAAGCTCATTCCCGACTACGAAGAGCGCGCCATCGAGGTCGAATGGGAAACGGTCTCGCCGAGAGCCACGCGGCGGTTCAAGGTTACCGCACACAAGACTTCGGATCTCTTCAGCGAGATCGAAGGGGCGGTGCGGAAGCTCAACGGTCACCTCATCGAGGGCCGAGTCGAGGAAAACGACAACGGGAATCTCGAGGCCTATTTTACGATGGAGCTCGATCGGCGTGAGCACGTAAAGAAGGTAATGAAAAGCATCCGAACCGTTCCGGCAGTCATGAACATACACGACGCCGGCACACAACATGCTCGCTAAGGAGGAGCACCATGGCCGAAATCACATTCAAGGGATCTCCCGTACACACGACCGGTGAGCTACCGGAAGAAGGTACGAAAGCACCCGACTTTACCCTCACGCAGGCGGATCTCTCCGACGTCGGTCTCTCAGACTTTGTCGGCCGGACCAAGATACTGAATATCGTTCCCAGCCTCGACACGAGGGTTTGCGCTACCTCGGCGAAGCGCTTCAACGAAGAGGTGAAAAAGCTCGATAACACCGTCGTCTTGACCGTCAGCGCCGATCTCCCGTTCGCGCAAAAGCGGTTCTGCGAGGCGGAGAATATCGACAGCGTCGTAACGCTCTCGCAGCTGCGAAACCGGGAGTTCGGTCGCCGCTACGGCATCGAGCAGGCCGACGGTCCGCTCGCAGGATTGCTTGGGCGAGCGGTCGTGGTCGTCGACTCAGAGGATACCGTTCGATACACCGAGCTCGTACCGGAAATCGCACAAGAACCCGACTATGACGCGGTGCTTGCGGCCGTGAAAAACCTGTAGCGGGCGACAGGCTGCGAGTGATGGGCCACGCCGACAGGCGTGGCGCCACGGTCCACGGGAAGATAAACAACGAGGTATCCTATGCTACAACGACTTGGACTCATCGGCTACGGCAATATGGGCGAGGCCATTGCCTCGGGGCTCAGGGCGGGAAACCCGGAGCTCGAGGTGGGCGTCTCGGAGGTTTCCCCGCCTCGGCGGGAGGAAGCAATACAGACCCTTGGCGCGCGAGATTTCACCGGCAACCTTGCTCATCTTGTTTCGTTTAGCGACGTCGTGGTGCTCGCCATAAAGCCACAAGATGCAGACAAGATGATCGAGGAGCTTGCCCCCATTTCGGGCGAGCTCAAGCTGGTGACCATTCTCGCCGGGACGCCGCTTTCGCGGTTCACCGGCCGCCTCGATACCCCCAACATTGCCCGCTTTATGCCGAGCCTGGCGGCCAAGGTGGGGAAATCGGTAGTGGGCGTCTCCTTTGGGGATGAGGCCCAGGCCGAGTTCCAGGAGCAGACGCTCGAGGTTGCAGCGGCCATCGGCACGCCGCAACAAATCCCCGAAAAACTCATGTCGGCGATGACCGGCGTATCGGGGTCCGGCCTTGCCTTCACATTCACCTTCGTGCACGCGCTGGCCATGGGAGCCACCCGCTCGGGGATGCCCTACCCGCAAGCGCTCGAGTCGGCGCTCGGTGTGCTCGACGGCGCCACGGCGCTCATCCGAGAGACCGGAGAGCACCCGATTGCCCTTGCAAGCCGCGTAGCCTCCCCCGCCGGCACCACCGTGGAGGGACTTACGGCGCTCGAAGAGGGCGGCTTTTCCGCCTCAGTTATCGATGCGGTCAGCCGCGCGGCCGCCCGTGCAAGCGAGTTCGAGAGCTGATCGCCGGCGGCGCCTCGACGGCCGGGCGCGGCAGCAGAGCGCGGCGGCAGAGCGCGGCGGCAGGGGCAAGCGCGGCGGCAGGGGC
>JAWLED010000022.1:3392-14556 GCA_041686235.1 Spirochaetia bacterium | reverse complement strand
AGCGCGGCGGCAGGGGCAAGCGCGGCGGCAGGGGCGCAAGCGCGTTCAGCCCGCGCGGTCGTCCGAAAAAGATGGATGTATTGAAACTCGCCCTGCAGACGACTATCATGGCCTCATGCTCGATCCCAAGTTCATCCGTGACAACGTAGAGGCGGTGCAGGAGAACATACGCAACCGCAATGTGGAAGCAAATGCCGAGCTCGTCGCGCGTCTCTACGACGAGCGCAATGAGGCCATCAAAGAGCTCGAAGCCCTCAGGGCGAGCCGCAACGAAAATGCAAAGCGCATGAAAGCCAAGCTCGATGCCGAGGAGCGAAACGCCCTCATCGAGGAGGGCAAGCGGCTGAAGTCGCAAATACCCGAGCTCGAACAAAAGGTCAGGGACATCGAAGCCACCCTCAACGAAGAGGCCGAGCGGATCCCGAACCTCTCACATCCCGATGCACCGATCGGAAACGACGAGGAAGACAACGCCGAGCTCAAGCGAGTGGGAGAGCCCACGAGTTTTTCCTTCGAGCCCAAAGACCACGCAACGATCGGCGCAGAGCTCGATCTCATCGATTTCGATACGGCAACGAAGGTCTCCGGGACGAAATTCTATTACCTCAAAAACGAAGCCGTGTTTCTCGAGTTTGCGCTCTCCCGATATGCGATGGATGTATTGGTTAAGCACGGATTCACGCCTACGATAACGCCGGACATTGCCCGAGAAGAGGTGGCAATGGGGATCGGCTTCAACCCACGCGGGGAGGAAAGCAACATTTACACGCTCGAAGGAGAAGGCACCTGTCTCGTGGGAACCGCCGAGATTACCCTCGGCGGCTATCATGCCGACTCCATCCTCGACGCCGACGCGTTGCCGATTCGCATGGCCGGTTTTTCACACTGTTTCCGGCGGGAGGCCGGCGCTGCGGGTCAATTCTCCAAAGGCCTCTACCGCGTGCATCAGTTCAGTAAAGTAGAGATGTTCGTCTACTGCCGACCCGAAGAATCGCAGAGCATCCACGAAGAACTGCTGGGCATCGAAGAGGAGATCTTCACCGGGCTCGAAGTGCCGTATCGGGTGGTGGATACCTGCACCGGCGATCTCGGAGGCCCGGCCTACCGTAAGTACGATATCGAAGCCTGGATGCCGGGACGAGGCGAAGGCGGAGACTGGGGCGAGGTAACCAGCGCCTCCAATTGCACCGACTACCAAGCCCGGCGTCTCGGCGTGCGCTTTCGAAACGAAAAGGACCGCACCCTCGTTCATATGCTAAATGGTACTGCCGTGGCGGTCTCGCGGGCGATCATCGCGATTCTCGAAAACCACCAGCAGCCCGACGGAAGCATCTATATTCCCGAGGCGCTTCGCCCCTATTTCGGCGCCGATCGTATCGGCCCACGCCGCACGGCGAGCTGAACGGAACAATGGGCGTTGCGCGCTACTTTCCTGCCAACCGCGCCTTCGTCATAGCTGAAATCGGCACCTCACACCGGGGTGACCATCTGCGCGCGAGGAAGCTCGTCGACGCCGCCGCCGATGCCGGCGCCGACTGCGTCAAAACGCAGATCGTCTACGCGGAGGAAATCGTGCATCCTGCGGCCGGCACCATAGAGCTTCCCGGCGGCGCGGTAGCGGTGTTCGACCGATTCACAGAGCTCGAGCTTCCCCTCGAGTTCTTTGCCGAGACGGCACAGCATTGCGAGCGAAGGGGCATGGCCTTTCTCGCAAGCTGTTTCGGCCGCAGGGGGCTCGCCGATCTCACTGAGCTCGGCCTCGATGTGGTGAAAATCGCCTCGCCCGAAATCAATCACGCCTCCCTCCTGCGCGGCGTACGAGACGCATCACTCGGCGCCATTCTGTCTACCGGCGTGTCCACGCTTTGCGACATCGAGCGCGCGCTCGAGCTCACCGGCCGCGAGGCAACCGGCCTTCTCCATTGCGTCACCTCGTATCCTGCGCCCGAAGAGGATTACAACCTGCGCGTCATCACACATCTCTCCCGCATGTTCGGAGTGCCGGTGGGAGTCTCCGATCATTCGGCCGACCCGGTGCTTGTACCATCGGCGAGCGTGGCCCTCGGGGCGCGGGCGGTGGAAAAACACCTCACGCTCTCGCGCGCAGGCGAAGGGCTCGACGACGCAATCGCGCTCGAGCCTGAAGGTTTTGCGCGCATGGTAAGCGCCGTACGCAGGGCGAGCTCCAGATCGACGGAGGAAACACTCAACGAGCTTTCCACGAGCTACGGAGACGAGCGCCTCGAAGCGGTTCTCGGCGACGGGGTGAAGCGACTCGCCGCTTCGGAGGCTTGCAACTATGGGCGCTCCAATCGCTCGATTCTCGCAACCGCCGATATCGCCGCCGGAGAAACAATCGGCGAGCACAATGCTGCAGCACTGCGAAGCGAGCAGAACGTCACGCCCGGGCTATCCCCGTTCGACTGGGAGCACGTGCGCGGCGCACGCGCGGCCCGTTCCATCCCCAACGGCACCGGCATCCTGTGGACGCACCTGCTTTCGAGCTGATCGGGACGGGGCGCGGGGCCGCCAATCGGCCCGCCGGGCCCGCCCCGCGGGGTCGGCGGAAGGCAGCGCGGGCGGCGGGCCCGCGTGGCGCCGGCCGCGCCGCGGGGGCGCCGGGACTGCGCGGGCGCCGGACGGGGCGCGGGGGCTTAACTCTGGGTCATGAACTTCCGCAGCACGGTGTGCAGGATGCCGCCGTTTCTGTAGTAGTCGACCTCCACCGGGCTGTCGATGCGACATCGGGTGGTGAAGCGTATGACATCACCGTGAGCCGTGTGCGCTTCGACCTCAACGTCCGCTCCCGGAGTCAAATGGTCGTCCACGGCAATCGAGAACACCTCCGAGCCGTCGAGCCCGAGTGATTCCGCACTCTCGCCGTCTTTGAACTGCAGCGGCAGAATGCCCATTCCCACCAGGTTGCTTCGGTGGATCCGCTCAAAGGACTCGGCAATGGCGGCGGTGACACCGAGGAGAAACGGCCCCTTCGCGGCCCAGTCGCGGCTCGAGCCCATACCGTAGTCCTTGCCGCCGAGCACGATCGTCGGCACACCGGCCTCGCGATAGCGCACCGAGGCGTCGTAGATATCGGTAACCTCGCCGGTGGGGAAGTAGGTGGTGGCGCTTCCCTCGGTTCCCGGAGCGAGGCGATTGCGGAAGCGGATATTTGCAAAGGTGCCGCGGACCATCACCTCGTGGTTTCCGCGGCGGCTGCCGTAGGAGTTGAAATGCTTCTTGTCGACACCGTTGGCGACCAAGTAGCGGCCCGCCGGGCTGTCGGGGTCGATGGCACCGGCCGGGCTGATGTGGTCGGTCGTCGTTGAGTCACCGGCCCACACGAGCGCGCGGGCCCCTTCGATGGGCCGAATCGGCTCGACCTCGGGCGACATGTCGGTAAAGAAATCCGGCTCGCGGATATAGGTGCTCTTCTCGTCCCAGTCGTAGAGCTGTGAGCCGGATACCTCGATGCTATTCCATTGCTCGTTGGAGTTTTCCAGTCCCTTGTAGCTCTCGATAAATGCATCGCGGTCCAGCGCTTTTTGCACGTACTCGGCCAGCTCCTCCTCTCCCGGCCACAGGTCGGCAAGGAACACATCCGAGCCGTCTTCGCGACGGCCAATCGGCGTATTATGCAGGTCGACACCGACGTTGCCGGCAAGCGCGTAGGCGACCACCAGAGGAGGAGAGGCCAGGAAGTTCGCCTTGGTGTGCGGGTTGATGCGTCCCTCGAAGTTACGGTTGCCGCTGAGCACTCCGGCAACGACCAGATCGTTCTCCTCGACTGCACGGGCGATCGGCTCGGGAACCGGTCCGCTGTTTCCGATGCACGTCGTACAGCCGTAGCCGACGAGATAAAAGCCGAGTTGTTCGAGGTACGGCATGAGTCCGGTACGCTTCAGGTATTCGGTGACCACCATGGAACCGGGGGCGAAGCTTGTCTTCACGTAGGGCTTGGTATGGAGCCCCGCCTCGACAGCCTTTTTTGCAACGAGGCCGGCTGCGAGCAGGACCGACGGGTTGCTCGTGTTCGTGCAACTGGTGATGGCGGCAATGGCAACATCGCCGTGGCGAAGCTCGGTTTCACGGCCGTCGTCGAGGGTTACCGTGGCGGTTTTCTCGAGCTCGCTCGGCGCGACGGCGAAGCCCCGCTCCTTCACCGGTGCCCGCAAGCTCTCCGCCCACGCGCTGTGCACATTGGAGAGCGAAATGCGGTCCTGTGGACGCTTCGGCCCGGCGATGCTCGCATCTACCGAAGAAAGGTCGAGCTCCAAGACATCCTGGTACTCGGGGTCCGGAGTATCTTCGGTGCGGAATAGGTTTTGTTCCTTTGCATAGGCCTCAACGCGCTCGATGAGGTCAAGCGGACGACCGGTTGCGTACATGTAATCGAGGGTCTGCTGATCTATGGGAAAGTATCCGACCGTAGCCCCGTATTCGGGAGCCATGTTGGAGATGGTGGCTCGGTCGGGAACAGTCATCGCCGAGAGTCCGTTTCCAAAAAACTCCACAAACTTTCCGACCACGCCGTGCTTGCGCAACATTTCGGTGACGGTGAGCACCAAATCGGTGGCGGTAATGCCGGGGCGCAACTTGCCCGTCAACTTAACGCCCACCACCGGTGGAGCGAGCATGAATATCGGCCGGCCAAGCATACCGGCTTCCGCCTCGATACCCCCGACCCCCCAGCCGAGGATGCCGAGCCCATTTATCATGGGCGTGTGCGAGTCGGTTCCCACCAGTGAGTCGAAATAGGCCAGACGGTTTCCCGCACCGTGCTCTTGCTCCGCGGCTCGCACCGCTTGTCCCAGATACTCCAGGTTAACTTGATGACAGATACCGCTCGCCGGCGGAACTACCGAGAAGTTGTCGAATGCGTCTTCGCCCCAGCGAAGGAACTCGTAGCGCTCGCGATTGCGCTTGAACTCCATCTCAGCGTTTTTCTCAATGGCGTCCGCCCGGTTGAAGAAATCGACCTGAATGGAATGGTCGATGACGAGATTCACCGCAAGCTCGGGGTTGATCCGCGCCGGGTCACCACCGAACTTGGCCATCGCGCTGCGCATTGCGGCAAGGTCCACCACACACGGGACGCCGGTGAAGTCTTGGAGCAGAACGCGCGCCGGCTTGAACGGCAACTCGGTATCGGCGGGATTCTTCGGATCGTAGGAGGCGAGCTGTTCTATGTGCCCAGATGTGATCTCGCGCCCATTCTCGTTTCTCAGTACGGACTCGAGCAGTATGCGTACCGAAAAGGGCATCTTCTCGACTGCGGGGTATCCCGCGTCGGCAAGCTTTCTCAGACTGAAGAAATCGAAGGTCTCATTTTTGCTTTTGAAACTCGAAAGCACACCAAAAGAGTCCGGATGTACGGCCATGTAGTTTACTCTCCTGCTACGGGCATTCGCCGCGAAAAGATTACAATAACGGTTGCGGTTGGATAATACGATAACTCATACGGCTGCGGCAACCTCCGTTCACCGGGTGCGGGCGGCGATGCGAACCAATATGAGCGCGCCGGCCATAATCACACTAAAGGAAAGCGATAGAGCTCCGAATCCGAGGGTATCGAAGATCGTTCCTCCGAGGCCCGGCCCGAGTACCGGGGCCGCTTGTGAGGCGAAGTAGTACAGCCCCGTGTACAGCCCGAGATGTGCCGGTCCCCCGACGTCCCACAAAAGCGGAAGGCAATTGGTGATAAGAACCGCCCATGCAGTTCCTAAACAGAGCAACAGCGCCCAGAATGCGAGAAGCCCGGAGTACCCCGCCGCCGCTGCGGCGAGCCGGTCGTTAATCAAGATGCCGATCCCGACGAGCACTAACGCCGCCAATGCAACGGACATCACCCGCGTCCGCCCGAGTCGGTCGGCGATGATGCCGGCGGGTATCGCCGCCGCCGTCTGCGAGAGCGCGAGCATGCCGAATGAAAGCCCCGCCGCGGTTTCCTGCGCTCCGAGAACGTCACGAGCGTACATGGTGATGAACGGCACAATCGATTTCCACCCGAGAAACCACAGCAAAACCCCCGCCAGAATCGGGACCGCCCCACCCCGGCGCAGTCGGACCAACTCGGACACCGCATGCAATGGGCCCAGGCGCTGCCCCCGGCCATGGTGCTCCCCGCCGGCGTCCTCGCGGCTCCGGCCGGTGCGGCTCCGACCGGTGCGGCGATCCGGTGTGTTCGTGCCTTCTCCTTCATCACGCTCAATTGACGTCGGCTCTTTCACGGTAATGTACAAAAAGAGTGTAGCGGCAAGCATGAGCACCGAGACCGCCCCGAAAGGGACCACACGCCGAACCTGGCCGACCCCGGGAATATCGACCCCCACGGAGATGAGAGGAGCCAACACGACGGTGGCCGTTATTGCCGCGAGTCCTCCCATCGTATTAATGACACCATTCGCCCGCGAGCGCTCCTGCGGGGGGACGAGATCCGGCATGAGCGAGACAACCGGCCCTCGTGCGGCGTGGCGAAAAAAGTTCATCGCCACGAGCGCCGCCAGCAGTGCCCCCAAGCCGACCACGCCCGCAAAGGGAAGGATCGCCAGCGCAACCGCCGCCGGCGGCAGAAACCCGACGATGTAGGGCATCCGTCTGCCCATCGCGGTACGCGTGCGATCGGAAAGAGTGGAAAAGATCGGGATGACAACAGGCGCGATGAGGTTGAGGGCGCTCAAGATCCCTCCCACCGCAGACGAAGAGCGCAGGTGATCGGATAGCATGAGCGGGACATAGGCACTGTACATCGGCTCGATCAACGCAACGGTGAAAAAGCCGCTGCCGATAATGAACGCACGTCGATACACCCCGGCGACATCGCCGCTCCTCTCACCGTCAAGCGCTGTGACCGCCATAACTCGTCATCCTACCGGGCGGTGTGAAGCCCTGTCAAACTGAGCGTGTTCGCCACGTGGCCGAAGGACAACTCGGAAAGCTTGGCAACGCCCCGTTTAGACACTAGAATGGTGCGACAACACGCCACAAAGGAGCGCCATACATGATGTACGAACTCTCGAAGCAAACGCGAAGCTACCGACGATTCGACGAAAGCCGACCCTTGTCCACACAGACCTTGAACAAGTGGATAGAACACGCGCGGATTTCAGCCTCTGCAATGAATGCTCAGCCGCTGCGATACATAACCATCGCGGACTCCGAGACAAATGCTCGCGTTTTCCCGATGCTCAAGTGGGCCGGTCATCTCAGCGATTGGCCGGGCCCGTCGGAGGGCGAACGGCCCACCGGCTACATCGTGGTCTTTCACGACAGAGAGGTTGCGGTGAAGTCGGAGTTCGTTTGGTGTGACGCCGGAATTGCCTCCCAAAACGTTCTTCTCGCCGCCACCGAAGACGGCTTTGGAGGGTGCATCATTGCCTCGGTTAATTGGAGGATGCTCCAAAAAACCCTATCCGTCGATGATCGCTACGAACCGCTCTTTGTCATCGCACTCGGTGTCCCCATCGAAACGGTACAAATCGTCGACCTGCCCGACGACCGCAGCATTAAGTACTACCGTGATGAGTCGCAAACTCACTACGTACCCAAGCGACCGATCAGTGAGTTGCTGTTGAATGAAATCGGATGATCGTAACAGCGGCGTCGGCGGCGGCGGGAGCGTGGCGGCGGGAGCGTGGCGGCGGCGTCGGCGGCGGCGGGAGCGTGGCGGCGGGAGCCGCCCCCACACCGGGACGTATGTCCTCTATCTCTCGGAAAACCGAAGCTTTTCGTTGACAGCATTCGAATTTCGTAGGACGGTAGCATAATCACCATGGAAAACCTTCCGGTACGAAGAACAAAAGCACTCGTGGATCTCGACGCCCTTGCATCGAACCTTCGTGCATTGAAACGGTATGGCGCAGATACCGATATGGTCCTTGCGGTAAAAGCGGACGCCTACGGGCACGGCCGGATTCCGGTGGCGCGGCGGGCAATTGCCGAAGGGGTCGCTATGCTTGCGGTGGCGAATGCACAAGAGTTTGCGGCATTGCGAGCGGCAGGAATACATCACCCCGTCATCATTTTGGAGGACTTGTTTCCTGAAGAGACGGCCGCGCTCATCGACGATACACACGTGCGGTTCAACGTCTCGCAGTTGTCCTACGCTCGCATGCTCTCCCAAACCGCCGTGGCCGGTGGTGTGAGAGCCCGTGTACACGTAAACCTCGATACGGGCATGGGCAGAATGGGACTGCTCAGCGACGACCCGGTGGGGGCCGTTCGCGAGATTGCTGATCTTCCGGGGCTCGAGGTCGAGGGGGTCTTCAGTCACTTCCCCGACGCCGACGACGAAGACCTGACCCTCGCCCGTGCTCAACTCGAGGCGTTTCAGCAGATCGTTTCGGATTTGGAAGCCGCCGACCTCCACGTGCGGTATCGGCACATCGCAAACAGCGCCGCCATTATGATGTTTGGTACGGAGGCTTCGTTCGATCTGCTGCGCCCCGGGGTGTCGGCCTACGGCATGTACCCCAGCACGCCGGTCGCAGAAAAGATGCGCGATTCGCTTTCTCTGAGGCCATGCATGAAGTTGGTCAGCTCTATCGTTAAGCTAACCACCTATGACCGTGAGTGGACGGTCGGCTACGGCCGCAGCTACAAAGTGGGGCCCGGTAGCCGCATCGCCGTCGTACCGATCGGCTATGGAGACGGCTACCGGCGGGCGCTCTCGAATCAAGGGACCGCAGTCGTCCACGGGACGCGCGTTCCCGTTTGCGGGCGGGTCTCTATGGATATGATCACCCTCGACCTCACCGACCTCCCTGAAGAACCGCGGGTCGGCGACGAGGTCGTGCTCCTCGGCCGGCAGTCATGGCCCGAAGACACTCCGCAAGGCGCCACACGGGAAGACTCCACACGGGCAGGTGCCGCGGCGGAAGGCCCTGAGCGCGGATCGCGCACGGCGGCAGTTTATGCGGAGGAGATGGCCGAGCAGATCGGGACCATCAGCTACGAGATAACCTGTGGGTTTACCCCCCGGGTACCACGCGTCTACAGCGGGCGTCGCCCCTAATCCGAACGAGCGCTTCGCTGCGAGCGGCCGTCGGGCGGGGCCGGCCGTGCGCCCGCGTGCATTACCGCCATTGTCAGCAAAAGCTTCATATAGTACTTTCCTAATATGATAGCCGACCAGACATACGACGTCATAGTAATAGGCGCAGGCCCCGGCGGGGTCGAAGCTGCGGTAGAGGCCGGTAAGAGCGGGATGCGCACGGCCATCATCTCAGAAATGCCCGTTGGAGGGCGGGCGACCTACGGCAGCCTGCTGCCGAGCAAGGCGTGGCTTCACGCCGCAGAGCACGTAAACCACGCAGCGCATTCCTCTCTTCCCGATCCTGCCCCCGTCCGTACTCGGATACAGCAACTGCAAAAGGAGCGCACGGCGCAACTCACCGACCGGTTAGCCGAGCACGGGGTAGAGATCATCTCGGGAACGGCCAGGTTCATCGACCGAGCACACGTGAAGGTGTATGTGGACGAGGGCGAGCAGGAGCTCAACGCCGAGCACATCGTGATTGCAGCCGGATCGGAGCCACGGTTCTTTCCCAACGTAAAGCCCGACGGGGTGCGCATTATCGCTCCGCGTCACACCCAAAAACTACAAGAGATTCCGCAACGCATCGTCATGGTCGGCGGGGGTGTCACGGGTGTCGAGTACGCCTCGGCATTTCGCAAAATGGGCTCGGATGTGCATCTCATTACAGACATTGATCGCTTACTCCCCCGGACCGACCCGGAAGTCGCGGGACGCGTGGCCGAATACCTCGAACGCATCGGCGTCACCGTCACCTTCGACACGCCGATCTCCAGCGTGGAGAGTGATGGAGAACGCGTGCGAACCTCGACCGCCGGTGGGGCCGTCCACACAAGCGACTACGCCTTCATCGCCACGGGACGCCGACCGGACCCGAGCTTCCTCGAGGAGGCAACCGAAACGCCACGCGAAGCGCCCGGTGGCTGGCTCGAGACCGACCAAAACGGCCGGACCTCGCTCGAGGGCGTGTACGCTACAGGTGACATAGCCGGTCCTCCTCTCACCGCCAACAATGCCCACACCATAGCACGGCGAATCGTGGCATCGATTGTCGGTCGGCCCGCCTCCGGGCCGCTTCCCTGGTTGCTCGAAGCAACATACACCCATCCACAGGTGGTACATATCGGCCCGGTCTCCGAGCTCGCCGCGCACGGGGGGCACAGCCGGACCGACGACGGGCTCGACGGTGTAAAAGAGATTCGCCACAACTTCGAAGACAGTCTTCTCGGGCGCATTCACGGCGGGCAGCCCTCCGGACTACTCAAACTCTGGGTAGGAGCGGAGGACGACCGGATTCGGGGTGCCGCAGCATTCGGCGAGCATGCTGTGGAGGTGCTGGCACCGATTCAGCTTGCCATGGAGCACGAGATCGGCTACTCCACCCTGCGACACACGCCGTTCGCGCATCCGGCCTTGAGCGAGTTGCTCTCACTGTGACAGCTCGAGTTCGGACCGCGAAAGAGCTTGTGACGGCACAAAAGTTCGCGTATCCTCTATCATCATGGATGTTGATACACGCCACGTGCTTCTCGTAAGCGGGAGTCAGAGGGAAAAGGGAAATACCGACGTCATGCTTCACGAGATCGAGCGCGAGCTCCAAACCCGGGGCTTCCGCACCGACTTCGTAGCCCTGCGCTCCTACGCCGTCCACTCCTGCATTGGGTGCGAGTGGTGTCGCAAGGACAAAACCTGTACTCGGTTCTATGACGGAATGCACCTTCTCTATCCGCTCATCGAGCAAGCGGCGGGGCTCGTTGTAGGATCCCCGACCTATAACTACAACATAACACCTGAAATGAAGTCCTTTATCGACCGCTACTATCCGTTCTTCGACTTCAGCTCCCAACGCCCCGGTCCCTACAAGAGTCGATTGGCCGGCGCCGGACGGAAGGCGGTGTCCGTTGCAATCGCCGAGCAACATGAGCAATCGGAGATGGGCTTTACGATGCCGGCCATGAGCAATGCCTTCGCGGCAATCGGCTATGAGGTGGTTGCCGAGGTGCCGGTTACCGGACATTTCTCGAAGGGTTCTGTCGCAAACGACGAGGAGAAGCTGGCCTCGGCGAGGGCTGCCGCCGGCACGCTTGCTCGCGCTCTGCAGTCCCACACCGAAACACCGAGGTAACGCCTCAA
>JAWLED010000022.1:0-3292 GCA_041686235.1 Spirochaetia bacterium | reverse complement strand
AGCTGGCCTCGGCGAGGGCTGCCGCCGGCACGCTTGCTCGCGCTCTGCAGTCCCACACCGAAACACCGAGGTAACGCCTCAACCGAGGTAACGCCTCAACCGAGGTAACGCCTCAAAGTGAGGTAGCGCCTCAAAGTGAGCCTGTGATATGGACAAAAAGATTCTCACCGCTACGAGCCTCGGTCATGCGTTAACGCACATTTCAATGCTGGTGCTTCCGGCGGTCCTCGTGCCGGTATCGCAAGAGTACGACCTCTCACTCACCCGTGTAACCGGTATCGGCACGGTGGCCTACCTGTTGTTCGGCGTGGGAGCCCTGCCCGCGGGTATCGTGGGACGGCTCACCAGTGCCAAGTTCTTGTTGATTCTCTACTTTATCGGCACTGCAATCTCCGGGCTGTTGGTGGGAATCGCCCCGACGTTTGCGGCGTTCGTAATCGGCATGGGCCTGCTCGGGCTCTCATCGAGCATCTACCATGTGGCCGGCCCAACGCTCATCTCTCACTTTTCCGGACGCACGGGCAAAGCCTTCGGAGTTCACGGCGTGGCCGGCAGCGCGGGCATTACGCTCGCACCGTTGATTGCCGGTGTTCTCGCAAGCTTCGTCAGCTGGCGCGCGGCCTACCTTGCGCTTATCGTGCCGGCGCTCGTCGGCGGGGCCTTGCTGCTCCTCGATAGGGAGATACCCTACGCCCACGCCACGGGCAACCCCCATGCAGCCGAGCAAAGCGGCACCGCGCGCCGAATCACGTTTGTATTACTCCTTCTGGTAATGACGGTGAACGGTTTCGTTTACCGAGCGTTTCTGACAATGTTTCCCACCTACATCTCGCAATCCATTCCTATCGGCGAGATATCGCCGGTGCTTTCCGGCGGAGTGCTTGCGAGTATCATTCTTGCGTTCGGTATGGTGGGTCAGTACATCGGCGGTGCAGTAGCCGACCGCATGGACCGCTTCCGGCTCTACGCGATGCTTCTGGTAGCGGCGGTGCCGTTGCTCCTGTTGGTCGGGCTTACCACGCAATGGATTCTGCTCGGAGTTGCCGTAGTATTCTCGCTCTTCTATTTCCCCCTACAGCCGGTAGAGAACAGCATTCTCGGCACCTACGTACCACCGAAACTCGTCAGCTCGGTCTTCGGGGCGAAGTTCATACTTACCTTCGGCGTAGGAAGTTTGGGCGCCGTTTTCTCCGGCTACATCGCCGAGTCGCTCAACACCTCCGCCGTCTACTTGCTGCTGGCTCCAATCACGCTTGTTTCGGTCGTTCTCGCGCTCTTTGCAATACATACCCGAAGACGAGCAGCGCTCGAGCCGGCGGCACGTTCGAATTACCCCGATACCATCGAGGCCGGGGCCGCGGATTCGCCCGACACCACCGAGCACCCTACTTCGCCCGACTACACCGAGGCCTCCACGCGTTCGTAGCGTTCGATGAGCTCACGATAGACCTCCGCTACGTCGTCTCGGGGCTCCATCCGACTGCCCTCCTCTACCTGGATGTAGCGCTTCAGCGCTTGTTCATAGCTCAATCCAAGCGCATACCGCGCCGCCGCTACCGCGCAACCAAAAGGCGCCGCGTAATCGCCGTTTCGGATTCGGTACGTTGCGGCTCCAAACGCGTCGCTTATGAAAGCGCGAAGGGTGTCGTTTTGAGAGCCTCCCCCGACCACGGCAAGAGAATCGGCGGCCGTCACATGAGCGGCATGCAGGCGCAGAGAAACGGCCTGAGATATGTGCAAGGCCCTGATGTTCGCCTGCGCATCGGTCTCCGAGAGTCCGTCCCGCACGATCCCCGCCGGTTTCGTGGGCACCGACTCGTCCTGAAGGTAGGGCAACAGGAGCGGTTCATCCGCGGTGACCCTGCGCTCGCCGGCGAGGGCACTATAGGCCTCCCATGAGGCCTCCGGGCTGTAGCGTCGGCGAAACTCATCGTGTACTTTCGTGCCGTTGGTTATCACGCTGAGGGCCATGGCACTTCCCGGGACGTAGCCGAACACATTGTACTCGGGCTCGGCCGGCTCGGCCGCAGAGAGCATCCCGTTTACGGTATAGCTGCTCCCAAGCGAAATAACGAGACTGCCGCCGCAGCCAAGAAGCGTGGCCGGGTTGTCCCCGGTGCCGCAAAGCACGGTTGCGCCCCGGCCAATGCCGTATTTCTCCGCGAAGTACGGGTGAATGCGGCCAACCGGTGCGTCATAATGGTCCATCTTCCCGATCTTCGTAGCTATGCTCGTCTTGACCCCGGCTGCACCCAGCGCCTCGTCAACGGCGGCAAGAACATGCTCATTCCAACCGGGATGGGACACGTCGGTATGATTGAGATTGGTTCCCCACCCGTCTCCGGTGTCGACCGGGGCGATCCGGCCGGCTAACAGTGATGTCACGAACGCGCTGAGAACGAGTACGTGCGCCGTTTTATCGTAGGAGACCGGATCCTCCTGCCCCCATTTCAGCACCTGAGACGCGGGAAACCGCAGCTCGCCACGATTCCCGGTGAGGGCCCGGAGTCCCCCCTTCTGCGACAGTCGGTCTTCGAGAAACCGAACTTGTTCTTCGGTCGAACGGTCTTCCCAAATGGGGGCACTGCTGCGAGTGAACGCAGGTGCCACTTGCTCCACAAGCGGTGTCGAGGTCTCGAGCTCGGTCAAACGCGAGGAAAGCGTTTCGTCGGCGTATACCGTACAGTGTTGCTGTGCGTCGAGCTTGATCGCCTCGACAGCCGACATCCGGACTCCGGTCTGCGATAGGCGGGCGAGCAGCTCGTCGAGCGCCTCAGTGACCATCGCCGGCGAGGTGTGCCGCACCCGCGGGTCTGCCGCCGGGAGCACCCCGCCTCGAGTACCGTACCGAGGGAAACTCTCATCGAAGTTGAGTTGCTCGGTACGCTCTACCGTCGCATTCTCTATATCGAGCACGACCGCCTTTGCCGACTGCGTACTGAATTCGAGACCGAGCACGAGCCTGTTCTGCATAATGGCCTCTCTATAGATATCTACAGATACTTGTTGACGATGCTCTCGAGCATTTCTCGGCGCCCGGAATAGAGGCGCCTCCATTATGATACGGGGTGGTCTACCCTCTTCTCCACTGCCGCCGTCTCCCGGGCGCCAACGGCCCTGCGGTAGATTATGCTCACCGCTTCGAGGTGACATCAGTATACACGGCAAAACGATGCTTGCAAAGATAGTCAGCGGCGGCGCGGACCGCGTGCGCCGGCCGTACCGAAGCGACGTGATGCCAATAGCTTTGTATTCTTGTCATTTTTCCGCGCATTTCCCATACTAAAGGAGC
>JAWLED010000021.1:29870-36982 GCA_041686235.1 Spirochaetia bacterium | reverse complement strand
CTTGGGAAGTCCTGTTTCGTCTTCATAGCGTGGCTCCTAGGATCGCTCCCTTACCGCGACATTGATTTCGATTTTGCCTTGTGGTAGCTCCATCGGCACGATGAGTGCCTCCACCCCGGTATCGCTTACCTCCATGTTCTCGCCCGTGAAAATCGCTGGAGGAGTCAAATCAAACTGGAATCCCAAGTTGTGCAGCTTGGTCACCGATTGTCCCGTGATCATATTCGCAAGCTCAGTGATGGTAGCCTTCCCCATATCGTCGAGCTCAACGGGTCCTTCCATGTCCATTCCCTCGAGCATGGCCGAGGCAATGTTTATTGCCGTTTCCCTCGTCATGTCAAAGAGAACTCGTCCTTCTACGTCACCGGCAAGTCCCACCACGGCCGCGACCCCAAGCACCGGCATTGAGGTCGACTTGAGATAGAGGTCGCCGCGTTTGATCTCTGCCCCGAGCACTTCGGTCAAAACATTATAGGCGGACTCGACAAAGGGATTTATGTACTCAACTCGCATGGCAGCTCCTTGAAAAACGTTACGCAGGCGTAAATGCGTTTACCGCTCCACCTATACTACGCCATCCTGACAGCGCGTCAAGCGCCTCGTTCATGCCCGGGATAATCACACCACCCGTTTTCAACTTACCGGCAAAATCCGAGACTACCTGATTCTGACCTTCGGGCGGAAGAATCGACAAGAGGTCACGACTGACGATCATGCTTACTTCGGGAACGGTGTTTTCGTGCAACACATCGTGGTATTCGAACAAAATGAGCTCTTTGATAACCTCGTTGAAACTAAAGCCGTTCTTTCCCTCCACGATAAAGTCGCGATAGTAATCCGGAATGGACGTCCGGGGGAACACCAAATTCGGGGCGGTAGATATGCTGAGAAGATCGATATCACTTGCCCAGATTTTTATGCGCCTATTGGGATAGGTTTTGCTCAACAGCACCGCAAGAGAATAGGTTTCATACCCTTTTCCACAGCCCGGATTCCAGACATTGATAGTGCTGCCCAAACTCCCCTCGTCCGGCAGGATGCGCTCAACCTGCTCGAGATAGTCCTCTCCCCAAAACGCCTCGGTATACGGAGAGAAAAAGGGACGAACAAACGCCACCGCGTCTTCCTCGGTGCGCAGCTGCACCTCTTTGCCCGCTCTGCTTCGTTCGGCACGCCATTCCTCGAAGCGCCGCGTTAGCCAATCCTCGTTGATGGGGCCGCGATAAAACGTCTTGAATGCCGCAAGTGCCTCTGCAACGAACGACACGTCCGATGCAGCGAGCTCGCCGGTCGAGCCGCCGCTCGTCTCCGCTTCCGCAGGCTCCTCGGCAGCACCGGCACCTCGAGTCGCTTCCGCGGCCGTCCCGCGCTCGGCGGCCCCTGTGCCGACGCTCCGCTCCCGTGACTGCGGTATCGAGGACCGCTGCGGCGCCTCGGCAGCGAACCCGGAGCTCTCGCCCTGCCCCTCTTCGCGGGCAAAGATTCGATCGACGTCGAGTAGAATGTATAGCCGGTCTTCGTGTTCGACGACACCGCTTATATACTGGATGTTGACATCCGCAAAAATCGGGTGTGGCGGCTGAACCTGAGAGGAGGAGATACCGACCACTCGATCTACCGAGTCTACCACCACGCCGAGAAGGTGGTCGTCGACTCGAACAATGAGCCCGCTTTCGTTATTCTGCGTCTGTTCTTCGATCGAAACGCCGAACATGAGCCTGAGATCGATCACCGAAATGATCTCTCCGCGCAAGTTGTATACTCCTCGCACGAAATGCATCGTATTCGGCACAAAGGTGAATCCGCTGAACTTGGCGATCTCTTTCACCTTCATGATGTCGACCGCATAATCTTTGCCGCCGAGCGAGAAGGTGACCATCTTGAAGTCGATTTGTTCGCCTTTCTCCTCCTCGTCTTCCCGGCCGGACCACACTTGGCCTTGCGCGATGGTGCCCGCTATACTGCTGAAACCGGTTTCGGTAGCCATTAGTTGATCCTTGTTTCCGGTCGCCGTCGTCGGTCCATCTCGTGACGCATACCCAGATCCAAGAGCTGACTGACGTCGATAATGAGCGAGACCGTCCCGTCCCCCGTTATATTAGCCCCTGCGATCCCCGGTGCGTTCGTGTAGTGATCTCTCAGCGGCTTTATGACCACATCTTCTTCTCCGATGAGCGAGTCAACGAGAAGGCCGATGCGCTTCTCACCGCTTCCCACCACGACGACAAAATAGTATTCCTGCTCTTCATCCGATTCGATGCCGAAGAGCCGGTTGAGACGTATGAGCGAGACGACATCTTCTCTGACGTTGAACACTTCGTAGTTGTCCAGCAAGCGGATCTCCGAAGGTCGAATCCGGTGACTCTCGATCACCGAGGTAATCGGAATTGCGTACTGCTCCGAGCCAACCCGCACGAGCAAGCCTTGTATGATGGCAAGCGTCAAGGGGATCTTGATGGTGAACTGTGTGCCCACACCCTTTTCCGACCACACCGATACCGTGCCGTTTACCTTCTCGATCTGCCGCTTTACGACGTCGAGCCCTACCCCGCGACCGGAGACATTGGTGATTTCTTTCGCGGTGGAGAACCCCGGATCGAAAATGAGATTCTGCGCTTCAACGTCGGAAAGCGTTTTCCCCTTGGGAATGACCCCCCGCTCCACCGCCTTGCGCTGGATTTGATCGACGTCTATCCCGCGTCCGTCGTCCGCCACGGTGATGACGATCAAGTTGCCCTCGTTGCTCGCGCTCAGCTTGAGAGTGCCTGCTTCCGGTTTCCCCGCTGAACGCCGCTCCTCGGCGGGCTCGATTCCGTGATCGATGGAATTGCGCGCCGAGTGAATGAGAGGATCGAGCAAGTCTTCGATGATCGACTTATCGAGCTCGGTATCCTGGCCTTCGATTTCGAGATTGACCGATTTATTCAGCGAGCGTGACAAGTCGCGCACGAGCCGCGGAAACCGCGAGAAAATCTGAGAAATCGGCACCATCCGGATGTGCATTACCGCTTCCTGGAGCTCACCGGTAATGCGCCCGAGGTTCTGCGTAGTACTTCGAAGGCGGCTGACCGACCCTTTGAATGACGACTCAAACTCGTCGAAGACCGAGTACAGCTCGCCGAACTCCGAGACGATGTCGCGTTTAACCGCCGTCGGAGCGGCGCCTTCCTGAATTTTTGCAAGGTACTCGGGGAGCTTGTCGAACAGTTGCCGCATGAGGTCGCGATAGCGTGCATCCGAGGCCTGGAGCGAGCTCATGGCCTCGTTGAAGCCTCCGACGTGCTGGTTGAACGCGGCCTTGTTGATGACGATTTCACTTACGAGGTTGAGCAAATTGTCGATGCGGCGGCTATCCACACGAAGTACGGAGCCGACCGCACCACCTTGCTTGGCTCGCGCTTTCTGCGTCGCCTTCTCCGCCTCGTCGGGCGCCTCGGAGCTCTCATCTGCGGCGGCGGAGGCCGACTCGCCCGCCTTCGTGCCTTCCGCCTCTTGCGGGGCTGCCGCGGCCGCCGGGGCTGCTTCTTGTCGCGCTGCCGAAGCAGCCTCTTGTCGAGAGGGCTCTTTCGGTGCCTCGTTCGTCCCCACACCTTCGGGATGCTCGTCGGGCGCCGCGAGCTCGTCGGCGGCAGTCAGAGGCGCTTGGCTCGGAGCCGAAGCAGCTCCGGCTGAGGAGTCCCCCGCCGGAGCTCCGGGAGATTCGGCCTCCGCCCCTTCGAGCGCAAAAGACTCTACAGTGGTGGTCACATCGGAGATGTGGGCTTCCGACTCAATTGAGCCTGCGTCGAGCTCGGAGGCCACATAGTAGTCGACGGTCGGAAAGAAATTGTCTTCGTATAGCGCTTCGAACTCCGGGACCGTCTTGAGCACTCGCCCCACGCGCTTGAGCGCAGCGAACACTTGGATACCCCCGACGGTATTCATCGGATTGGCCTCATCAAAATGCACGCGCACGAGAAAAATCGGGCCATTTCCCTCTGCAGCGTCTCGCAACTGCATGAGCTCGTCTTCGTCGATTCCACCGGCTGGGGTGCCGCCGGCGGCCTCCGACGAGGGTGCCTCCGGGGTCGTTTCGCCGCCGGATTCCGATGATGCAGCAGCCGTGTCTGCCGGCGTCGGGGCGCCGGCGAAGGCCGCGCCGGGCGAATCCCCATGCTCGGCGCTTTCGCCGCCGGCGGCCTCTTCGCCCAAAAGGGCGCGAAGGCGTGCTTTCAGGGAGTCGAGATTCTCAGCGTATACATCCCCCGAACGACGGGCTTCGAGCATCCCTTTGATCACGTCGATGGAAGAGAGCAGCGTGTCAACGATGGAACCGTCTACCGTTACCTCGCCGTTACGGATACGGTCGAGGACGTCCTCCAGCAGATGAGTAAACTCAGAGAGCTCATCCATCTGCACCGTTGCAGATGCCCCTTTCAAGGTGTGTGCGGCACGGAAGATCTCGTCTACCGCGTCGTGGTTGGCAGGATCGTTCTCGAGGACCAGTACGTTGCTTTCCAAAGCCTCGACTTGCGCGTCGGCCTCGGAAAAGAAGTCCTGCAAAAGCTCTTCGTTCTGAGGGTCGAGATAATCACTCATCCGACCGCAATTTTTGTCGAAAAACCTTCTAAAGTCAAGTCCGCGGATTCTGCAAAATACCGACTTGACCACTCGTGCTATTTGTCCGAAAAAGAAATAGAATCGAGGTTACAGTGATTCGAAACAATCGTCGCACGCACACAGCTTTTTTCGCAGTGCTCCTCTTCTTTCTGACCACGTCCGCGGCAGGGGCAGCCGACCTCGTGGTACCGAAGTTCGAGCTTCTCACCCTCGGATACCCGTCAGACGGCTCCCTATTGCTCGCCACACGCGCCGATATCGACGTCCGCGTAGAGGGAGGCTATAAGTACGGCGGCGGTCTGGGTCTTTCAATACAGGACCCAATCGTCGAAGACAGCCGAAACACCGAGATCTTGACCGCTGCGGATACCGAGCGGGCACTCGATCGGTATCTTGCGCTCGAATATGCCGAAGCTACGGTGAAGCGGCTCTTTAACTCGCCGTTGTCGCTTACCTATTTCGTGGGAACCACCGATACCTTTGCCTCGGGAGATGACTTTCCCCGGCTCTTCGGCACAAAACAGTTTGCAACCCATTACCGTGGGCCGCTCTACGCCTATGAGGGAACAATCTACGAGGGTCTGTACGAAGTCGCAGGTACCGGTGCAAAGCTTGCTACCGAACCCATCGGAGATACCCTTGCATTTTCCACCTACACCTACCAGGACCTGAGGTTCGAGCCGGGCACCTACTCCTCCGATGCTCGGGTGCAGCTCAACAGCGACCACATCAAAGCGGAGCTCTTCGCAGGGGCGACCTACCCGCAAGCGGAAGCCGGGCTCTACCGTGGCGGCATGATGGCGTTTTTCGACACGGGGACGGTCGGCGAGTTCTTCACGCAGTTCGGCTTACCGCGCTATGACCCGCTGAGCGATGACGACATAACTCTCGATGACTTCTACTTTTTGTTTGAGCCCAGGGTTCGATTGAACCTCTTTTCGGTCACCCTGACACTGTTTTGGCACCCGGTGTATCATAACCACGTCACTACCGGAGAAACGGGCACGCTCGATTCTAATCTCCGTTTCCAGTTTGGAGACTACGAGCAGACTCGGGTACGGGGCGGCCTCGAGACCGGCCTCCATTACCGGCCGGAAACCGATGAACAACTCGAGGTAGATACCGCACCCTTTATATCGGTAACTACCGCCGGTGTCGTGTGGGACTTCCTCGTGCGGGCCACCGTCTACCCGTTCGAATACGCAGATTCTTTTGAGGGATATCTTGGCATACGCACAGCGTTCTAAACCGGTCACGATCTCATTGGCAACTATTGCGGCGCTTCTCGGCGCCCTCACCCTCATCGTAGTTCCCGCAGAGAGGGCCCGGGCGCTCGAAGTCGACGCATCGGTCGGGGCCGGCAACATCGGCTTCTTTTTTGACCGCCAATCCGAAGATTCGGACCTCGGCGGAGGGACGTTCCTACCCGACGGCCACCTGACTCTTTCGGAAACCGTGCTCGACGGCTTTATCATCTCCGGTACGTTCGAACACGACAGAATTCTCAGCAATACGTTTGCACTTACATTCGGGTACGAAGGTCAAACAATCGAGGTTGCCGCAGGCCCGTTTCTCGGCTTTTTCGTGGATTTCGACAACCCGGAGGTCGTAAAACCCGGAGTCACCACCAAGCTCCGGACGGAGCTCTGGGAAGCGGGATTCGTGTCGCTGCGTTCCGATATAACGCTCGATCCGGAGCTTTCGACCAAGACAGACGACTTTCGTCAATTTCGCCTCGACGCTCGTGCCGGCTTCTATTTGCCCAATATCATTACCAGTTTCGAGTATGAACGCGCCTCGCTGTTTACCACCGACGGAGACCGGAGAAGCGAAGACCGTCGAAGAGAGTATGCGGTACAAACGGAAGTTTTCCGCAAAAATATCCCCTATCGGATACTGCTGCGCTTCGCGCTTCGAAACGAGCTACGCGAGTTTCGCGACGGCGCCAAGCACGCTTTCGGAGCCGGTATCTTCACCCCGGGCATCACGTACCGCGTGGACAGCCAAGTTCGACTCAATGCAAGCCTCGAGAACGGGGTCTACGTCTTCGGCCGCGAAGACCTCCTCGGGGAGGTCGAGCCCGACCGCTACTTTTTCCGTGCCCAACTCGGCTTCACGGTAAGCCTCTAAGTACGTTTCCTACTCCCCTCCCGCGTAGGGCAGACAAACACCCCTTACGTCCGCGTAGTCCCGGGGCCCCAATAGCGCCCTTCGCGGGTGGTCGCCGTCCGCGGGTGGTCGCCGTCCGCGGGTGGTCGCCGTCCGCGGGTGGTCGCCGTCCGCGGGTGGTCGCCGTCCGCGGGCGATACCGTCCCCGGCGGGCGCACCAAACAAAAGGCCACCCCGGGTTGGGTGGCCTCTTATCTTTAGCCGCTTTTCTGTGCGGGAGCTTTCCTGTGCGGAAGCTTTTCTGCGCGGGGCACGCCCCGCAGCCGGATGCCGTCTACACCCCAGGTGCGCTCGGCGACACCGGCTGCCCGTCTGTCTTCGGTCGTGCACAAGACGGCGGCAGC
>JAWLED010000021.1:0-29770 GCA_041686235.1 Spirochaetia bacterium | reverse complement strand
GCGGGGCACGCCCCGCAGCCGGATGCCGTCTACACCCCAGGTGCGCTCGGCGACACCGGCTGCCCGTCTGTCTTCGGTCGTGCACAAGACGGCGGCAGCAGCCACTTTTTATGGCTACTCTTCTTCTCCGCCTTCCTCTTCTACAGCCGCTTCCTGCTGCTCCGCATCGCTTTGATCTTGCTTCAGACGCTCGAGGTAGCGAAGTATCTGGGTGTTACCAAGCCGTCGGAGCTCCGCCTGTCGGCGGGCAGCTTCGCGCTCCTGGAGAATGCCCCACACCTGCTCGTTGTCGATGTCGCCTTCGGTGTCGAGCGTTGCAAGGTCGTAGGTAATATTTATGTCCTTGAAGTACCCGACAAAATCTCCGCCTTCCATTTCGCCGTCTCGATAAATGCGAATACCGACCAGCTTTCGCATGGGCTGCAGATTCGGGTACATTGGGAAGGTCCGTAGCTCACGGTCGCGAACTTCGCTGATGTAGTTGGGGTTCTCCCACTCGAGCCGGCGCCACCCTTGAAAGTTCATGTTACCGAGGAAGATCTCCTGCTCCTCGTTGTTCTGATCCTTCAGGATCACGCTCACGCCGTGGGGAAAGTTCAGGCCATGGGCGTTCAACGAAAGAGATTTCAACGTACCGACATTCTTTACGACACCCCGCCCGACGTATTTGTCGCCGGTGCCTTCGGCGTCCTGCGGAGTGGTCAACGAGCCGTCCTCGGCCACTTCCGTGGGATCCGTATACGCGGGAATCTCAAACGGCGGCCTTACCAGTGCCCAGCCGTTATACGAGGCTTCCGGAAAAAACGCGCGCACGCCGAGAACCGCTTCACCACCAAACTGATCGGCGTCGTCGCGAACGAACGCTTGCTTGACGCTGGAGTTTCGCAGTGTCTCGGTAAACTCCGACGAAGAGGAAAGGTCGATCTCCCATTGTTCGATGGCAAGAGAAGACTTCATCTCCCGTTTTTCTTCTTCAGTGAAAACGGTGCTTGCCTGGTCACTGAAATCAAGTAAGGTGTCACGGTCGTTTACCGGTGCTTCTTCCGGATAATCTGCGACCAACTCCGAAAAGTCGATCAGCGTTGATTCTTCGGCTAGGGCCGGCATCGCAAAGCAGGTGAGGACCGCAATAAATAGTATCAAGGACCGTCTCATTCCCAGCTCCTTCTTTTTTCGGTTTGACACGAAGTCATCTACACTCTCCAATTATACGAAAGCACGACCGTTTGTCAACTTTTTTGTGGATTACAGTTATGCCTCATTTTGGCGGTTTTCAATTGTGAATCGCGGCTCACCCGGAAGCTGCCCATCCACGGTTATGACGACCTCATCGAGAGAACGAAAGTTGAAATGCAGCGCACGCCTCAAAAGGGATTCGGCCACATCGAAATCGATATGCACGTCTCCGTCCTCGGACAACGCTTCACGACTGAGGTCGATGTACGCAACGTCACCGCGAAGCATAAACAGTTGTATTTCGGTCTGTTTGGGCAGCACCCTCGACCGGTAGAGGGATGTCGGGCCGAGAATGGTTTCCTCGACCAGCAACCGCATGTCCCTCTCGGTATCCGAGTAGTTTCTGAGCACCCGTTCTTCTCCGAAGATATCTTGCGAAATGTTTCCGGGGAAAAATAGAACACGCTCCACCCGATCCGCCTCGAACACGAAAAAGAGCACCAGAGAAATTGCAAAGGTCGAGAAGAGTAAAACTGCGGCAACAACGATGAAGCGGTCGATGGAATTCTCGATTTTTACTCTTGGCATCTACTCCTCGAAACCGGTCACAAAGGTAATGAGCCCATTATATATGCCGTTCGCGAGCTTGTTCAAGTAATCGCTCTTTTGTAGGTTCTGCGCTTCATCCGGGTTCGTGACAAACCCGAGCTCTACGAGGACGGAAGGCATTTTGGCGTTTCTAACGACGTACCACGATTCCTCCTTTATGCCTCGGTTTCCCGAAACGTCACCTACCTGCCGATCAAGTTCCGTGACTATGTTCTGCGCAAGGAGCACACTTTCTATCGTGAGCTCCTCTTCTCGAATGGTATTGAGAATATTGAGGACGTCCGGGTCGTTCACTCCGGCGTTCTTCGAATCGACGAGGTTCCGGCGCCGGTATTCCGGCGGCAAGTACCATACCTCGAACCCCTTCGCCTCGCGGTTGAGCGAAGCATTGGCATGGATGGAGAGATAGATGATGGCCTCGTTTTTCGCAACGTCCACCTCGTTCGCCCGCTCGGTGCGTTCTTCGAGAGTGAGGTACTCGTCGGAGTCCCGTGAAAGAATCACCTCTTTGTCCGGATACCGTTGTGCAAGCCGGTCTCGCAGACGCTTCGATACCTCGAGAACGATGTCTTTTTCGTGCAACACCACTTTTTCGCCGTCGATCGTATGGGTTCCTACGGTGCCGGGGTCCTTCCCGCCGTGCCCCGGGTCGATAAAGATTGCGGTGACATAACGCTGGTCTTCCGAGCGCTCGGGGGGCGAAAACACCGACTCGAGACGGGAAACGGCTTCTTCGCTGAAGTACACCCCTCCCTCTCGCGCCTCTATCTCGCCCAAGAACACGGTCTCGGTCCCGTTGAGCACCGCCGACCGTCGTCCGGGCGAGAAGCTCAGCATTGTTGTTCCCCGCGAGAGTGTCCCGCGATCGAGGTATGCGTCCCACGCCAGTTTCGCGCCGGTCCGATCGAGGACTTGGCCCAGCGGAACCGAGTCCGCTGCCGCAACGGGGACAACGAAGACCGCGAGCATTGCGGCCATAATCGCCTGAACGAGGATCTCCCTTTTGAACCGTCTCACCACCGCGATACTCCCATATCTAGAGTATCGAGATAGAACAGTGCCCCCTGTAGCCCTCCTTTCAGAATCGAGCGCCATAACGGCGACCCGTGTGCCGACTCCTCTGTTGCTTCTGCGGGGCGCACCCCGGTGAGCCGCTCCAGCATCTCCAGCGTTCGGGCCAAGCTGCGGTAGTTCCAATCGACCTCGGTTTCCGCCGCCGGTTCCGGAAGCGGGTAGTATCGGCGGATTCCCGGTTTCGCACTCCCCTCGCCCATGCGCTCCAATGCCTCTCGATTACGGGGGGAGCTTAGTCGAAACGCTACCGGTTGCGTCTCGTCGGCGAGGAACTCCTTCGTTTCGGGAGAGCCGGGCTCCAAGCGAAAGACGAGCTCGGAGATAGCCCCCTCGGCGGCGGCAACCGCCTCCGCGCGCTCCGGTGCCGCTGCGATTGCGTTGGCGCACTTTTCGGTATTATTGCGCGGGAACACCACGGTATCTCCCGGATACGCGCGTTGGAACAGCTCTTTGAGCCCCGGCTCGGCTTGAGAACGGTCGAGGCCATGCACCGTTGAAACCGTTCCCGGTATCGAGACCGACGCGCGCTCGGCGGCAGTCCAGTGTTTCCTCGGGCTGAGATCTCCGGGCGTCATTCCAAGCGCCATTCGCATTGCGGCCTCGGTAAGCGGAACATCGCTTGCGTAGGGGTACGTCCAGCCCGACATATATCCGCCCGAGAGCCGCGCGGCTACCTCCCCGACGACCGCTCCTCGATCGGTCATGAACATATCACCCTTGGCCGCCCCATTGTGGATACCGAGCGCCGCCGCGGCGGCCTCGAGAACCTCGGCGATCTCCTGCTGTTGGCGCTCGTCGAGTTGCGTCGGGATCGTATGTCCGACTTCTATGAAATGGGGGGGGAACCGTATGTGGCGGTCGGCAATACCGCACACATGGAGGGTTCCCTCAACTACGAGCGCGTCGATACTGAACTCCGGCCCGTCGATGTATTCCTCGATGATGACGCGGCCCGACCGCGAAAATTGTACCGCCTGCGAAACGGCCTCGAGCAATTGCGCGTGGTCTTCGACGCGACGCACACCGCGCGCGCCCATGTTGTCGACCGGCTTGACCACCAGCGGAAACGGCGGCACCTCCGACACGGTAGTATCCTCGGCGCTTTGAACCATGCGGTAGCCGGGACTCGGGACGCCGGCCTCGGCGAGAACACGCCGCATGCGCGCCTTATCGGTGGCGTTCAGTGCAGCCTCGTAGCTCAGTCCGGGGAGTCCGAGATGCTCGGCGACGTATGCCACCGAGGCCGAGAAGTCGGTCCCGGCGGTGAAAACGCCGTCGAGCGCGCCGCGCTCTTTGTACCCGCGGGCGAGCTCGAGCAACCCGTCGATGTCTTTGAGGTCGACCACATGAAACGCGTTGGCGAGATCTTTTCCGACAGCATGTTCGTTCCCGTCGGCGACGATAAGATGCCACCCGTTCCGTCGCGCGGTATTGAGCGCCGGCAGTTGCATGACCCCGGCGCCGAGAACAAGAATACTTGTATTACTCATGTTGCCCCCTCGCACGTTTGGAGCGCCAAGGCCTCGAAGAGGGCCGTGCATGGCTTGCGCCTTTGTGCGGTTGCCTCGTTTTTACCGCATAGACTTCGAACGTGTCACCCAGGCGCAGAACTCGACTCACCCACAACAGCACGCGACGCCACCAACCGCTCCCGTCCCCGTTTCGAGTCCCGACACGGGCCCCGACCACCGGGAATCGCTCGGGATGGTGCCCGGTCACGCGAACACTGCGAACGGCGAACCCGTGGCGCGCGAGCACCCCCCGCGCGGTGCGCGGAGACCAAATGGTAAAGTGGTCCGACGGACTGTGCGCGAGAAACTCCCGAAAGCGTGTGCGCCCTGAAACACCTCTGAGGTTGGGAGTCGAGAATGCAAAGACCCCTCCACTTTTGAGAAGGCCGGCGACGATGCGCAGCGCTGCGGAAACGTCGGTTAGGTGCTCGATCACGTACCACATCGTTACCACGTCGAAGCCACCCTCGGCCAACGACTCGGGACGGCTCCCCGCATCGGCGAGCTCGTCCACGCTCGCGCGGTAGGCGGGAATTCCGAGCTGGTCCGTTACATACGAAACCGCCGCCGCGCTCGGGTCGATACCCGCGACCTCGTAGCCCCGCTCGGCGGCAGCGCTCAAAAACGGGCCGTAGGCGCAGCCGATATCGAGAAGCTTTGCGGCGGGCGCGAAGGCCGCCGGGGCGAAAGGCGCCGATGACGCGGGGCGCGAAGAGGCCGACGAGGGAGAGCGCGGTGGAGGTGTCGAGGCGGCGGCCCCGATCTCGTTCAACCGGCGGTGCCCCATGGCTTTGATATGCTCGGCGTCCTCGAGATAGGTTCGCCCATACTGGGCACGATACTCTTCGAAGAAGTAGTCCTCCCGATAGGAGCGCTGCGGCTCGAACGCTTTCAAGTACACCATACCGCAGACTGCACAGCGCATATAGGTTCGTAACGGGAATCTCCCGACCACCACGGCGGTGTCTTCCCCGCAGGCGGGACAACGCTTTACCGGCGGCACCGCGAGCTCGGAGATCGTCCGAGAGAGAGAAACCGTGTCGCTTCCGCGAAGCAACAGCCGCACCGCGTCGCTTCCGCCTCCGGTCTTCAGCCGCTTTTGAATTCGGCGTGCGCTCACCGTACGAACGCCGGCACCCCGGAACCCGACCCGGCGGGCAAGCCGCTCATGATAGCGGCTTGCGTTTACCAGAATTACCTCAGCCCCCACCGCGGCCGCTTCGAACGCGGTGAGGCCGAAGGACGTGAACACATGGGTGTAGGTGGGAAGATTTGCCGCAAGATCGACGGGGCCACGTATGACGTTCACTTCCGCGGCGAGCGGGTCCTCGGCGGCCTCCCCGTCGGAGGGGCTCCGGGGCATCGTAAGAACGTCGATGTGCTGCGGGAAGAACTCGCCGGTGCGAAGAAGACCTCGAACGGTGCGCTCGGTCATACCGGCGGGATCGTCGCCGCCGAAGGTGACGAGGGCCTTGCGCGCTGTTTGGGCCGCGCTGGGTGCGCCGGCCGCCGCGGGCGACCCCGGCGCCCCGGGTGCCGACGCGCGTGCCGCGGGCCTCGGTGCCCCGGGCGTCGGTGCCGCGGGCGCGCTTGCTCGGCCTCCGTCGGGTTTAGAGGGCCGGGGAAGCTCGAGCAAGCGAAGATCTCGCATGTTCGCCGCCTCTCCGTCCACTCGCGGAAGTATATCTATGAGATAGTCGCACAGCCGGCGCCCGGGGCCACCCGCGTCAATCGCTATGACGGATCCGATACCTGCGAGATCCGCAACGTCCGCTCTATCGAGACGGCGCCGGTCGAGCACGAACAGCACCGGCTCTTCGCGTTGCGGCAGCTCGCTCGTTACGAGCTCACTCGCCCCGCGCGAGGCGGCAAGGTCACACAGCGCTTTTCGACGTGCGGCCGGCGCGTGGGAGGAGATATACACGGAGGCACGCGGCTGTAGCGCCGAGGCGAGGCGAAGCGCTCGCGACATGTGGCCGAGACCGTGACCCTGTTGGTATTCGGGAATGATGACGACAAACGGACTCATGCAGAATGTCTGCGGGATACCCCCGGCCGGTGCTCCGCACGGGCGAGGTGCGCCACGAGGGACTCGATACCGATCGGAGAACCGCTATAGAGCGTTTTGAAGATCTCTTTTAAATACTCGTAATCGTCTTTGGTGTCGAGTGTGACCCGCGCCTGGGGGTATCTCCACGCGGCCGGCACTGATTGCACGTGCACGCGAAAGCGCTCTCGACGCCGGTATATGAACGGGGAGACGTGCTCTCGCTCATACGGGTCTTCTGCCTCCTCGGCTGCTTGCAACAGTGCAGGCACCTCTACGACCTCTACCCCGGTTCCCAACGGGGAATCGGTGAGAGCGGTAAAGTCGCTTTGCGACTCGAAGTGCGTTTCGAGGTTTGCCGCTGCCACCTTCGAGGACACGAGAGGGTTATCGCCGGTGGCACGCACAATTGTTTTCGGGCCGTAACGCTTCGCCGCGGCGGCAAAGCGGGCGAGCACGTCATCGGGGTCACCCGCGTAGAGCTCGAAACCCCCACGCTTTGCATAGGGAGAGAGCCGGGAGGCACTGGCCTCGTCGGTCAACACGACGTGGCGGTCGGTCGACACGTCGTTCAAGGCGGCCATGGCGTGCTCGATGACGGTACGACCGGCGAGCTCCGCAAGAGCCTTTTGAGGAAATCGTTGAGAGTCGAGGCGTACTTGGAGAAACACCGCCGTCATTTTTCCGGCTCCCATAACTCGGTTACCCGTCGTGAGTCCTGCTTGAACCGGTATCGGTTCTCTCGCACCCAATCCTGGATTTCACGAAAAAGCCGCCAGTTGCGATACAGTCCCCCTCCGGTACGCACGGCGAATCCGGGAAACCGCGAGAGCGGCAGGGTCGCCTGGTCGGCGCTGAAGCGAACCGAGAGATTCTTGAGAAAAAAGCGTTTGTAACTCTCGTCCGGCGTGGCGTCTTCCGCCGGGACCTGGGTGCTCGTGGCGGTGAATTGCGGGTCGACCTGAATCGTATAGCCCCACATGTGGGCCCGAAAACCAAAGTCGAGTTTCTGCCAATACGGAGACGAAATGCGGTGGTCGTAGCCGCCCGAAAACACGAACTGCTCGCGGTTATACACACCCACATAGTCGTAGGGATACACGGTCGGCGTACCGGTGTAGGCCGGCTGCAGTGCAAGCACTTTCAGCCGCGACCGGTGAAAGGCGGGGGTCATCGCGGTGGGAAGCACTTCGGATTTCTGGTTGCGCAGAAACGGTGCGGTGCACAGGAAGTTTCGCGCGCGAAGCGCCTCGCGCATTCCGTCGGTAACCGGGGAAACGCGCATGTCATTCCATACCACATACACGAACAGACCGCGGGCTTCCTGCATGGAGACGTTTACTTGCTCGCCGACGCTCGTCTTTCGCCGCAAAAGCAAAAACCGTACGTCCCGATGAGCCCGGGAGAGCCCCTCCACGTCATAATGCGCCCCGCTGTTTTCCACCGAAAGAATATCGGTAAAGCCGAGGTCGAGAAGGCGTCCGAAGAAACCGCTTCGGTTGGCGCTTCGTCCCCTATTCAACACAACGAGCGTTATGAGGTCGGTAGGGTTGCTCGCCCGATCGACGTGCCGGCCGCCGACTACCGTGTATGGAAGCGTTTCGTCAGTAGTTGAATGTGTAGTATTCATCACAATGCCGGCAGAGCTCCGGATACTCCTCGCGTACCTGACGGAGATGTGTTGCTCTGCCGTTGTCCCAAACTGCCTCGATGCCGTCTTCAAACACGTTCCCCAACGAGTGTTGCACGTCGATATCCTCGCGGCACATCGGGACCGTGCCGTCGAGGAAGATATTCAAATCGCGTTGTGTGTGGCGGCAGGGAAACCGAGTCACCGGCGATATATCCGAGACCCGGCGGTCCGCCAGGCGCCCACAGTAGTGATCGTACTTCTGCACGATCACCGAAACGCCGCGGTCTTTCCACGCGCGATAGAACGCCTCAACCTGCTGTTCGGTTTCCTGCATGCGTATCGCTTGCACGTAGACGCGATCTCCGTGCGCCTCTAGTAGTGTATCGGCCGTTCGCCGGGCCTCCTGAAACCCATCTCCTCTCACAGTCCGGTATGCTTGTTCGTCATCGGTGTCGAGGTCGAGAATGAACCGCGTCGAGCGCAGCTGCATGTTCGCCACTTCGCGAAGCGCCTCCTCACTCCACCCCACTCCCGAGGTCTCCACGAGGAGCTCGAGTACGCCGGTCTCCTCCACGGTACGAATCAGTTGCGGGAGCGAGCTGTGGAGGCCGACCTCGCCCCACAGTGAGATATGCACCATACCGTCGGGAGCAAAGCTCGATAGCTGCGAAATCAGCCCGGCAAAGCGTTCCACCGGCATTTCGTCGCGGACCTCGAGAGCGTTCGGGCGAAAGAGGGTGTAGGGGCTGTGGATGGGCGTCTGCACCTCGCCTTCCACGACCTGGATGGAGGTATAGGCAGGGAGGGTACGCAGAACCTCTTGGTGACGCTGAAGGACGGCAAACACCCGCTCCCCGGCGCTTGCCTCAGCGGCAGCGGCGTTAGCGTCGGCGGCGTCGGCCGCACCCCCCGCGCTCGCGCCGGCGGCGTCGGCGGTTGCCTCAGCGTCCGCGGCGGCGGCGGCGGCGTCGGCGTCGGCGGCGACGGTGTCTACGCTTCCACCGTCGATCCATGAGGCCACCCGTTCACAAAGCAGGTGGTTCCTCCGCGTATCGCAGGCAAGCGTTGCCCTCAACATCCTCAAGTCCACCGGCGAGAGCTCCGTCTCCACATCAAAGGCGTTTATGTCTTTCCGGATGACGTCGAACAGGCCGTCTCGTACCAGGGGCTGTGGCGATTTTTCCGCGAGCGCGCGCAGACGCCGCAGAATGCGGGGATCGACGATTTCCGGCGTCATCCCCACCGGATACCCGTCGGCAAAGGTATATTCGGAAACATATCTATAGTGAGTGTCGATCATCCGCCCGGCTACAGCACGGTCGAGAAACGGCGTGTCGGCCCGACAGTACACCACGGCCTCGACGTCGCCGCCGCCCTCCCCGCCGGTAGCGGACGCGCCGACCGCCTCTTCGAGTGCCGCAATCAACTCGGCGCTGTTCCACTCGCTGCGATAGATCGTGTGCTCATCGGCAACCGCCGTCGGCGGAGTCTCGGGGTCGGTCAGTATAGTGGTGCTCACCACACGGGGGAGAGCTCGGGTGAAAGCGCGTACACGCTCAACAGCACGTGGCCCGCCGGCAAGCGGCTCGAGGGCATACCGGCTGAGGCGAGTGGCATCGATACACACAAGTAGGTTCATGATGATTGAGTTTATCATAGCGAACATGTAAGCTCAAAGCATGGACGAGGCCGAACGAGGCGCCACGCGCAAACCGCTCAGCGTCGGGGAGCTTACCCGGCACATAAAGGCAAACCTCGAGCAGCGCTTTCCCGACATCCTCCTCGAGGGCGAGATCTCCAACTTCAAATCGTCGGCGGCCGGTCATTACTACTTCACGTTGAAAGATCAGGAAGCGGTCATACAGGCGGTGATGTTTCGAAACAGAACGCACCGCCTATCCTTCGAGCCCGCCGATGGGAAACTGGTGATCGTGACGGGAAATGTATCGGTCTACGCACGCCGCGGGAACTATCAGATTATCTGTGAATCCATGCGCTTGGCCGGCGTTGGAAGCATTCTTGCCATGATAGAGGAGCGAAAGCAGCGCCTCGCCGAGGAAGGGCTCTTCGATGATGAGCGCAAGGTGCCCGTACCTACCTTTCCCGAGCGCGTCGCGGTGGTTACCTCGCCCACGGGGGCGGCGATCCGCGACATCCTTCAAGTGCTCGGCCGCCGGCACTCCGGGGTTAATCTCGTCGTCGCGCCCACGCTCGTACAGGGCGACGAGGCGCCACAGTCTATTGCCGCGCAGATTCGCCGTGTCGACCGGCACAAGCTCGGCGATGTCATCATCGTCACGCGCGGTGGCGGCTCGCTCGAGGACCTCTTGCCCTTCTCCGATGAGGCCGTGGTGCGCGCAATCGTCGAGGCCGAGACACCTACGATTGCCGCAGTCGGCCACGAAATCGACCTCTCGCTCGCCGAGCTTGCCGCCGACAGGCGGGCACCGACACCGTCGGCGGCGGCCGAGATCGTTTCGATCGACCGTGCGGAGTACCGACGCCATGTCCTCAATCTCGGACACACGATCATACAGGCACTCAAGCAAAAGATGGATCGCGCGCGCTTTGCCACCGAGCAGTTCAGCTCACAGCGCCTCCACGAGAGCTTTGACCGCCTCGTACAGCCGCTGTATCTCCGCTTCGACGAGGCGCGCGAGGGCCTACAGCGAAATATGCAGGAACGGATAACCTCTGCCCGCCACCGCCTCACGGTAGCAACGAAGGAGCTCGAGGGGCTGTCTCCCCAGGCAGTGCTCGAACGCGGCTTTGCTATCGTAACGCGAGAGGACGACGGGTCTCTCGTGACCGATGCCGGGGACACCTCCGTTGGAGACCGCGTGCTCACTCGCTTTGCGCGCTCTGCAGTTACTACCGAAGTACGGGAACAACACGATTATCGGGAGCAGCAAGATTATGGAGACTTTCGAGGACCGACTCGCACGGCTCGAGAACCTTTCGGAGAAGATCAGAACGGGTGATCTCGGTCTGAACGAAGCGCTGTCTACGTTCGAGGAAGGCATGAAGCTGGCAAAGCAGCTCGAAAAGGAGCTGTCAAAAGTCGAGCGCAAGGTAGAAATCCTCGTAAACGAGCCCGATACTCCGGACGAGGAGCCGGTACTCGAGCTCTTCCCCGAGCTCGACGAGCTAACCGGCAAGAACCGCTCGGACTCCGAAAACACGTAGGCGCGGCCGGCAGGGCCACCCCCGCCGGCAGGACCACCCGCGCCCGCGCCGACAGGGCCACCCCCGCGCGGGCGGCCGCGGCGAGTGCGGCTAGTCGTCGGCGGGCTCCGGGAGAGACCTCGGCAGAAGTATTCGGTCGCCGGCCTCGACGCCGAGCCGGGAAAACGTTCCGCGATTTACCTCGAGGGCGTACATCACTTTGGAGCGCGACTCCACGGATTCGCGCGAAAACGGCTCGAGGTCGTGGATTTCCATGATGGTACCGTCCTCGCGCACGTAGGCAATGGAGAGCGGGATGGAGGTATCTTTCATCCAAAACGATCGATAGTCGGCGTTTTCGAAGACGAAGAGCATGCCTCGATCCTCTTCGAGGCTGTCACGGTTCATCAGCCCCTCCCGCCGGCTCTCCGGGGTGGCGGCAACTTCGACGGTCATATCGTGGCCCCCGAGCCGTATCTGCGCGGTGGGAAGCTCCGAGGCGTCGGCGCTGCAGGCGCCGAGCACGAAAGCGACATACCCGAGCACGAGGGTGGCGACAACACGAGGTCGTCGTCGCGTACCGTGCCGCGAAACCCCGCGCTTTTCCCGCCCCACCGAGCTTGCAGGCCTAGAATTGCTCAAGGAACTGCTCCCGAGAGAGATCCCGTCGAGATCGCTCCATCCGCCCGTTTTCCACGAGCCGTTCGAATACCGGGCGGCTTATGTATTTGACGGTCAGCGGACGCTCGAGGGAAAGGCGCAGGTCGTCGGATTCCCACACCACGTGTGAGGGGTGGAAAACCGCCGGCTCACCGTACTTGCTGCTGAGGTTGGTATACATCGTGAAGTAGTCGAGCTGTTCTCTGTTGAGGTGGACAATCATGATATACAGCTCCTCGTCCTCGAACTGAAAAAATGCCCGATCGACGAAGTCAATTCCCTCGACTTCGATGAGCTGCTGTTCCCTGTCCGGTGTCAGCGTGACGTCCGGATCCCCGCGGTAGGAGAAGTCCGGCGCCTCCAAAAGGCGCTCTTTGACGGTCTCGACGTCCATGCCGAGGGTGACCCCGCTAAAAGAAGACGGGAGCTCCGGCGGGTCGTCATCTTCACGTTGCTCGAGAAGCTCCAGCACATCCGGCTCTTCCGCCGGGTCGAGCTCGAGCTCCGGCACCTGCTGGGCTGCAAGCGATACCGCTCCCCCGAGAGTCAACAGTAGCGCTATTACATAGAGGGGTGCATACCGGTTCATGAAATCCTCACGTAAATGATGACCATAATAAAGAAGGTAATGGTGACGATTGCGAGCGCAAGCCGGTACACCCAGTCCGGAGGAGCTTTCGAAGACGGCCTTCCTCTCGAACGGCCCGTCTTTTTCGAGCCGCGGCCTCCCATGATATCGGCGGTGTCGTACCATTCTTCCCCGCCTCTTCGGCCCGTTCCCCGCTCGCGAAAGCCGGAACCGCTATAGCCGCAGTTCGGACAGCCATGCGTGAACTCTTTGCCGTCGCCCGTGTATCCACAGTTGGGGCAGCGTACCGCCGAAAAGAATCTCCCGCAATTCGAGCACACTTTCGCGTCGGGCCGGACCTCCGTCCCACAGTTTTCGCAGAAGAAACGGCTTCGCGCCATCGGTCACGCCCCACTATAGCCCGCCAGGACTATGATCGACGATATCACGCGCATACAAGGTTGTGTAGAAGAACTCCTCGCCCATCCGAGCTCCGGAATACGCGCTCGAAAAGTCGAAGCTTATCTGCTCCGCCGCACGATCGGCGAGTGCGGTGCGCACCGTCTCGGGTAACCGGGAGAACTCGACTCGCGCCTCGAGGTAGAAGCCGTCGTGGACGAACTCTCCGACAACGTGCGGTGACTCTCGCCCAGGCAGCCACAGGAACACGAACCCGTTCGCCCCGCCCGTTACCGCGATTTCCACCGTCGCACTCGCCCCCTCCCGTTCGCGGCCGTCATACGCATAAAGGTAATAGGACACCCCGGGCGCGATAATCTCCCGCGTTTCGAGCATTAGATAGGCACCGTCGCCGGTGGTAAGTCCCTTTAGCTTGGCCACTCTCGTTCCCGCCTTGCCCCAGTAAAACGAATCGGATACCCCGCGCTCGCGCGAGCGGCTTCCCCGGGTCAGCTCAACCGCCTCGGGTGCAAACCCCGAGGAGAACGAGGCAATCGCATCGAAGTCGCGCCAATCGTGGTAGTCGTTGTCGATTATGACGGGTTTACGATTGAGGACGGTGTCTATCGGCCCGGCGGCGAGTGACTGTACCGTTCTATCCTCGTCACGGTGGAGGTCGTCACGGGACACGGTAATATAGTCGTCGCGTAGCTCGGAAATGAACACGAGCGGGTGCTTCGAACGTCCGGGCTCGACGAATACCCCCACGATTGACTGTCCCTCCTCCGCAGGCACCTCGGCGAGCACCCCCTGGGGCGGCACGTAGCGCAGCGAATCGCGCTGCGGTTGCGAATCGAGGATGTTTTCCATCCGTGAGACCGCCGGGACACTATCGGTGTCAATCACTTCAAAGAGAAAAAGCGCGTCTTCGTCGTTTTCGATCGTGATGCTCTGCGAAAACAGAGGTGCGGCAAAGACGAACATTACCAGAATAACCGCGAGCCGTTTCATATACTCAATATCGGCACTGACTCCCACACCCTTCAGCGCTTGCGAACAGCCAGACAGGTGAGATCGTCATACTGCTCGTCTTCTCTCAGGCGCGCATAATAGCGGTAATGTGTTTCCGACTCCACGGATACTTCATAGCGGAAAAACCGATCATACTGGCGAAAGTGCTTTTTCAAGAAGTCGTCGATTTTGACGTCGATCTGCACACGATCGTCCTGGGTCACATCCGACGGTCGGTAGAGTCTGAAAATCTTTTCCACCGCAACCAGGGCGAGCACGAGTTGGTCGAGGGTCGGCTCGACATCGGAGAAGTCGAACACGAGCTCCTCGTCGCCGTCTGGGTTGTACACCTTTTCCAGGCGGTATCGTCGCCGATTCTCGAATGCGGTGGCTATCTCGTGGATACGCGGGACCCCGAACTCTTCTTCGAGCTCTCCGCTCTCCTTGCGCGTAACACGCTTGTCCTCGAGCATCGGTCCCAATCCCTCGGGAACGCGTCCGGCATTTACGTCGTCTTCGCTGAGGTTCATGTCGTGGTAGTTTTTGTCTCGCAACTTGCGCTTTGCTTCTTCAACGCCGTCGGTAAACAGCAACAAGATGTCACCAACCTGCAGCTGATGATCGATTTCGGGAAACCCGTTGGGAATAAGCCCGCTGTCACTCGAGAAAACGCCCGCGGCCGGAGCCGGGGGTAAGTCGTGCTCGATAACCTCCCGACGCTCTTTCTCGTAGATGTGTACTTTCGTGTCTCCTGCATTGCACAGGCGAATACTGCCTGTCTTGATGTTCAAAATGCCCGCGGTAAACGCCGCGAACCGGCCTTCGAAGCCGATGCTTGCAATGATGTCGTTTACCTGATTAACAAAAGGTCCCAATGCGAGCCCGTTTTTCTTGAAACTCCACGCTCTAAAGTAGTTGGTAAAGAGCGTCGCCACCTGCACCATGATGAGCGCCGCCGAAACACCCTTTCCCGCGATGTCGCACTTGATGAGCGCATAATGATTGGAATCGAGCTTCTGATATTGAAAGTAGTCGCCCGAAACGCCCTTGGCACCCTCGTAATACCCGGCGAACTCCGCCTCGGGCATGTCCTCGCGCGCCATTGTCATCTTACGGTGTTCGGCGTCCTCCGTGAGCGGGATGAACTTCTTCTGCACCTCTTTACCAACGGTGAGGTCTTTGTTTGCCTCGGCGGCCCGTACCAAGCCCTGCGTCATCGAGTTTACCGTCTCCGCGAGCACCGACAGCTCATCACGCGTGCGGACGTTTATCACATGGCCCTTCAGCCTTTCCTTTTGCTCGGTATCGCGTATGACCGTAACACCCTCGACGAGTCGACGGATCGGTATAACGACGATGGTGGCCAACACCAGAGCACCGGCAATGCCACCGCCAAGTGCACCGAGGGCGACGATTCCGGTACTTATGATGAGCTCTCGCTGCGATGACTCGATCTCCTCGAGAATCAACTCCGTGGAAATACCGAGGCGGACCATGCCGCGATAGTACGCCGCCGTCTCCGGGTCGTCCTGAGCGCGGGCAAACACAACCGGTTGGTAGAACACGTACTCGGTATCCTCCCGCGAGAGCTCCTCAGGGGTGAACTCCGGATAACTGCCGACCACACTACCGACCTCAGCAAGCAGCTCCTGCTGGCGCCGCTGCAATTCACGTTGCGTCTCGTCGAGATCCACGAGCTCCGGATCGTCGGAAGATACTCCTTGCTGGAGCAGGGTGGTCAGCTCGTCTCGAACGTCTGCGAGATCGGTCGGGATGTCTCCGAGAACCCGCCTCGCCTCTTGGTTTATTTCGTCTTCGAGCTCGGCGGCGATGTCGGCAACGGGGTCTTCGACGCGCGACTCGCCCGCGACGAACCCGTCGGTATCGAGTGAGCGCTCAACCAACGCCGAGGTCTCTCCGTCCTCACGGAGAGCCGGATCACTGGTGGTCCACACCGCGTCGAATCCGTCACCGTTACGCGCTGCCCCCGTGATGGTGATATAGAGACCTTCGTCCATGATATCGGCCTGGTTTGCAAGCGTGGTCAACTCCACTCGGTTATCTCCGGGGTTATCGAGCAGATCCTCCGCCTGGTTCGTCACGCTGTCGAGGAGCACCTCTGCGCGTTGCTCGAGGCCGGCGGCAAGCGTGCGTTCCTGGCGCTCGAGGGCGGCGTTTCCAAGTATGAGGGCCACCGCAAGGATGACCGACACCACAAGCACGACCACGAACACGGTAAACTTCACTCGTAAACTCGTTCTTCTTTTTGCCATCACTTCCAACCTACGCTTTTTTTGCTCCACGGGCATCGGTTTGCTCTCCAACAGCGCCCGCACCTCCAGCTGCAGCTGCCGCCCCTCGCGGGCAACCGACACCAGACGGGTTGAGGAGAAAACCGCCATTAGTCCAAGAAGCGCCACCGCCACCCACACCAGAGGGTTCCACGCATAGAATTGCCACGTGGCTTCGTCGCGAATTGATATTCCCGGCGCCGAGGCAAGGCGATAGTCGCCGAACGTAACCGTCCCGGGGGCCTCGAACGACAGGGTCCGCGAGACCCGGTGGAGTCCCCGGTCGGTGTGGCTGAGTATGATCCGGTAGTTGCCGGTCTCTATGTTGTCGATCCTCAGCCCGTCGATGGTCCGATTGTCGGAGAGCTCGTAGTCCCCGTCCTCATAGCGGAAGACGTGATCATAGGGCTCCTCGCCGTCTTCATCGATGATGATGCGGTCTATTTCACCGTTAGCCGTGAATCCCCGACCGGCGATTTCCAGCTCGTAGCGGTTGAGCATGTCCCGGTCGGCAGCCACTCGGTGTACCTCGGTTACCGGCACGTACTTGTTCAGCCGGAGGAAAAGCGTGCGCGGCTCGCCCACGTTGCCGACCTCATCCACCGGCGCCACACTCAGTGCCCACAAACCGTTGTCGATGTTATTTCGCGATAACGACGATTCGTCGGTAACCACCCGCTCGGGCAATTGAACGGAGGCGTTGAACTCCTGAGGCTCGTCCGCCCGTGCCGCACCGAGGCGCCGCAGCCCCACGCTGTACCCGGCTACGTCATCCGCTTCTTCCGGCGGCTCCCAATCGATCGTGAACGTGTTCGAGCTGAGAAAACCCTCGTCGTCGGTCTCCGGTTCCTCGAAGCTCACCGGCGGCGGCGGCGTCGTGTCACGATAGTAGCGAATCGTTTCCGGCTGTGACCAATTTCCGGCACGGTCCTTGGCGGCGATGCGCAAATACCACGGTCCGTCCTCTTCGGCGGCAAAGTCCGCCGACCGGGTGTTATCCTGGTATTCCACCTCTTGCGGTACGTCTGCATCGGGGTCCTGGGACCACGCCACGCTGTAGCCGTCGATACCCGACGGGTCATCAGGCGGATCCCACGAAAACTCGGCGCGATCCTGTGATGAACGGCGCCCCTCGACAAAGTTCTCGCCTTGCACCTCCGGAGGGCGCACCCGCTGGTCGGGCTCGAGATACGCCACCCTGCGCTGTTCCTCCCCGGTGCGGTCCTGCCAAAACACGTGCACTCGATCTCGATGGACGATCGGACTACCAAAGGTAGACGCGCTCTCCTGGGTACTCAGTGTCCGATCGAGCCACCGGCCCCGCTCGCGTTTTGCTACCGCAATCTCCGATTGGCCGGAGCGTTCGCGGAAAAACAACACATAGCTTTCCCCGTCGAAACGAAAGATCTGAGGGAAATTCGCCGGATAGCGACCGGGCGTTAATTCCTCCGGACGGTCTAACAGAGAACCGTCGGGAGAGAGGGAGGTATAGAAGATTTGTCGGGTCTGTGCACCGCGGCGCCGTTCCCACACCAACTCGAGCTCACCCCGCGCCTCGTGTAGAAACGGCCGTTGATTATCGTACTCGAGATATTCGGTTTGCTCATCGCGCGGGGTAAAGTCCGATATCAACTCCGGCTCGGTCCATGTCCGTCCCCCGTTTTCGCTTTGCTTGAGAAATAGTTGATAGGTGGGAGCTTCGTTCGGATCCACACTCTGAAAAACGACGTAGTCGCGCCCATCAACGGATGCGTGGTCCGGCAAGAAATTGAACCCGACCTCGTCTTCATCCACGAACTCTTCCAGCTCGCTCCACTGTCTCCCGTCGCCGGAGTACGAGTAGAGGATGCTCTGGGTGGCCCCGACGTTTTGGTTAACGAACAACAAAAGCCCTCCGTTAGCCGAGGAAAAGAGCCTGGGTGCAACGCTCGTTCGCTCGGTCTCGAGAGTCGTGGCGGTGCTGAAGCTATCGCCACCGTTGCGGGAGACCAAAATGCGGGTCGTCGTTGCCGATTCCAACACGGCGACATAGATGTCCCCACGATCGGTGATCTCCGCCGAGAATACGACCGGCGGATTCTCGCCTTCATAGGAAATGGGACCGGCAATGCGTGAGTTTTCCTCCCACTCACGGCCACGCTCGGAGGCGGCCATCGATATGTAGATCTCTCCTTCCTCCTCGCCCTGCCGAATCACTTCCTGATACAGGATATAGAGATCGTCCCCGTCGGAGAGCGCAAGGGGGAAATACGAGTTCTCCTCCACCAATCGGCGTGGCTGTTCAAAGAACAACTCGTTGTCCTCGAGCGACAGCTCTTGGGCTCCGAGCTTGCCCGCCGCGGGGAAGATGATGAGAACGAGCATACACGCGAGGAGTCGCCACGCCGGCGTACGCTTCGTCATCATAGCCCCAACCTCGATGCTATGCGCTCTTCGAGATCTACCAGCGGTGGGTAGGATTGGTTCTTCTCGTCCTGAAGTAGCTGCTGCACGATTGCGTAGGCTTGCGCAAGGTTGTCCTCAATGAACAGTTCTTCCGCCCGCCGGAATTGTTGCTCCTCGGCTGAGTTGAGCGTGGCGGTGGCCTGACCGCCACTCTCGATGCGCAAGCGGTCGAGGAGCGTCTGCGCGTCGGAGTTTTCGGGGTCGAGCGTAACGGCCTCCTCGAGCATGGAGATCGCAGCCCGCCTCTGAGCCTCTCCCCCGCCGGAAATCGTATTTTGAGCCTGTTGGTAGAGGCGATTGGCCTCCGCGATTTGAGCCTCCGTCACCGGGTCGGGACGAATCCCGAGCTCGATCTCGAGCTCTACGATTTGGTCCTCTATTCCCGGGTAATCAGAGTCAATGGCGGCGAGCGTCTCGAATGCCGTCAACGCCTCTTGCGGGTCGGTGTCTTTCTGCTCCACCGCCTCCTCGTATCGCCGTTCGAACACCTCGTCAAAATTCTCCGAGTCTCTGAGCCGCAGGATCCGCAGCTTCAAAATTCGCGCTTCCCAGTTAAACGGCCGTACAGCCGTCACATTATCAACGTTATCCTCCGCGCGGGCAAGAAGTTGATCCGCCTCCTCCGGCACCCGGTTTCCGTCGATCATCGTCCGAGCTTGGCTGAAGTCCTGTTTTGCTACGTTCAGATAGCTGCTGAGCACGGGATATAGCGGCTCGGTTTCGGTCAGGCTTCGCGTACCTTCGAAATTGAGGGCGGCATTGACGTATCCCAGCAGGCGCTCGATCTCAGGGTTCGGATCGACATTCGTTTGCGCCCAACTCTCACGCGCTTCGGTTAATATGTTATATGCATCCTGATAGCTTTCTTGTTCGTAGAGGGTACGCGCCTCGTCTATCTGTTGGCGCACTTCCTGGACGATTCTTCGGTTTCGCGCCTCCTGGATTTCGGCACCGAGGTCGGTGATCAGCTGGTCGACCTCCTCGCGGAATGCCGCATCCTGCTGCAGCTCGAGTGAATCAAAGTAACTATCCCGCGCCGATTGCCACGTCTCACGAGCCTCTTCTATTTCGAGGTTGTCGATGGCCTGCCTCGTCTCGGACACGAATTGATCGCCCTCCTCACGCAGATCTTCGGCCCGCGCAATCTGATCTCGGGCGGCGGTTATCCGGCCTGCCACTTGCTCCGACAGCTCGTCCACCTCCGCAAGAAGGGACTCGGTATCCTCGATGCGGGTTTGAATGCGTTGATCGGCGCGAACATACTCGTCCTCTTGGCGATACGACTCGAGCGCGCTCGTGACGTCGCCGCGCAGATCCGCGAGGTCTTCTTCCGCCTCGAGGAAGCGCTCGAGGGCCTCGTCGGGGTAGCGGTAGACTACGGTTACCTCTTGGACTTCGTCGGCTTCGTCCCCCTCCCCCTCGTCCGCCTCTTCTTCGGGGGCCTCGGCCTCTTCGATGTCCTCGAGCTCCTCGCCGACGGTTTGGTCGACTTGCTCAACGACTTCTTCGACACCGTCGAGTCGGCTTACCCCTTCATCGTATACGCCTTGCTGGGTTTCAAACCGCTGTGCCAACCGGCTAAAGCGGATATCGGCGATACGATCGAGGGTGGCTGTCTCGTGTTCGACGACCTCGTCGAGCCGAGTTTCAAGGGCGGACTCGGTCTCCGATACGTAGGACGAAACGGTTTCCGAAACGACGGCAGGAACAAGGCTCTCGTATTCTTCGGCCTGCTGCCGCCATTCGGCGACCTGTTGGCGCAACGATTCAACGCTCTCGGCAAGGGCGACCTTGCTCGCAAAGAGCGGGGGCAACTCAGCGGCAACCGGGAGGGGGACTCTGCGAGCGTCGACTGCGTCCATCGTCTCGGCAAGGTCCCCCCGCGCCACCGCCGTTTCTCGACGCACGTGCTGGTCGGCAAATAGGGCTCGTAGCTCGGGAGACAAGACCTCCGTTGCCTCGGTGACCGGAAGATCGGGCGCGGCCTCGGTACCGACGGCGGAAAGTGTCACCGCCGCCTGCGCCTGTTCCTCTGCTATTCTCAGCTCGCCAAGCCCTTCGTCCCACAGGCGTTGCTGTAACAGCTCGGCGGCCTGTGCAAGATGCACATCCGTGCGCTCGGAAAGGGCCTCTACCACCTCGGATCTCGAGTCACTTTGAGCGAGTTGCATTGCTCCCGCTATGCCCTCGAGCACTTCTACGTTATCTCGGCCGGCGCTCAATTGACGCACAAGGCGTATATGCCAGTCGACGGGGTCCTCCGGTCTCATAGAGCGCACTTCCTCTGCCTGCTCCGAAAGGATGGAGACCCCCTCGCTAACCGCGCTCAAGCGCTCATCGATTTCCTCAAATACATCGGTATATTCGTCCACGAGCTCCGGAAGCGGCCCTACGGCGTCCTCTTGTGCTGCCTCGACGAGCGCCGTACTACTGTCGCGGTACCGAGGGGCCAGAGATACAAAGGCTTGTGCGCTGCTGCGCACCTCATCGACGGCATCGTCGGTGCGGTTCTCGAAAACATTTCCGTAGTCGCGCTCGAGAAACCGCTCCCGTTGCAGCTCGAAGCCGGAGAGATAGGTTTCGACCGCCGATGCGTATTCGTCGTCCTCGAGGAGCGCTAATCCCTCTTCCATGATGGTCGCTGCCCGGTCTCGGTCGAATGCAAGTTGAGCGATGACGCGGGCTTCGCTAACCTGCTCCACGACGCGGTCGTTGGGGAACCGGTCGAGCTCCTCCATCTCGTCGATAATGGTCAACGTTCGCTCGATGTCTTCGGGACTGTTTATGAGGTTGTCTATGAGACGCTCGAACTCTTCGTTGTAGGCGGCGCGCTGTGAACGGATTCGGTCCATTACGCGCTCGGCCTCCTCAAAGATCTCCGGGTCTTCCCGCATTGCCTCCTGCAACACCATCATCGCCTCGTTGAGCCTGCCCTCGTCGACGAGCTCCTCGGCCTCCTCGATTGGGTCGGGAGACTCCGGAGCCTGCTCCTGCGACCCCGAAGCCGAGAGCGCACCTATCCCGACAAAGGCGTAAATTGCGAGACAAAGTAGTATCTGCGCCGTCCCCCGGAGGTCCGTCAGTAAAATTCCCCCTCGAGATACCCTAATTGAGGTATCGACACCCTACTCACTCTCCCTAATGGTGTCGACAATTCAAATGTATGGTTTTGTCCCGGCTCGCCGACCCGATCGTCAGATTGAAACAAAGGGATCATCGCGTTATTATATAGCATAACAATGAAAGGACTCGCCTCGTTCGTAGTAATTGCTATCTTCTTCACCTTCGATGCATCCGCAATCGGATGGCCGGACTTCATGTATGATTTCACCGAAGCCACGGACCTCGAGGGTGGGCAGAACACCGGGCTGACGGCGTTCCCCACCTTGAGCATCCCACTCGGTGGCGAGATGGAAGGGATGAGCTCCGCCTATACCGCCGTGGCCCGAGATTACAGCTTTCTCGAAGCAAATCCTGCCGCGAGCTCGCGGCTCGACAATACTGAGCTTGCCGTATCCCACAGAAACTTGATAGCCGACGCCAACATGGAAAGCGTCGTCTACACTACCAGATTCGAGCATCTTGGCCTCGGCACGGCAATGAAGTTCCTTCACGTTCCCTTTACAGAATACGATCGATACGGGGTCCAAGAAAACACAATTCGCTACAGCGAGACGATCGCCGGGCTCAACGTGTCCTATAATATGCTCCATAGTTTCGATTTCCACGGTATCGCAATCGGAGCAAACCTCAAGAGCGGGTACCGCCGAATTCCGGAAGTGATCGCTCCGGGCCAATCAGCGGCCGGCATTATGGCAGACGTGGGAATGTTGACTCGCTTCAACCTCGGAAAGTTCTACCGTTCCCAGGAGAAGAACTTCTCCATTGGTGCCGCTGCCCGCAACGTGGGCCCGCCGGTCCTCGACGATCCTCTCCCGTCCCATGCAACGGGAGGCGCGGCCTACAAACCGATCAAGCCCGTCACGTTGGCGTTCGACTACACATATCCGTTCGTGCTGGGAAGTGATCTGCCGGCGGAAGCTCCCTCGTATGCCGGGGGGGCATCGGTGCGTGTTACGGAGTTCCTTGCCGCTCAAACCGGATTTCAACTGCGCGGAGGAAATCCGCGCTTTGCCCTCGGTAGCACGGTCGATTTTCCCGCAGTTACCCTCCAGTTGAACTATACCCTGGACCTCACCACCCAGGTCGACAGAGTGGATCGATTTAGCGTGCAAGCCTCTTTCAATCTCGGCGACCGCGGGCGAGGCGAGCGTAAGGCAAAAGTGGAAGAGTTCTACGTCGACGCCCTCGAGGCGTATGCCGACGGTAACTTAGAACGCGCCGTCGAGCTCGGCAACCAAGCCCTCGAAATCGACCCCACATTTACTCCTGCAGCAAAGACGCTCGAGAACGCGGAAAAGATGCTTGATTTGCAGCGACAGATGGAGTCCATTCGCCTCGGCCAGGAAGAGGAGTATTTTGACGAGGACACGCTCGATGACCTCGGCAATACCGGCGAGACCGATACCGACGGCGAGGATGAGGGCGGCGCCGCTACCGATGGTGCGGCGGATTAGGATGGATCAAGTGAGGCCGGGCAACACGCCGACGGGCGTCTATTTTGCGGACTTGGTGCGGCGTCGCCGTAGCCGCAGATAGAGGGCAAAGAGCGGCAGATCGATATTCTTATTCGATGCCCAGCGTCTAAAGCTTTCTCTGTCCCGAGTGCTCAGTCCTTGCCCGTCTTTGGAGAGAATTCGTTTTGCCTTTTTCTTGTAGTCTTTCGACCCGAACTTTGCCCTGAGGTAAGACAGGCATTCGGCCGCTTCCTCTTCATACCCGGCGAGCGCCTCTTCCTCACCACTGCTCAACAATCGGTCCAATGCGGTATCCGGCGTGGAGTTCTCCTCTTCTTGGAGAAGTCCTTCGAGGCGTTTCACGAACTCGGATTCGCTGAATACGATCCCGTCCACTTTACTGCGAAGCTTCATGCGTTTTGTCGACGCCTCGTCCGAACGCATGTCACGTCGGCGTCTCATTAGGAAGGCTGCAAAGGCCGCGCCGAGCGAGAGCGCGATCTCGTCGATCACCGGAAGGGGGTCGCGTACCGCGACCGACAGTACGACAAAGGCAACCAGGAACACACCGGCCGCAATCAAAAAACGGGGGATAAACCGGGACTCAGCCATCCACTCCCGTACTTTGTCTTCTATGAGCCGATAAAGCTGGTTTCGAAATTGAGTGAGCGCCTCGACTCTCGGCTCCGAGCCGTAGAGACCTTCGAGGGGAAAGGACTCGAGACGTTCCATGACCCGCTGTTCATCCAGAAACGGGTGCAAAAACAGTGACGTGCCGTCCTTTCGGGCAACATGAAAAATATGGAGCGGTTTTTGCTCGCTCATTAGCCTTAACGATACTGCCCGCCCCTCGGGGTGTCAACCTCGGCCCGGGCGGGCAAAGGGTCATTGCATAGCTCCCGGAGAGCCTCCTATACTAGCTGTAAAGGGGAAATCATATGATACTCGGCATCGACGTAGGCTCCGTCATGGTTTCGGTTGCGTTGGTCGAACGGCGTGGTTCGGTGCTGCATACACGGTATGAGCCGCATTACGGAAAGCCGCGCCCGGTTCTCTCGGCCGTTCTCGGAGAGCTGCCCGCCGGCCAAGTCGAGGAGGTAACCTGCACCGCATCTACCCCGGCGTTCTTGACCGGGGCGCATCGTTACAACGACACGGTATGCACCATTCGTGCAGCGCGGCTCTTCCGACCGGACGCGGGAGCGGTGCTCAACGTTGGGGGTGAGCGGTTCTTTCTCGCCCGCTTCGACCCGGACGGCAACTACCGCAGTGTGCGCGGCAACACCTCGTGTGCGGCGGGAACGGGGAGTTTCCTCGATCAGCAGGCGCGCAGGCTCGGTCTCTCAGACAGCGGCGAGCTCAGCGAATATGCGCGGCAAAACACCGGGCCTCGCCCCACCATTGCCTCGCGCTGTTCGGTATTTGCCAAAACCGACCTCATCCATGCGCAACAAGAGGGGTACACGCTCGAGGAAATCTGCGACGGACTCTGTTACGGGCTTGCGAGAAATCTCGTGGATACGCTCACCGGTGGAGAAGAGATTCTCGAGCCGGTCGTTTTCGCCGGAGGCGTTTCACTCAACCGCCGGGTCGTCGACTACGTAGGCGAGTTACTTGGCCTGCATGTCGACGTCGGCGAATACGGCTACTGTTACGGGGCGATCGGAGCATGTCGGGAGCACCTCGCGCGCTCGGCGGAAGTCCGTGAATCGGAGGCAAACGCACCGATCGATCTGCGCTCGCTCATCTCCGAGGAGCAAACCCGGCGGACCTATCACTTTTCCCCAATCGAGATCGGCTCGCACCGCCAACAATTCGACGGTCACCACCGATTCGAAAACACCCCGCCGGAACGAGAGGGAAATCCGGTCGAAACGGACCTCTACCAGGATATTTCAGGAGAGGCGAGCTGCTACCTGGGCCTCGACATCGGCTCCACCAGCACGAAGGGCGTCCTCATGCGGCCCCACGGTGAGGTCATTGCTGCGTTCTACACCCGCACCGCAGGCCGTCCCATTGAAGCGACCCAAGCCGTCTTTCGCACAATCCGAGAGCTCGAGCGGCGGCACGGAATCCGATTCTCCATTCTCGGCTGCGCTACAACCGGTTCGGGTCGGAAGTTCGTCGGCCGTGTAGTCGGCGCAGACCTCGTGCTCGACGAGATTACCGCGCACGCGCGTGCGGCCTACGAGCTCGATCCCGAGGTGGATACGATTATTGAAATCGGCGGCCAAGACGCCAAGTTCACAACCTTGCGGCACGGCAGGGTCACCTTCTCCCAAATGAACTCGGTGTGCGCGGCCGGCACCGGCAGCTTTCTCGAGGAACAAGCGGCAAAGCTCGATGTCCCCCTTTCTCAGTACGCAGAGAAGGCCGACGGCGCCCGCTCGCCGCTGGCAAGCGACCGGTGCACGGTGTTCATGGAGCGAGACATCAATCACTATTTGAACAAGGAATACGGCACCTCCGAGATTCTCGCAGCGGCACTCCATTCGGTTCGGGAGAATTATTTGCGGAAGGTGGCCTCGGGGGGCAGAATCGGCTCGCGCATCTCGTTTCAAGGCGCCACCGCGAAGAACCATGCACTCGTGGCATCGTTCGAACAACATCTCGGACGGCCGATCTTTGTTTCCAGGTTCTGTCACGTTACCGGCGCCGTAGGTGCGGCGCTGGTTTTGTCCGAGGAACACCACGGCGAGAGCTGCTTTCGCGGGCTCGACGTCTACGATATGGATATTCCCGTGCGGACCGAGCGCTGCTCGTTTTGTTCGAATCATTGCCGTCTTCGCGTTGCCGAAGTTGCCGGAGAAACGGTTGCGTTCGGGTTCCTGTGCGGCAGAGATTACAATACTCACCGCTACGTTGCCCCCACGCAACAGGGCTACGACCTCGAGAGGCGAAGGCGGCACCTATTCGACAAAGCAGCAAAAGAGCGCCTGCCGGCCCACTCCGCTGAGAACGCGACGTCCCGGCGGCGCCGGGGAGACAGCTACATCGAGGATGCGGATAACGCACACGCCGCAAGACCGCGGGTCGGACTCCCTCACGCCCTTCATCTCACGGTGGACCTTCCCTTTTGGCGGGCGTTTTTCTCGGAGCTCGGCATACCGACCGTCGAGGAAGAGCCGTCCGGTGACCTGCTCGCGCTCGGGAAGGAAGTCCAGCAAGCTGAGTTCTGCGCGCCGATGGGGAACCTGCATGGCCAGGTGGCACGGCTGCTCGAACGCGCGGACTACGTATTTCTCCCGCACTACGTTGGCCTTTCCTCACAACACGGATACTGCTACTACACCCAGTTCGCTGCTCCGGTGATACACGGCATCCTCGCAGCGGGGGCGGATGACGCGCTCATCACCCCATCGCTCGGACCGATCGGACCGAGCGAACGCCTGCGTGTGAACCATACGGACGTTCCCGGAGATTCGGTCGAAGAGCTCAACGCGGCACTTCAGCCGCTCTTTGCAGACGTTACGGCTGCGCGAACACGAAAAGCGTATCGAACGGCACGCGATTACGTTCGCGAGGCGCAGAAAAACCTGGTGGCGGAGTATCACACCGGGCGACCTGCGCCGCACGAGGATATCAGCGTGGTCATCACCGGAAGGCCCTACACGGTCCTCGACCCGGCGATGAATAAGGGGATTCCCCAACTCATCGCGGACCAGGGCGTGAAGGCGTTTTTCCACGACATGCTCCCAAAGAGGGGGCGTGGGAGGGCGCCCGAGCTCATAGAGGAAACGGCGTGGCGCTACGCGCAGGACATCTTAGAAACGGCCCGCACCTGCGCTGAGACCGCGGGCCTTTATCCGGTACTCGTAACCTCGTTCAAATGCTCGCCGGACTCTTTCGTCATTGATTTTTTCACCCATATCATGGAACAGGCCGATAAGCCCTACTTGATTCTTCAGGTAGACGAACACGACTCGAGTGTGGGCTATGAGACACGTATCGAGGCCGGCATTCGAGCGTTCCGAAACCACCATCGAGTGGCACACGGCGCCGACGGGGACACGCCTCGCGAAACGAAGGCCCCGGCGGTCCACCTTTCGAGTAGAATCGACGGACGGACATTGCTCATCCCAAACTGGGACCCAATTACGACCCCGCTATTGGCCGCAAACCTCCGCAGGCATGGAATAGACGCACGCCCTCTCGATGAAACGGACGGCAGCATCCGCCGCAGCATGCGGCTCAACACCGGACAGTGCGTTCCGCTCAACATTATCGCGCAAGAGACATATGAAGCGATGGAGCGCGAAGGGCTCACCCCCGAGCAAACGGCACTGTGGATGCCGAACTCGGAGTGGCCGTGTAATCTGGCCATGTACCCGCATCTATTGAAACGCACCTTTGAGCGCCACGGGGCGGGCGAGCTCTCGGTATTCGCCGGGGACTTTTCCTATGTGGATGTCTCTCCACAGGCAACGCTGGGGGCCTACTTTGCCTTTCTCTTTGGCGGCCTTCTGAGACGGGTCGGGTGTATGACTCGCCCCTACGAGCTCCTCCCCGGCGCTACCGATCGTGCGATACGCGAATCGGTTTCGCTACTCTACGATGCCTTTTTGGGAAAGGCCCGCCGGGATGAGCGCATAGAGCAGGCGCTCGAGCTTTTCGACGCCATTCCACGAGCGGAAGGAAGCCGTCCCAAGGCCGCTATCTTCGGTGATTTGTACGTCCGAGACAACGAAGTCTTCAATCAGGATCTCATCCGAACCATCGAATCCGCGGGGGGCGAAGTCGTGACGACGCCGTACAGCGACTACGCCAAGATCATTGCCGGTGCCCACTTCAAACGGCTTCGTCGCCAAGGCAAATATGCCGACTGGGCCCTGTACCGCAGTCTTCTTACGGTCATTGAGTTTCTCGAAAAGCGTTATTATGAGCGCTTTGAGCGCTGGGTTGGCCCGCGCATCAGCTCGACCGACCCGAATCTCGACGAAAAACTCGAGGCGTTTGGGCTGCGGCTCGAGCACACCGGAGAGTCGCTCGACAATGTCTTAAAGATTTTTCGCCTCCTCGAGGAACATCCCGATCTCGCTCTGTTCGTTCAGGCGAGCCCGGCATTCTGTTGCCCGTCGTTGGTCACCGAGGCAATGAGCGAAAAGATTCGTCGGACAACCGGAGTGCCCGTCGTTTCAGTCACCTACGACGGCACGGGTACACCAAAGAACGACATGATCGTGCCCTATTTGCGGTTTGCGGCCGGCTCGGCGGTGCGTTAGCTACACGACGCCCGGCCCCGCGGTGCGTTAGCTACACGACGGCCGCCCCACTCCGTATTAGCTATCGGGGTCGCCGCGAGAGCGCAACGCAGCGGCAGTTTCTACGTGGCGGAACAGATCCGCGTATTTGAGCGCGGTCATGCCGAGATGATCTACAAGGTCGGTACGCGCGTTCCACTCAAGCAAGAGCCTGACCGCTGCCGCGTGTCCCTCGCTCGCTGCAAGAATCGTGGCACTCTGTCCGTAATGGCTCACCATATCCGGGTCCGCTCCCGACTCGAGGAGATGCCTCGTAACGGCAACTTGGCCGGTACCGGCGGCCTCCATGAGCGGGCTGGTACCGCGGTCTCCGCTCTGCTCGTTTACATCGGCCCCGTAGTCCACGAGCAGACGCACCAGTGCCGCGTTGGCACTGCGGACGGCGAGAAACAGCGCCGGAAGACCCGACTCGTCTCGCAGATTCGGCGAGTATCCCATTACGAGAAAGTCGCGAACGGCCTTCTCGTTTCCACTTCTCACCGCTTCGAGGAAGGTTCGATCGCTCAGCGCAAATCCGGAGGCAATGAGATTCTCGCGCGCGTTCTCGATTTGCCTCGCCCGCTCATATCCTTCCTTTGCCCGGATAAGCTCCTGTTCGAGTGCGTCCACATCGGTCAGCCGCCGGAACCCGTCGAAGTAGGAGCTCAACGTTACCTCGGATGCGGCAAGCACGTAGAGATCCTTGTCCGTACCTATCGCGTAGCCCACCAACAGGGCACACCACGTATCGGGAGGCATGTGCTTTTGGCCCCATAACACAAGATGAGACAGCTCTCTGAAATTGTCTCGGACCTCTTCGGTCGAGACCGTCTTCCAGTCCTCCCGAATCCGATACACAGAGGCTTCGATTCCATTGTCGGAGAAGACGCGAAGCAACGCCTCGATCGGCAAATCTTCTCCACTGTGCGCAAACAGACCAATTTTCACTTCTTTTGATGATCGGAGGTGTTTCAGGCCGCCTTTAAGAAATGTCTAACCGCGGTGGCGTCGCAGCACGTCGTCGAGCTCCGAGTTCAACCGTTTCTTCAACTCACGATGCATTTCCGTGACGGTCTCTAATCGGTCCCGAAGCTCCCAATCGTGCTCTTCGAGAAACAGTTGGTATGGACGCAAACTCAGCGCCTCGGCAACGCGCTCGAGGGTAACCGCAGAGGGATACTTGGAGCCGGTCTCGAGCTCGCCGACGAAGCTGGGTGACAACCCAATACGCTGCGCGAGTGCTTCCTGGGTCAAGCCCAGCCCTTTGCGCGTAGCCTTTATATTTCGTCCCACCACCCGTTGTAATCGCCCCATACACACTCCGCCGTAGAATGATTACGCGGGGGCCGAGACTCAAGGTGTCA
>JAWLED010000097.1:0-9199 GCA_041686235.1 Spirochaetia bacterium | reverse complement strand
CTGTCCCTCGATTATCTGACCTACGAGTTCGACCAGATTCAGCTCTCGCTCTAAGCCGGGCCGCGCTCGAAGAGCGTCAGGCCGGCGCGGAGGGCATGCTGTGCCACAGGCGGCGGGTCTGCAGCGCGTACCTCAGCGGTGGTGTATACGAAAAGATCGATCGGCAGGCCGAGGTCGGCGAACATGTCCAGGTAGCGCGGCGGGCGATCGAAGAGCCGAAGAGCACCACGCGAACCACCGACCGATCGCGCTCGCCCACACGCCGGGCGGCCTCGCGAACGGCCTCGATCGCGGCTTCACGATCCAGCCAGAAGACCGTCACAGAATCGAATGATTGCTTGCGCACTGCTGGTCGCATCGTTGGCATCGTCCTGGGTGATATAGTCACCGGGTTTCCCGGCGGCGTACCCATTCGGGTATCCGGCCGGCACATAGAACCTGTCAAGGACCGCTGCCGCTGCAGTCACGTCACCGGGCACATCGGAGCGCTGCGCCTGCTCGATCCAGTCCCGGCTTCTGTCCGACATACCGCCAGTATGCCACAGTGGAGGCGGATTGAACCGCAACATCGAGCCCGCGGCCTCGCATGTGGTGGGCCGCCGAGGCGCGAGATGGTGAGGACATCAGCCTCCGATCGACATCATAGTACGGTTCGTGCAAACGGTGCCGGCGGCGGGCTTGAGCCGCGCCGCCTCGCGCAGTGACGCCGCGGGATCGGTGAGATCCACGGGCACCTCGATATTCGAGTGCAGGCATGGCTTGAGGACGCCGTCAGCGGTCAGCCGCAGCCGATTGCACGCCCCGCAGTTCGGCGGGCGGTCGAAGCTGTATTCGTCGTGCTTTCTCACATCGAGGCGGTAGTGCGCGATGAGCTGCAGCGTCATGCTCTTGCTCTCCGCGAAGATCCGCATCGTCTCGATCTCCTCGCGGGTGGTCTCGGGGGCCACCACCATATTGAGCTTCATCGGAAAAAACCCGGCGGCCACCGCTGCATCGATACCGGCGAGGACGTCTTCGAGACGGCCGAGTCGTGCAATCCGTCGAAACTTCTGCGGATCGAGGGTATCAAGGGAGACGTTGACGCTGTCCATCCCGGCATCTCGAAGCATCGAGGCGTAGCGGGCAAGGAGCGATCCGTTGGTCGTCATCGCAATCTGTTCGATACCCGGTATCGCGGCGAGTTGCGCAACCAGGTGGACAAGGTTGCGCCTTACGAGCGGCTCGCCGCCGGTGAGGCGGACCTTGCGGATGCCGAGCTCGGCCCCCGCGCGGACGACGCGTGCTATGGACTCATAGGAGAGGATTTCGGCGTGGGGCCTGAATGCCACGCCGTCTTCGGGCATGCAGTAGGTGCAGCGGAAGTTACATCGGTCGGTCACCGATATGCGAAGATACGTTATCTCACGTCCGAGTTTGTCGAACATCGACGCGTACTCCCGTTTGGATCCTCTCGGATCTCGGCAATAGCTTACAATAGCACTCAACCTTCTCGGCGTCAACGAATGTTTTTTGCGTTGCGTGGCGTTTGCCCGGGAATGAAGCGGAACGGTCGAGCCTGTATCGTTTTTCCCCGTTTGAAGCTTCTCTTGACGCTTGGAATTGAATCACGTAGGTTCCGGCCAATAGATATCGCTATGTCGAAACATACATAAGGGTCCATTATGCGACGATACGATATGATGCGGGGCGATATGAAACGGATATGTACGGCAGTCCTCGCCTTCGTGTTCGTGGTGACCGGTGCGTTTGCAAGCGGCGAGGCGGAGGGCCCCTCGAGCCGGGATGGAGAGCGGCTTCGACTCGCCACCACAACGAGTACGGAAAACAGCGGCCTGCTCGAGGAGTTACTCCCGCCGTTTGAAGAGCGCTACGATGTGACTGTCGATGTGGTATCCGTCGGTACGGGCGCCGCTCTCGAGCACGGTCGAAACGGGGATGTAGACCTGGTAATGGTTCACGCACCCGACCTCGAGCGCGAGTTCGTCGGCGACGGCTATGGCGTGGAGCGGATCGGGTTCATGTACAATGACTTCGTCGTTCTCGGCCCGGACGACGACCCCGCCGGGATCGCCGGCATGGAGTCGGTTGGCGATGCCTTCGAACGAATCGCCGAGCATGAGTCGATGTTCATCTCTCGCGGCGACGACTCGGGCACCCACACCAAGGAAAAAGACATCTGGGCTGAGGCGGGCATTGAACCCGAGGGTTCCTGGTACCGCGAAGTAGGACAGGGGATGGGCGCCGTCATCACGATGGCCGATGACCAAAAGGCGTATACGCTTGCCGACCGCGGCACCTATCTCGCCTACCAGGGAGGCCTCGGCCTCGATGTCGCGGTCGAGGATGACCCTCTGCTGTACAACCCCTATTCGGTTATCGCCGTCGATCCGCAGATGCACTCCACTGTCGAGCACGACCTCGCCGAGGCGTTCATCGAGTTCGTTACCTCGGAGGAAGGACAGGAGATAATCGGTGACTACCGGGTGGAAGGTAAGCAGCTCTTCGTTCCCGAGGCATAATCTGATATAACGCAGCAATGGGTACCGCGCTTGCCGAAGCGGGGGCGCTGATCGTTTCGGGCGATCGCGAGCTCTTCGCGATTGCGTTCAATTCGGTGCGCTTCTCCGTTCTATCAACGATGATCACCTCGATGCTCGCCATCCCGCTGGGTACCGTTATTGCCCTGCGAGAGTTCCCGGGCAAACGCATGACGGTGGCCGTATTCAACACGCTCATGGCCATGCCGACCGTCGTGGTGGGGCTTCTCGTTTACTCGTTTCTTTCCCGCTCCGGCCCCCTCGGCCAGTGGGGCCTGCTCTTCACGCCGGCTGCGATCATCGTCGGGCAGGCGGTCCTCGCGTTTCCCATCGTCACGTCACTCGTGTATGGGGGGTTGAGTCGCCTTGATGAGGAGCTTACCGAGACGCTCGTGACCTTCGGCGCGAGCAATCTGCAGATGCTTCTGAAGATTCTCTCCGAGGCGCGCATTGCGATTCTCTCGGCGGTGCTTTCGGGATTCGGTCGGGTTATCGGAGAGGTCGGCGTGTCGATGATGCTCGGAGGCAACATTCGCTGGTATACCCGCACGATGACCACGGCACTGGCTCTCGAGACCCAAAAGGGGGCCTTCGCGCTTGCCCTGGCCCTGGGCATAATCCTCATTATAATCGCTTTCGCCGTCAATGCTGCGTTGAGCTGGATGGTGCGCCGTGAATATGCCTGAATACCCTCGCAGCACCGACGGGGCACCGCTCGTCGAGGTAGAAAAACTGACCTTTGCCTACGATAGCGCGCGGGTTCTCGACGTCGACCGGCTCGAAGTTCACCGCGGTGACATCACGGTCCTCACGGGCCACAACGGCTCGGGCAAGACGACCCTACTGAAGGTGATAAACGGTCTGCTCCAGCCCTCGGGGGGCGTTGTACGTCTGTGGGGCGAGTCGATCGCCACAGGCCGGGGACGGAGGATGCTTCGCAGCCGGTCGGTGTTGGTTCATCAGAAGCCCTACCTCTTCCATGAGAGCGTCGCCTCGAACATCCGTTATGTGGCAAAGCTGCGCGAGCCCAACGCGCGTGACATCGAGGCGCGCATCGAAGAGGCGCTCGCCGTGGTTCGCCTCGAAGACGTTGCCCACCGTCGGGCGAGCGGGCTTTCCGGCGGCGAAAAACAGCGCATCGCGATCGCGCGCGCCCTTGCTGTCAGACCCGACCTCCTGCTCCTCGACGAGCCGACGAGCAACATCGACCCCGAGTCCATCCGGGCGATCGAGCGGGCGCTTCGAGAGGTGAACCGTGCCGGCACCACGATTCTCATGACCACTCACAATCTTGCCACCGCATACCGACTTGCCACGCGGGTATATCCCATGACGGCGGGACATATTGAGCATGATCGCAACAACGTCTTCCGCGGGCACATCGAGAACACGGACGAGTATTTCACGTACTTCCGGATCGGCGGCGGCTCGGGCTCTGCGGGCGCAGGCCCCACGAGCGCAGCTACTGCAGCCGCAGCCTCCGCCGCCGCAGGCCCCGAGAAGGTGCAGGCCACGGGTCCGGTCATTCGCGTCCCTGCGCAGGACCGGGACACGGTGGCTGCGGTCATTCCCATGGACGACATCATCCTCTCGAGAGAGCCCTTTGAGAGCAGCGCGCAGAACCATTTCAGCGGCCGCGTCACCGCGATCGAGCCCTACCAGCAGGGGCGGCGCATCGACGTCGACTGCGACGGGGTGATCATGTCGGCGCTCATCACCCCCTACGCCATAGAGCAGCTCGGCCTCGGAGCCGGCTCGGAGGTTCACCTCGCCTTCAAGGCCTCAGCGGTGCGGCTGTACTGAAGGGGAGCTTCCGGGAGGCGGTGCTCATCACTTCTGAGCTCACCCATCTCGTGCTTGGGCCCGCGTGTTATGTGTGGCACCGCACAGAACGGGAGGAGATAGAAGCGTACTCTTGAGAGTGCGAGGAAAACCAATGTGCACACTGAAGGTTATGAATATCACGCTGATCGCGGCGAGCAGTTGAACCGAGGCATCGAGGTACGGAGGCTGAGCAAAGCGTTTTCGGCCAACGCAGTTCGCGCGGTAGACGAGGTGAGCTTTGATGCGGCGCCGGGGGAAGTAGTCGGATTGCTGGGAGCCAATGGTGCCGGAAAGACGACCATCGTCAAGATGGTGTCGACATTGCTGCGCCCCACCTCGGGTACGGTATGTGTCGGCGGTCACGATACGGTCAGCGATTCGCGCGCGGTACGCGCGAGCCTGGGGGTGCTGTTCGGAGGCGATACCGGGCTGTACGGCCGCCTCAGCGCTCGTGAAAACATCCGGTATTTTGCGGCTCTCAACGGCCTCGACCGCAGCAAAAGTGAGCTGCGTGTGAGGGAACTTGCAGATTTATTTGGCCTGCACAGTTTTATCGACCGCCTGGTCGCGACCTATTCGAGCGGGATGAAGCAGCGCACTGCGCTGGCTCGCTCGGTGGTGCACGATCCGCCGTTTCTGATACTCGACGAACCGACTACCGCACTGGATATCGGTACCACGCAGGTGGTACACGCCTATGTGTCCCGCAGTCGCAACGAAGGGAAGACGGTCATTCTTTCGAGCCACGACACCATAGAGCTCGAGCAGCTCTGCGACCGCGTGCTGACCGTAGATGACGGAAAGATCGTAGACGAAGCCCACCGAGACAGAGACTTTGGCGGGGATGCGGGCTCGCTGCGGGCCCGGTTTCCGGCGATTGGGAGCGGTACCCAATGAAGTTGCCGGCCCGTGCAGGTATACGCGAAACCCTGATCGTGTTTCGCAAGGAAATCACCGAGTTGTTTCGTGACTACCGTACGGTGCTGGTGTCGATCGGCGTGCCGCTGGTGCTCTTTCCACTTCTTGCGGCGATCCTCACCTACGGGGGACTGTCGAGCGGGACCGGGACATCGGGGGAAACGGTGGTATCCGTGTCGGGTCCGGAGACGGTCGGCATCTCCGGATTCTTGAGGAGTCGCGACGAGCTAACTGTGGTGGAGCCTCCCTCCTCGGGTACGCTTCGGGAGGCCGTTGCCGACGGCGCAATCGACGTAGCGGTAGTGCTGGGGGGCGCACGAGCCCGCACCGAAGCCGGATCTCCCGAAGTCGCCGTGGTATTCGACAATACCAACCACCGATCGGTGGCTGCCGGCGAATTGGTAACGGAGATGCTCAAGGGATACTTGACGCACCTCACGACCGCTACCGAAACGGACTCTGAGGGCACCACGGTCGTGTCCGCCCCCTTTTCGGTGCAGCTCGAACCGATGCATCCGCCCGCCGCGGGCGGGGGAACACTTATCCTATCGTTTCTCCTGCCGGTGATCGTTCTGGTTTCCGCTGCAATCGGTCCATTGGCAAGCGCCGCCGACCTCGGTGCGGGAGAGAAGGAGCGACGGACACTGGAATCGCTACTCGGCAGCCCCGCACGGCGATCGGCGATTCTGGTGGGGAAATTCGGTGCCGTTGCAACGATGGGGTTTCTCGGCATCGTCTCTTTCGTTGGCGGTGCCGGGTTCGCCTATATCGCAACACGCACGCTTACTGAGGGACTTGAGTTCACCATGACCGCATGGACCGTACTTTCGGTCGCGTACCCCGCCGTCTTGGCCGCGCTGACCTTCTCGGCAATCGAGTTTCTCATAAGCTTGTACGCCCGCTCGTCAAAGGCGGCTCAAACCTTCTCCGTGCCCGTGCTGATTCTCGCCTCCGCTGCCGGTTACGCAGCGTTTGCAGTGGATATGCGATCGCTTTCGTTGTGGTACTACAATGTCCCGCTGTTGAACATCGGGCTGGCTGTCAAAGGAGCTGTTCTCGGCAATCCGCATGCGGCAGGTATACTGATTGTCTCGGGGTGGGTTGTGGTGTACGTCCTGGCTGCGTTCACCGCCGCCCGGCGGATAATAGAGCGCGAGTCGGTTCTTCGTTCCGTTTAGTTTTGCTCATCTGTGCGCCACCGAACAGACTGCATCGAGGAATATCGCTAACCTATTACAAGCAGCGCGAAAGCCGCGCTGACTTAGCAGCCTTCAGCTGAGGGAAGGAGTGTCGTATGGGTTATCTCATCGGTGCATTGGTCGTCGTGATTCTTGTAGTTGTCGTGCTTCGGATTACGTGATCCGACCGTCGTAGCGCAACGGCCGGGGCCCGCCGGCCGTTGCCGCTTGGGATCTGTTTCAACAGTATCGAAAAGCAGCACATCACTCGCACCATTGTTCTTGACTTCGCCGGTTCCCCGGCGCTAATGTAGTAGCAAAGGGACCGTCGTCTATGAAGAATCCGGACCACACGGGAGCGATTTCGCCTCGCGATAACCGTCTGCTCGCCGTTCTGAAAGAACCGGATTATCAGCAACTTGCCCCGCACCTCGAGCTGGTTCCAATGCCGCTCGGCGATGTGTTGTACGAGTCGGGAGGCAAGCTCGATTGGGTCTACTTCCCTACCGACGCTATCGTGTCGCTTTTGTACGTCATGGAGGACGGAGCGTCGGCGGAGATCGCCGTTGTCGGCAAGGAAGGAATAGTCGGTATCGCCCTGTTCATGGGTGGCCAGACGATGCCGAATCGGGCGGTTGTGCAGAGCGCAGGCCACGCGTACCGCCTGAAAGGCACGCTCCTGACACAGGAGTTCGATCGTTCCGGGGCGGTGCAGCATCTACTCCTTCGCTACACGCTGGCACTTCTGACTCAGATGGCGCAGACCGCAGTCTGCAACAGGCACCACACCGTGGACCAGCAATTATGCCGATGGCTTCTGCTCAGCCTTGACCGGTTACCTTCCAACGAGTTGAGCATGACCCAGGAGCTGATCGCCAACATGCTCGGCGTACGTCGCGAAGGCGTCACCGAAGCGGCAGGCAAGCTTCAGAAGGCAGGTTTGATCGACTACCATCGCGGCCGCATCACCGTGTTGGACCGACCAGGGCTCGAGGCGCGGGTATGCGAGTGCTACGAGGTGGTACGGGAGGAGTTTCAGCGCCTGCTGCCTGACACTCCCGAGAATTGATCCACGGCGGCGCGTCAATGCGGGCATCACTCGGTAAGCGGAATCAACGAACCATCTTTACGCGCGCACCGGCGTGCACTCGGCTTTCGACCTCGAGCTGGTTGATCAGCGCAATTTGTTCAATCGGTACCGGCGGTGTCGAGCCCTCGTAGTAGGAACTGTAGAACCGTCGCAACGGCACGGTTTTGTCGACGCGAGCCACGTCCAAGCGCGTCGGCTCCACGTCGATCGCGTCTCGGTCGGTCAGTGCGGCGAAACTGTGTAGTGAATCGTTGACCGTTTCACGATGCGTCGGCCAGGACTCCGTTCCCGAATACCCGATCAGCTGATAAATCCGCTCGTCATATTTGATGAATGCAACGGATCCCTCGATCTCACCCTGTTCGCTCTGCGCGCGAAAGGTCCCGGTGCCGGCCGGCAACCCGTTGATTCGCGTGTGCGTGATACCGTCTCCGGCTACCTGCTCGATAGCATACAACTCACGGGCGGCGGCATCGATGGACGGCTCCCTTGAGATGGATAGCTGAACCGACGCATCGCGTTCTTCGCTGACCGCGATCACCGCCTGTTTCTGGTTTATCACCGTCCAATTCCGGGGAAAATCAAGACTAAATCGCAGTTCGGGATGGTAGAATACCCCGTCGCGGCTATACCCTTCGCGCGGGTCGGACCCGTAAACGATTCCGTCGATTCTGTCGAGATAGTCGTCGCGATCGTCCGACCGGTACTCTTGAGGCTCGAGATCTCGGATGTGCTCGCGGATATTTTCCCGGCGGTTCTCCGGGTACGGGTGCGTGGCCTGCCATTGGGGAAGCCGGGCCCCGTCACCGGTGTCGGATATTCTGCCAAGCATTTCCATCACGCCGATCAAAGCTACGGGATCGTAGCCGGCATCCGCCATATAGCGTACGCCCAGCTCGTCCGACTCGTTTTCATCGGTGCGGCTGAACGACAAGAACAACAGCTGCGTCGCGGCACCGGCAAGCGGTGCGATACGCTGCAGCTCCGGATCGAGCGCCACAGCCAACCCGACTCCGAGCTGGGCAACCTGCATCTTGCTTATGCGGGTCGACGCATGCCGCGCGGTCACGTGACCGATCTCATGACCGAGAACGCCGGCGAGCTGTGCCTCGCTGTTGAAATGCGCGAGAATCCCGCGTGTCACATAGATGTGACCGCCGGGAAGGGCAAACGCATTCACCGTCTCCTCATCAACCACACGAAAGGTCCACGGCAGATCGGACCACTCGCTGTCGGTGCCCATCGCTAGACCAATGCCGGATACGTAGTCCTGCAGTGATTCATCGGGGTAGAGACCCATCGATTGGGTGATCTGCGCGTCGGCCTCGCGCCCCATCTGGATCTCCTGGTCCATGCTCATCAGGTTGAACTGGCGGTCGCCGGTGGTCGGATTGGTCATACATCCGGCCAGTCCGCTGAACAACACCACGACAAGGAGCGCCCCCGCCGTTGGAAATCCGTTACCGAGTGTGTTCTTTTTCATCGCTCGCCTCCGCCGGTTGGGCGAATCAAGAGATCGATTCGCCGACCGCTTCAATGACCCCGTGCCGTCGGTTTCTTGTCACGCTTGTAGAAGATCGCGACCAGCAGCCCCAGGATGAACCCTCCGGTTGCGGTCAGTACCAGGTCAACACCAACTTTACTTTACTCAC
>JAWLED010000020.1:0-37556 GCA_041686235.1 Spirochaetia bacterium | reverse complement strand
CGCTAAAGGCGGCGCGCTCGCGGTCGACGCGGACAGCGAGCCGACGCGGATAGTCGGTCTGCAGCGACCGGTCGGGATGGGCGTCCATGAGGCGGGTCAACTCCGGTGAGGTCCCCACGCGCACCCGTTTGCCGTGAAGCGTCTGATCGTCGCGAAGGGCCGCCTCGAGCTCCCGCAACCGCGATGCATCTTTCGCCGACGCCCTCGAAGCCCCGGCTGCAACGAGATCGGCACCGATAAGCAGATCAACTTCGGTTTCGACCCCCGCGGCATGCTTCTTGGTCAACCCGTCTCGCCAGCTACCGAAGTGGTCGACCCAACCGCATACGGTGTATTCGTAGATTCCGGGGCGCTCAACGCGGAACGACGCGCGGTAGCGGTCGTTTCCCAGCGCCTCCATCTCGGTTTCGGCCCAGCGACCGCCGCTACGGCGATAGCGAAGCACGATTCGAACCGCGTCGTGGCCGTCGGCAAACGCATCCGCCTCCACCACGACATCGTCGCCCTGCACTCGCTTCACGGGGAAGGCCCCGCAATCAATTTCGGGAAACACCCGGTCTATGACGACGCGCCCACGTCCGGTAGGTACAGACATACGGAAAAGGTAATCGAAAACCGAAAGCGCATCAAACGCTGCGCAGAGGTATGACTACTCCTGCGACGACCCGTCCTCAATGTTCCCAAGCTGCTGCTGAGCCGGCCCTCGGATGTCTTCGGGAATCTCCATTTCGAGGAGCGCAACCAGCGTCTCTCTCGCCTTCTGCGTATCACCGGAGTTCAAATAGGAGAACGAAAGGGCGTACAGCGTGAGATAATCGTTCGGGTTGAACTCGTAGGAGCTCAACAAGCATTCTCGGCTTTCCTGCTCGAACCCCGTCTGACTGTAGAGAACACTCAAGTTTCGCAGCACGGAGGCGTTCTGGGAGTCGACCGCCCGCGCTCGCTCGAGGTAGTAGCGAGCCGAGGCATACTCCTGTTCTCGCAAATAGGAACATCCCATCGCCTCGAGCGCCTCCGCATTTTCCGGCTCCAACTTCAAACAGAAATCCAGAGCCTTCATAGCTTTACGGTTCTCCCCGGACTCGGTAAACGCGACACCGATGTCCGCCAAAGCCTGTGGATTATCCGGTTCTTCCTCCAGCACGTTTTCGAGCAACCGTATCGCCGATTCGAAATCGCCGTGTTGAATCCGTGTCTCGGCATCCTGTAGTACGTCCTGCATAACCGACTCCTCCCGAGGCGTTCCTAATATGATCAAATTACTAGCATATACAGCGTCGTGCAAGAGGTGCCGACGCGGATTGTTGACCGGCACGACTCATCGGGTATACAACACTGCCTATGATTGCGCTGTTGGTCATCGGAGACGAGATTCTCGCCGGTGACATCCGTGAAGAAAATATCTCCTTTATGATCGATACGCTCAGCCGGGAAGGACATCGCACGGGAGAGGTTCGCATCGTTCGCGACGACGTGGAGATGATTGCAAACGCCTTTCGCGAGCTCGCTTCCGGGTATGACTACGTTATCAGCGCGGGAGGAGTCGGTCCCACCCACGATGATGTAACCCTCGAGGCAGCGGCTCGAGGCTTCGGTGTCGATCTGGAGTTGAACCGTGAAATGGAAACGTTTCTCTCCGAGCACTACGCGGGCGAGTTCAACGACTCCGCTCGCCAAATGGCAAAGGTACCACAAGACAGCGAGATCATTTTCGGCACCGAGCATCGGTGGCCCATCATAAAGAAGGCAAACGCGTTCATCCTGCCCGGTCTGCCCATGGCACTGCGCGACAAGATGGTTCGCCTCGCCCGCATGCTGCCCCCGGAAAACGGCGGATGGACCGCTGTGCTCTACCTACGGTGCGACGAAACGGAAATCGCGGACTGGTTGTCTGAGCTGCAAGAGCGCAATCCCGCTACGAAGATCGGCTCATATCCGGTGCTCCAAGGCGGGGACTTTCACACCCGCATCACCATCAAAAGCACCGATCCCGACGCCGCTCGCCGCACGTTTGCGGAGGCAAAGCGCTATCTCGAAGAGGCCGGCCGGCTGATCAGCGGCGTAGAACCGGCGCAACATCTCCACCCCGAGGTGTAGCGGCGGCCGCAGGCCGCACAGGCAGGTACGGCGCCGACGGCCGCGCCGCAGGCCGCACAGGCAGGCACGGCGCCGTCAGTACTTCAGATTCCCCCCGCCCATCTGTTAAACTCACCTCCTATGAGTGCAAAAACGCTCGTCTGTTTACACGGCTTCGGCGTCAGAGGCTACTTCTGGGAAATCATTGTCCCCCACCTCCAAACGCACTACCAGCGGGTGCTCACCCCGGATCTTCAGATGGACACGCTCGAAACGCTGCTTGCGAATGGGCGAGATATCGTCGAGCACGCGCACGGCGAGGAGGGAGCACCGGTTGCCGTCGTGGGTCACAGCCTCGGCGCGGTGGTCGGCGCTCTCACGGCGCGGGACCTCGGACCGGGCATCGTAGACCGAGCCGTACTAATAGCTCCGCCGTTCGGTGAGCGTGCCGAGGTGCCCGGACCGCTTGTCCGCTTTCTCCTCGCCCACAAGCTCATTCCGGATTTCGTAACTCGGCCGCGGTTTTTCACGAAACATACACCCCTTGATATCCAAAAATCTATTTTCAGCCGCGCCGTTGACGAGAGCGCGGAGTTACAGTCGCTGCTGTTCACCGAGCGGAGGTTCCACACCGACCTGTTCGACGGCCCCCTTTCGGTGCCCAGCCTCATCATTGCAAGTGATGCGGACCGCATCGTGCCGGCGCGTGAGTCACGAGCGTTTGCCGAGCGCATCAATGCCTCCCTTACCGTCTATCCGCGACACAGAAATATCGGCCATGATGATCTGACCTGTTCTCCGACTATTGCGGCCGAGGTCTCGCAGCGAATCATGGAGTTCGACCACAATGATAGGTAAAACGACAAACGCCGATGTTGCACAGCTGTTCGAGAAGCTGGCCGATCTCCTCGATATCCGCGGCGAAAATCAGTTTCGGGTGCGTGCCTACCGAAACGCCGCTCGAACGATCTCGGGAATGCAGAGCAACGTTGCCGAGCTCGTCGAGCACGGCGAGGACCTTTCGAAATATCAGGGCATCGGCACGGCCATTGCCGAGAAGATATCGGAAATCGTGCGCACCGGGAGACTTTCCAAGCTCGAAGAGGTGGAGCGGGAGCTCCCCGAGGGCCTGCTCGACCTCATGCGGATTCCCGAGCTCGGGCCTCGGCGGGTCAAAGAGCTCCACGATGAGCTCGGCATAACCGGTACCGAAGAGCTTGCCGCGGCGCTCGAGAAGGGCCGCGTACGTGAGCTCCCCGGGTTCGGCGAGAAGCTCGAGAGCTCGCTCCGCGAGCAGCTGCGCCGCATGAGCGATCGCGGCGAAGACACGCGCCTGCTGTTGCCGAGTGCCGAGAAAACTGCCGAGCGCATGGTACGCTATCTCGAAGCGCACGTGGAAATGCAACATATCACCGTGGCCGGCAGCTACCGGCGCCGCAAGGAGACGGTCGGCGACCTCGACATTCTCGTCGTTGCCGAACCGTCGCAGCACGCCGCGCATATCATGGATGTCTTTACCGCCTATGAGGACGTCCGCACCGTGGCCATGAAGGGAGAAACCCGCTCGTCGGTGGTTCTTCGCTCCGGCGTGCAAATCGATCTGCGCCTACTCAACGAGCAAAGCTACGGCTCAGCCCTTCAATACTTCACCGGATCGAAGGAACACAATATTGCCCTGCGCCGCGTCGCGCAGGAACAGGGCTTCAAAGTCAGTGAGTACGGCATCTTTCGCGGCGAGGAACAGGTGGCCGGAGCCACCGAGAGCTCGATGTACGAGCGCCTGGGCCTCGCCTGGATACCGCCGGAGCTCAGAGAGGGTCACGACGAGATCGAGGCAGCGCGCGAAGGCCGATTGCCGCAGCTTGTGGAAGAGAGAGACATCAGGGGAGATCTACACTCGCACACGAGCGCCACCGACGGGAGTTTTTCCTTAGAGGAAATGGCAAGCGCGGCCCGCTCGGCCGGCTACGAGTACCTCGCGGTGACCGACCACTCCAAGCATCTCAGCGTGGCGCGCGGCTTGGACGAGGATGGGTTGGCGAGACAAATCGAGGAAATCGCAAAACTCAATGACGGATGGGACGATTTTCGCCTCCTCGCCTCCGTCGAGGTCGATATTCTCGACGACGGCCGTCTCGACCTCTCCGATGAGGTGCTCTCGCGGCTCGACCTCGTGGTGTGCTCCATACACTCGGGGCTCAACAAGACGGAACAAACACAAACCGAGCGCCTCATCCGCGCAATGGACAACCCGAACTGCAACATCATCGGCCATGCCACCGGGCGGTTGATCGGATCGCGAGAGGCATATCCCGTCAACATAGAGCACCTGCTCAAGGCGGCCGCCGAGCGAGGGTGTCACTTCGAGATAAACGCACAACCGGAGCGTCTCGATCTCAAAGACGACCATGTACGAGCGGCGCGCGAGCTCGGGGTCAAAATAGCCGTTGGATCCGACGCCCACGCCCCGGCCCATTTCGACTTTATGCGCTACGGTGTGTACCAAGCGCGGCGCGGTGGGCTGGAGGCCGGCGACGTGTTGAATACCCGTCCGTGGTCCGAGCTGGCCCGGCTCATAAAGAGGAGTTAAGCGGACACGGGCCTGATACCGGCGGCACCGGCGGCCCGGCGGCACCGGCGGCCCGCCGCCCGCGGCACCGGCGGCCCGGCGGCCGCGGGCGGCGTGGGCGGTCGCACCCACGGGCGGCGTGAACGAAGGAGAGAGCATGCAAGCAGAAAACCCCTACATTTCCCCACCAATCGACACGAAGTTCGATCCCGCGGCGACACTCTCACCCCACGCCGCGCGCAAGCAGGCGGAACACCTTGCCGCGGCCCTGGAGTACCACAACCATCGCTACTATGTGGATTCGGCGCCGGTGATCGACGACAGCCTCTACGACGCGCTGTTTCGCCGCCTCGCGGAGCTCGAGGCACAGTTTCCGGAGCTCCAAAGTGACACCTCGCCCACCCAGCGCGTAGGGGCCGCGCCGGTCGATGAGCTGGCCCGCATCGAGCATCAGGCTCCGATGCTCAGCCTCGGGTCGAGTCTCGAGCGATCGGAGGTGGAGGATTTTCACCGCTTCATCGAACGAAACGCCGAGGGTCGCTCCGTTCGCTATGTCGTCGAGCCAAAGCTCGACGGGCTCTCCATTGAGGTGGTCTACCGAAATGGCCGCTTCGACTACGGCGCGACGCGCGGTGACGGGCGCAGGGGCGAGGACATCTCGCGAAACCTCAAGACCATTGGAGCTATCCCGCTCAAGTTGCGCTCGGAGGCAAACCCGCCGGATTTCCTCGCGGTACGCGGGGAGGTGTTCATGCTGAAGAGCGGGTTTCGCGAGCTCAACCGCACCAGAACCGAACGCGGGGAGGAAACCTTTGCCAACCCGCGAAACGCGGCCAGCGGCAGCTTGCGTCAACTCGATCCAAAGAACACCGCCGGGAAACCGCTCGATGTATTCTTCTACGACATCCTCGCCTCCGACCGCACCGACTTCACCTCTCACACCGAAGTACTCGACCTGTTTCCCACATGGGGCCTCAAGACAAACCCGCTCAATCGGGTGTGCGAATCGGTCGAGGAGCTCGCCGCCTATCGTGACCGGCTCGTCGAAGAGCGTGAAGAGCTCGACTATGAGATCGACGGCATCGTCATAAAGATCGACTCGTACGAGTTTAGAGAGGACCTCGGCTATCGAAACCGCAGCCCTCGCTGGGCTCTGGCCTGGAAGTTCCCGCCGCGCACCGAGGCTTCGAAGGTCGAGGACATCGTCGTGCAGGTGGGACGCACGGGGATCCTCACTCCCGTCGCGCTTCTCGAGCCGGTGAGCATCGGCGGGGTAACGGTAAGCCGGGCAACGCTCCACAACGAGGACGAGGTTCTTCGCAAGGACGTGCGCGTGGGCGACCTCGTGCGTGTGATTCGCGCCGGCGACGTGATACCGGAGGTCAGCGAGGTCGTCGACCGCGAGGCCGAGGGGCGTGCAACGGCCTTCAGTATGCCGGGCACCTGCCCGGTGTGCGGCACACCGGTGGAACGCGAGGGCGCCTACTATTTCTGTCCCGCCGGCCTCTCGTGCCCGGCGCAGCTGTCCGGGCGGCTGATCCATTTCGTCTCCCGGCAGGCCATGGACATCGAGAATCTCGGCGAAAAGAACATCGCCCAGCTCGTCGAGAAAAAGCTCATAGAGACGATTGCCGACCTCTACTATCTGAGTCCCGAAGATCTGCTGAGCCTCGAGGGCTTTGCCGAGAAGTCCGCGCGAAACGTCCACGCGGCAATCCAAGGGTCGCGCAATCGGCCGCTCGACAGATTCATCTACGCCCTCGGGATCAGGCACGTGGGCTCTCACGTTGCCCGGGTACTTGCCGAGCATTTCCGAACCCTCGAGGCGATAGAACACGCCTCGACGGACGAGCTCGAGGCGGTTTCCGACATCGGCAGACAAACCGCCGAGAGCATACACGCCTTCTTTTCGAAAGACGAGAATCGCCGAATCCTCGAACGAATGCGCGAGGCCGGTGTCGAGCCACAACCGGTGGAGTCCACGACAGGCGAGGACGGTGCCGGAGCGCTCGCGGGCAAGACCTTCGTCATCACCGGGACTCTCGAGCGCTACACCCGCGCGGAGGCAAAGCGCCAAATAGAGACGCGCGGCGGGAAGGTAACCTCGACGGTTACGAGCGCCACCGACTATGTAGTCGCCGGCGAAAACCCCGGAAGCAAGCTCGACCAGGCCAACAAGCGCGGCACGCCGGTGCTGAGCGAGGACGAGCTCGAGGCGCTGCTCGGCTAAACCGGCGGGACACAGCGCGCGGCCGACTGGCCGCGCGGCGCTGGGTGCGGGGCGCGGCCGACGGGGGTGGCCACACAGCGCGCGGCCGACTGGCCGCGCGGCTGCGGTAATCCAAATGGGTTATGGCCGCGCATACCCCGCCGGCATATACTGCGCTCAGTCTACAGAGCAAGCACACGCGGGCGCAGCGCGTGCTCGGTGGTCCCCATCCGCTCTCCGAGGTGCCATGAATCGAATTGCGCTCTGCATTCGAAACCGACGCGATCGGCAGTACATCACCAGATGGCTCTCCGACCAATACGAGGTGATATCGGTCGACGGTGATCCTCATGAATCCCTCAACTTCGACCTCTGCATCGTCGATGCGGCGAGCCTCAACGAACACCGGGAAACGTTACGAAAGCACCGAGAAGTGCAGCGTCCGGTGTTTCTCCCGCTCCTTCTCGTGGCCCGAGGGCGGCGTGCGGTCAAACACCACACACACCTCCTCACCGAGGTCGATGAGATCATTTGGGCCCCGATCGCGCGCGCGGAGCTCCACGCGCGGATAGCGGCTTTGCTGCGCATCAGGAATCTCGGGCAGCTGGTGGAACAACGCTACATTTCCTTGGCCAACCACAGCAACGCACTCATGCTGGTCGTGCAAAACGGGCATATTCGGTACGCCAATGAGGCGGCTACACGGATGTTTTCCCAGCTATCCAACGACACCCCGATGACCCATCTCGTTGCCCACGAACACCGCCGGCTGTTCGAGCACTATATCGAGCGTATCGCCGCACAAAACCATGAACAATCGCAAGAAGAGTCATTCGACTCACAAGCCCCGATTCCCACACACGTGGAGGTTCGCCTCAATACCGAAGAGGAGAGGTGGGCGCACGCCGGCGCCGCACCGACTTTCGAGCACGACGACCGAGAGCTCCTCATCCTCATGCTCGACGTCACCGAAAACAAGATCCAGGAACGCCGGTTGCGCGAGTCGCGTCGTCGAATCCAATCGCTCGCAGGGCAGTTAGTCTCGGTCGAACAGCGGGAACGGGCAATACTCGCCGATGAAATCCATGACGGGGTAAACCAGTCACTGGCGAGCCTGAGAATGCACCTCGACCTCCTCGCCAAGGCCGGGGAGGAGGCGGATATTCAACGAGAAGTTGCGGCCATGCGCAAGATCCTCGATGACGCAATTACTCAAACCCGCACGCTAATCGTGGACCTCGATCCGCCGGACATCAGGGAGTCGGAATTGAACACCACGCTCTCATCGCTGGTCGATCGGTTTCGTGATTCACATGGCCTCGACATCGGCTTCGACGGGGATCACGAGGTTCCTCATGTGTCGAAGAACCTCCAGCACGTCCTCTACAGGGGCACGCGCGAGCTCTTGTTCAACATTTTGAAGCATGCACCAAATGCAAGCGCGTATGTTACACTACGGAACACCGATTCCGAGATCGCAATCACGGTTACCGACGACGGACCCGGGTTCGATCCCGAAGAAACCATGCCGGGCAGTGGGTTCGGCTTGTATAGTCTTCGTGAGCGGCTTCGCCCCTTTGAAGGGACGGTAGACATTCGTTCGGCCCCGGGACGGGGCACGGCTATAGAGTTACGTGTCGCGCAGACGACCGAAGAGGAAGAAACGTATGAGAAAACGCGTCCTACTGGCTGACGATCACACTGTGGTAAGAGACGGACTCAAGGCCATCATGGAACAACTCGACCCCGACATCGTCGTGGTAAACGAGGCTTCCAACGGCCGCGAAGTGCTCGAGATGGCCGAGCAGACGCCGGCAGACGTATACCTACTCGATATCTCCATGCCGGTTCTCAACGGGATCGAGGCCACCATCCGGCTCCTCAAAAACGACCCGTCGGTCAAAGTAATCATCCTCAGCATGTACAAAGACAAGGTGCTCGTTGAAAAGGCGATAAGCAGCGGTGCCCGCGGCTACATTCTCAAAGAAAGCGCCACCGAGGAAATCGTCAAGGCGATCGACGAGGTCTATGCCGGGCGCTACTATTTTAGCCCGGAGGTTTCCGGCTACCTGGTGCAGGGCTTCTTGCACGGGCAGTCGGAGGAAGCGCAGCCACCGGAATCCAACCTCACCGACCGGCAACGTGAAATCCTCAAGCTCATTTGCGACGGCTACACCGAAAAGGATATCGGCGAGGAGCTCAACATCTCCTATCACACGGTGCACGTGCACAAAAACAACATCATGAAGGCCCTCGACATCCATTCCAAGGCGGAGCTCATCAAGTACGCGGTGAAGAACCAGATCATACAGCTTTAGAAGTACAACACTTTTCCTCTAGACCATTTGGCGTATACGAAGTGCCCACGTGCTCTTACTATCCTAAATGTAGCCCACTAGAGGAGGGTACTATGCCCTTTATTGCTACACAGGAAGTCACGACGCTTGCCGAGAGCGCGGGTGGAACGCACATATCGTTGTATATGCCCACGGTGAGAGCCGGCAGAGAAACCAGGCAAAACCCGACTCGTTTTAAGAACCTCCTAAAGCGGGCGCGCGAAGAGCTCACCTCCGGGCAAGTAGGTCCGGGAGAGCTCGAGCGGCTCATAGATCCCGTAGAACACTACGGCGCACAACCCGAGGTCTGGAAACGGCAGCAAGAGGGGCTCGCTATCTTTACCTCCCCACAGGTTTTTCGGGTTATTCAAGTGCCCTTCGAGGTCGAGGAGTTCGTCACCGCCGGACCGCGGTTTCATCTCAAGCCGATTCTGCAGCTCCTTCTTGGCGACACCGACTACTACGTGCTCACGCTCGGTCTCGGAGGATGTCGCCTGTATCGCGGCAACCGCTTTTCGATCGAGACTGTCGAGGTGCCCGGAATGCCGAAAGGCATGGAAGACGTGCTCCAATACGACGACATCGAATCCCCCCACAAAACCGGACAGAGAATGCCGGGACGCCACGGCACGCAAAACACCGCCATACATGCCCATGCAACCGCCGACGAAAAACTGAAGCGAGACATGGACCGCTACCTGCGTCGAGTAGAGCGATCGGTTTCCGAACATCTCAACGGCTCACATGAACCGCTTGTGCTTGCCGGCACCGATTATGTATTGCCGATCTACCGTCAGCATAATCGCTATGCACAGCTCCTCGACGAGGACATAGCGGTCAACCCGAACTCGCTCGACCCGACTTCTCTGCGGGATGCGGTGTGGGAACGGGTCGAGCCGCGCTATGAGGAGCGGCGTCGAGAGGCGGTAGATCGCTACCACAGCTCCAAGGATCACGGACGCACCGCCGACGGCCTCGAAGACCTCGTACCCGCGGCCATGAGTGCTCGCATACAAACGATATTTGCTCGAAGCGACACGCATGTATGGGGTACGATGGCTGCGGACGGCTCATCGGCGGAAATCCATACCGTGAAGCAACCTGGTGATGTCGACCTCGTCGACGCGGTAGTTGTGGAGTCGCTTCGCAGAGGGGCCGAGGTGTATATTGACACCGAAGAGGTACCCGCGGAAGAAAACGCTGCCGCCGCGGTGCTGAGATACTGAATCGGCCGCGCACAGGAGGGGGTCGGGCATGCAAACGCTGAGTGATTTCTATGATCTCATGGCCAAGACCGTCACCGTCAGACGAATGCTCGTGGAGTTTTATCTCGCCGGGACGGTCAAACTCGAAGAAATAGCCGCGCTGAGAAACGCATGCAAGGCTCTCGAAGAGCTCTGTGATGACGAGGGAAACTACGAGTTTCTCACCAAACCCGGGGGAAAGAGAATCTCGATCCCCCTCGACTACGAAGTCGAAGAGCTCGAGAAGGACATCTTCTTCTTTGAGCACGGAGAATCAGCGTTCTTTCGCTACACCGCAGACCGCCTACCCCAACTCGAGCAACACATGGCGGCGATAAAGGACCTCTTGCGACCGGCCGGCGGAGCGACGTTTATTACCGACCGAGACGGCACCGTCAATAACTACTGCGGGCGCTACCGTTCTTCGGTACAGTCGGCCTACAACGCGATTCACCTCACGCGCTTTGCACGTGCGAGGGCCGGCGCAGCGCTCATCCTCACCTCAGCGCCGCTCGAAGATTTCGGGCTGGTGAACCTCAGTGTCTTACCCGAGAACACGTTTATGATGGCCGGCTCAAAGGGCCGCGAGTTTCGAGACGCCGGCGGGGCTCGGCATACCCTTCCTATCGAGCCGGCAAAGGAGGAGCTGCTCGAACGGTTCAACAACAGACTATCTCAACTGCTCCAATCCCCCGATTACGAAGAGTTTTCCGTTATCGGCTCGGCCGTGCAGTTCAAATTCGGTCAAACCACCGTGGCACGCCAGGATATGCACGGGAGTATTCCCTCGCAGCGCTCCGAAGAGTTCTTGGAGCGCGTTCGCGCCCTTGTTGCCGAGCTCGATCCCACAGGGGACACCCTGCGTATCGAAGACACCGGCTACGACATTGAAATCATTCTGACCCGCGAACAAGGTGATAGAGATTTCAACAAAGGCGACGGCGTAGCATTCGTCGATCAGGTGGCGGGCCTCGAGCTCGGCGGGCGCACCGTCGTGTGTGGAGACACGAGCTCCGACCTACCGATGGTACGCGAAGCTGCCGCCAAAAGCGACGACGTGCGCGTTGTCTTTGTGACACAAGACGAGAACCTAAAGCGGGAGGTCGAGCAGCACGCACCGCAAAGCGTCTTCGTGGACTACCCCGACGCCCTGGTGCTCGCACTCGGAGAATTAGCGAAGGAGTAAGCCGTCATGGAGATTTGGAAAGGTGCCGTCTTCGAGCTTCACGCGGTGGTATCGGGTACACCGCAACTCCACTTCGAGGCATGGAAAGAGGTTTTCGATCAGCTGCTCAGCGAGGTAAACGAAGGGGTCACCTCGCGCGGCTTCGACTATGAAAACGACTATCTTCCCTTCGTTCATGGGAGGCCCCGCTATGTCGGGGTCCGCGCCCTTCTGGAGTCGAGGGACATTCAGCTTCCCTACGGTCATCCCTCCGATCCGGTGGACCGGCGAACGGTCTGTGGAATTGCCAACCGCAAAAACGAGCTGTTTCGCTCCTTTCTCTCGGAAAAAGGCATACGTCCCGACGAGGCGGCGGTGAGGCTCATAGACGAGCTGAAGGCGCGCGGGATCCGCACGGGAATCGTGTCCTCGAGTAAGAATTGCCGGGCGGTGCTCGAGGCGGCCGAGCTTCTCGAGAAGTTCGACACCATCATCGACGGCTACGACGTGATGGAGCTATCTATCCCGCTTCGCCCCGAGCCGGCCGGCTTCGTGCTGGCGGCGGAAAACCTGGACGTACGGCCAAGCGAATGTCTCGTTGCCGAAGCCGCTCCGGAGGGAATCGAGGCGGGACGACGGGGAGACTTCGGACTGGTGGTGGGAGTAGCCCACGACGATAATGGCGATATCCTCGTTGAGCACGGGGCCGATATGACCGTCGAGAGCATCGGTGAGCTCTCCTACGAGCAGATATGTGCGTGGTTCGAGACGGGGCTCGAGGAAGACAGCTGGAAGCTGACCTATCGCCGCTTCGCTCCGGAAGAAGAGATGCTTCGCGAGTCACTAACGACCGTCGGGAACGGCTACATCGGCTCGCGCGGCGCATTCTGCAGCGCCCCCGCCTATGACGATATTCACTATCCCGGGACCTACGTCGCCGGGCTGTGGAACACCCTTGCCACCGAAGTGCACGGGCGAACCCTGTACAACAATGACTTCGTCAACATTCCGAACTGGTTACTCATTGAGCTCAAAATCGGCGACGCGGGGTTCTGTCGAATCTTCAGTTGCAAGGTCGACGAGTATGAGCACAGCCTCGACATGAGAAACGCCGTCGTGAGCCGCAAAATGCGAATTCGGGACCATCAGGGTCACCTCACCCGCATCGAAACGCGGCGCTTCGTCAGCATGGACGAGCCACACCTTGCCGCCATCGAGTATCGATTGACGCCGCTGAACTACAGCAAACCGGTAACCCTCAGATCCACCCTCGACGGAACGGTCATAAACTACGGTGTACCACGCTACCGGGACCTGAGCAAACATCACCTCGAAGCCGTCGACAGCCGCACCGCCGACGGCAGGCTCGAGCTTCACACCCGCACGAATCAGTCGGGCGTCGACATCCACATGGACGCGCGCCATACGATCTCGAGCCATGGAATTCCCGTCGCGGCAAACACCGACTTCGAGCACGGGCAACTCCACGTGTCGCTGATATCACGCTTCACCGCCGAACGGAACCGAAGCTATAGCTTTCGCAAATACGTCTCGATCTATACCTCCAGAGACCGTGACACCGACGACCCGGCTCGGGCTGCGAGAGCGTTGGTGGACGCCTACGGTCGCGACCACGTGCAGTTCGACGAAGCTCTGGCCCGTCACACGCAGAGATGGCACGAGCTGTGGCAATTGGCTGATATTCGCGTAGAGCCGGACCGGTTTGCGCAGCGGGTAGTACGCCTCCACGCCTATCACCTCTTGGTAAGCGCCTCGCCCAACAGCACCACCCAGGACGTCGGCTTTACCGCCCGCGGCCTGCACGGAGAGGCCTACCGCGGGCATGTGTTTTGGGACGAGTTGTTCGTGGCCCCCTTCTACAACCTCAGGTTCCCGCACATCACTCTCGGGCACCTGATGTATCGATACCGCCGACTGGATGCCGCACGCGAGCTTGCCCGCGAGGCCGGCTTCGCAGGGGCGATGTACCCCTGGCAATCGGCCGACGACGGGCGCGAGGAGACCCAAGTTCTTCATTACAACCCGCGGTCCGGCGACTGGGATCCCGACCTCAGCCGCAACCAACGCCACATATCTCTTGCCATCGCGTACAACGCGTGGAGCTATTACTACGCCGCCGGCGACAGCGAGTTCATGCAAGAATACGGCCTGGAAATGCTCCTCGAGATCTGCCGTTTCTGGGTCAGCAAGGCCACCTTTGATGAGACAGACGGCCGCTACCACATCGACGGGGTGATGGGACCGGACGAGTTCCACGAGAAGTATCCCCACGCCGAGGAGGGCGGTTTTCGCGATAACGCCTACACCAACATCCTTACCGCGTGGATTCTCCACAAGACGATCGAAACCTGGGAGCATCAGCCCCGCAATGTACAAACGTCGCTCGCCGACCGCATTGATTTCGACGAGCAGCGCGAGCTCGAGACGTGGCGCAAAGTCATTTCGAGACTTGCGGTCGGAATCGACGAGGACGGGGTGATCTCGCAGTTCGAGGGCTATCGAGACCTCGAGGAGCTGGACTGGGACGCCTACCGCCGCCGCTACGAGAACATTCGCCGCATGGACCGCATCCTCAAAGCCGAGGGCGATTCCCCGGATCGCTACCAAGTATCCAAACAGGCGGACGCGCTGATGATATTCTATTTGCTGTCCCCCGGACAGGTCGCGCACATTCTCCAGTTGATGGGATACGACATCGACGATGCGGGGAAACTCGCCACGCGCAACTATGAGTACTATCTCGCGCGAACGAGCCACGGCTCGACGCTGAGCTATATCGTACACTCGGCAATATCACGCTACGTAGAAGGGCACCGAAACGACACGTGGCGCTGGTTCCTCGAGGCGCTCAACAGCGACATTTTCGACACCCAGGGAGGGACTACGCGCGAGGCAATCCATTGCGGAGTCATGGCCGGCTCGATCGACATCATCATCAAGAACTTCGCCGGGATCAACGTGTTCCGCGATCACATCGTCGTAGACCCGGACTTGCCACGTCGGTGGAACCGCCTATCATTCGAGCTGGTCCACCGCTCGAACCACTTCCACTTCGAGATCACACCGCACTCGGTTCGAGCCCGCAAGGTGGCAGTCGGCCCCGGGGCGGAGTCGGATATCAGCATCCACGTTGATGAGAACACCTACCACGTGGGCTCGGAGGCCGTTGAGATTCCCTACACCCAGAAGAACGCCCGCATGCCGAGTTAGCCCGCGCGGCCCGGCCGCAGGCGGAACTCAGCCGGGGGCGGGTTACGCCCGCGCGGCCCGGCCGCCGGGGCGTTTCTACCTCTCGCCGCGGAAAAGAAACCGAAAGATTTTGTCGCGCGTGGGTTCGCGGAGCTTTTCGAAGTTCACGTGAAGCACCTCTCCCTGCTGTGAGGTCCGCACCACTCGACCGTGGAGGTTGAGCGGCGCCTCACTCGAAGGGTGAAAGGTGAGCTCGAGATCGGTGCCGGCGCCGAACTTCCGACTCGGGTTCTTGAGACTCGCGCCACCCCCTCCCACGTCGAGAAAGCGTGACTCGAGCGGTTCCTTTTTCGAGCCGGTGGGCCGCACATAGACCGGCATGTCCACACGCTGTCGATAGTATTGGCGCCGCTGCATTCGTTTTGGTTCTTCGTCGTGGGCAAGGCGTAGCTGCCTCCCTTCGCGGCTCTGCACGACCGATTCGAAGGCAAAGATCCCGGAGTTCGTTTGATAGAGTATCGTTATGGCGGAGCCATAGGTAAACTCGCGTGCTCCCTCGTCGAGCTCCACGTTCAATGCGGTCGGCTCGTGTTCCACGACGCGCCCCCTCACCGAGCTCTCGCCTTCCTGGTGCAACAGCACCGCGGCGCCCGAGGGGATTTCAGTTGTCGATGCCGGAGGCTTGGTCGTGTGCCTGCCGGCAAAGCCCAGCTTCACGCGTATGGCGGCCACTTGCTGCTCGGCCACTTCTCCTGCTTCGAGAGCACGCTCCGCGCACGAATTGTAGATGCCCTGGCTGACGAGCAAGAGGTATTTGCGCTCCGGCGCATTGAGGTGTCGTGCCATAGCCTCAATGGCATCTTCGTCGGAGGGGGTAAGTGGAAACTGCTCGACATGCTCTCGGTAAGCTTCCTCGGCTTTTGCAATTCGCTCACGGGCAGCCTGTCGTGACTTCACCACGAAGTAGATGATAAGGCCGCCGAAGAAGACAATGAGCGCGGCAAGCGCGAGGATCAGCTCGCCTGGGGTACTGGAAAAACCAACATAAAAGTCCGTGAAGAGGTCCATAGTGCTAGTATAGGATATTTTACCGAGCACAGCACGGACATACGCCAAACAGGCTATTGCTCATTCATGGTTTCATGGACACGATTAGTATTGGGCTATGTCAAAGTACGTGCAGTTCGAAAAACTCAGAGAGAAGGCGGAATCCATCGTTCACCGAGAGGCTCCTCCACCTACTCGCCGCGCGAGGCGGGGGCAGGAAGACGAGGCATTGAGCGAGCTCGAGTACGAGTTGAACGTGCAAAAAATCGAGATGGAGTTGCAACGTGAGGCCATGGAAGATATTGAGCAACGACTCGAACAACGGATTCAAGAGCGCACAGCCGAGCTCGAGGGGGCGAATCGCTCGCTCAAAGCGGAAATCCAGGTAAGACGCGGTATCGAGTCGCACTTGCGCCGCAACCGGCGGCGCCTGCGATCGCTCGCCTCCCGCCTCGAAGAGGTCGAGGAACGGGAACGGCGACGTATCGCGGTGAACCTCCACGACCTCGTGGGCCAAACGCTTGCAACAGCAAAGATGAAGCTTGGGCTGATCGCCCGCACCCTCTCCGACGACACGGAACGAGCCGAGCTCGATGAGCTCCGGCGACTGCACCAACGTATGCTTGACGAGACGAGAAACATCATTACCGAGCTCAGTCCTCCCGTCCTCGAAGAGCACGACATGCGTACCGCCGCAAAATGGCTTATCGCCCATTTTCGCGACAAATATGGGCTCGATATCACCTACGAGCCGGAACTGGGAAGTGAGGAAATCGCCTATCCGATGCGCCGATTCCTGTTCAAGGGGTTAAGAGAGCTACTGTCCAACGTGGTGCAACACGCCCAGACCGCCGGCACGACCGTGCATATAGAATCGGGCGGGGACGAGACGAAACTGGAAGTTGCCGACTCCGGTGTCGGCTTTGACGCACATGATCTCGACCAGTTCGAAGGCTTTGGCCTCTTCTCTCTTCGGGAGCGAGTAGAGGCGCTCGGCGGCACCCTCGGCGTGGACTCTGCCCCCGGGCGTGGAACGCGCGTGGTCGTACGCGTGCCCCGGGCCGCCGACGGACCGCAGCCGGATGCAGAATAGGCGTAGACTCAAGGCTCAGACGTATGGGTACACCCGCATTTTCATGGTGCCATCCAATCGGCGTCTGCGCACCGACTGGATTCGGGGCGCGTGTTTTATTACATTTGGATAGTTGATATGGTATTCTCGGTTTCCGACTTCAAAGGAGCGTCTCTACATGCGACCGACGGAGACGTAGGGTCGCTTCGAGACCTATACTTTGATGACGACAAATGGGTAGTTCGCTACTTCATCGTAGAAACCGGACCGCTGATTTTTGGAAAGGAGGTGCTGATAAGTCCCGCGTCGGTTGAGGCTCTCGATTCACGGGAAGCCGCCATATACGTCGACCTGGGTGTTGACGAGATCAAAGGCAGTCCCAGCATTGATCTTCGAAAGCCGGTGTCTCGGCGCGAGGAAGAGCGCTTTCTGCAGTACTATAATCTTACTCCATATTGGGCCGGCCCCGACATTTGGGCTTCGGCTGCATATGCACGTGGTCTCCCCCCTTTGGAGGAGGCCGGACCTGAAATCGAGAATGTGAATACACCCGACGAAAGCGAACGTCGGTTGCGCAGTTGTGCAGAGATTCACGGCTACGGGGTTGAAGGTACGGACGGTTCGGCAGGGTACGTAGAAGACTTTCTCGTCGAATACCAAACCTGTCGTATTCGATACCTCGTCGTCGATACACACAAGCTTCTACCGGGTAAGCGGGTGCTCGTGTCACCCGAGTGGGTGGAAGAAATTCGGTGGGCGGATCGCACGGTCGGAGTTGGTCTCCGTACCGATGTCGTTAGAAGCGCCCTATCTTACAGCGGCGTCACGGAGCTCGACGACGAGTACGAACGGGCGCTGCACGAGCACTACAACACCGGAGCCGAAGACAAGTGAGGACGCATGGACGATAAAGAAGATAAGAAAAACCCACAGAACAAGGGCCCGAACCGCGATGACGAAGATTCGGGGCAGTTTCCGGGTGGACCGGGAGGAAATAACCGTCGCTGGTTCATGATCATCTTCCCACTGCTGCTACTCTTGCCCCTGCTGACAACTATGTTCACCAACGCCGGGGGACAGCCGAATGTCAGTTACTCCGAATTCCGCGAACAGGTGGAACAGGGCAACGTGCGCGAGGTCGTAATCTCGGGCAATCGCGTGGAAGGCGAGTTCAGTCAAACGATACGAACCAACGCCGGCGAGTCCATCCCCAGCGGCTCCACGTTCGTGACGTACGTTCCCTCCTTTGGTGACTCCGATGTCATGGATCTTCTCAGAGAGAACGAGGTTACCATATATACCGAGCCGGCGCGCGACGAAGTCTCGTTTTTAGGGGTGCTGTTCAACCTGCTCCCGCTGATATTGCTTGTGTGGATCGGGTTCTCGATCTACCGCAATATGAGGTCGCAGGGGCGAGGTATCTTCAACGTCGGGCAGAACAAAGCAAAGCTCTACGACAAGACCGAGCAAACCGAGACCAAATTCGATGATGTCGCAGGGCTCGAAGGGGCAAAAACCGAAGTAATGGAGGTGGTCGACTACCTCAAGAACCCGGAAAACTACGAAAGCCTCGGGGCAAAGACGCCGAAGGGCATACTCCTCGTCGGTCCTCCGGGTACCGGTAAGACGCTTATTGCGCGCGCCATAGCCGGCGAAGCGGAGGCGCCGTTTTTCAGTATGAGCGGCTCCGACTTCATGGAAATGTTCGTCGGCGTGGGAGCGTCCCGCGTGCGAAGCCTCTTTCAGGACGCAAAGAAGAAAGCCCCGAGCATCATCTTTATCGACGAGCTCGATTCCATCGGTCGCCACCGCGGGGCCGGGCTCGGCGGCGGTCACGATGAGCGCGAGCAGACGCTCAACCAGCTCTTATCCGAGCTCGACGGTTTCGAGGCAAACGACAGCACCATCGTACTGGCCGCCACCAACCGGCCCGACATCCTCGACCCCGCCCTGTTGCGTCCCGGGCGCTTCGACCGGCGGGTCATTATCAACCTTCCAACGGTCAAGGACCGCGAGGAAATCCTCCAGATTCACGCAAAGAACCGCCCCATGGCCGAGGACGTTGACCTGTACGAGGTTGCCCAGGGCACTCCCGGGTTTGCCGGCGCCGATTTGCAGAATCTACTCAACGAGGGAGCAATTCTTGCCGCCCGGGCAAAAAAACAGAAGATCAACATGAGCGATATCACCGAGGCCCGGGACAAACTGATTCTCGGTCTCGAGCGCCGCAACGTCGCGATGAGCGATGAGGAAAAGAGAATCGTGGCGTTCCACGAGTCGGGCCACGCACTTGTCGCGGCACTGCTCCCGAACACCGATCCGCTCTACAAGGTTACCGTCATTCCCCGAGACAAGGCGATGGGCGTTACCATGCAATTGCCCCAGGGCGACAAGCACCTTTACAGCCAGGAGTATCTCGAGGACCGTTTGGCGGTCATGCTCGCGGGACGCGCCTCCGAGGAGTTAATCTTTCATTCGATCACGACCGGCGCAGAGAACGACTTTCGCGAATCCACGAAACTCTCTCGCAATATGGTCTCGGCATGGGGCATGAGCGAGAAGCTCGGCCCGCTGGCCTCCGCGGGTGAGCAGCGCAACGTCTTTCTCGGAGAGGAGCTATCGCGCGGGCGGGAGTTCTCCGAACATACCGCCGAAATCATCGACTCGGAGATCCAGCGCATACTCAATGAAGCCTATGACAGGGCGAAGTCCACGCTCGAAGAGAACCGCGAGGGGCTGGAAAAGCTCGCCGCCGCTCTGCAAGAGCGGGAGCAACTAAGCGGGGAGGAAGTCCTCGACCTTCTCGGGCTCGAAAGCGAAAAGTATCGCCTCAAAAAGGACCAGAACGACGAGGACGGCGAAACGCCCGACGCCGACGCCGACGCCCGCAGCGACAGTGGCAGCGACGGCGGTGAGAGCGGCAGCGGCGAGGTCTCCGGCGACGGACAAGGCACCTCGAACCCGCACGGCGACAACCCGCACAACGAGGGCTCTGCGGACGAAGACGAGTCATCCCGTTAAATGGGTGCCGCGTGTGTCGCGGCACCCGTTAACGCAAATCTACTGGTTAGTTGTGACCTAACACCGAACCACCGCATTGCGGTCGTTCTTATTCCGTCTCAGCAGGCTGTTCCTCGCCGGTCGGCTCATCCCCGATACTCTCTTCGATGTCCGAGGCGTCCGCGCCTGCGGAATCCTGGTCGAGCCCCGATGCCTCGGCACCGGCAGGGATCTCTTCGACCGTGTTCGTGATGTCTTCGAGAAGCGAGTTCAGCTCATCCAACGCCTCTCCCGCCGAGCCGAAGTTTCCGTCGGATACATCGCTCTTGTAGGTGTCGAAGGCGTTTACCGCATCTTCTACGAGCTCGCGCGTCTCGGGATCCAACATCGTTCCCGCTTCACCCGGCACCGCTTGCACGGGCATCTCCTCGCCCGCCGCCTCACCGACGAGCTTTCGCATTGCCCCATCGAAAGTGGGATCCCACACGACCTGATCCTGATCGGCGAGCGCCACCCGCCGCAGCTCGGGAAGCTCCGCACTCTCGGCCTGCAGGAAGATCGGCTCGGCGAACAACATATACATGCTTCCGGACTCAAACAGGGGGATGCTGAGAAGATTGCCGCGGATCACGTCCGATCCTCGCTGGCTCCACAGACTGAGGGTCTGTGACATTTCGTTGTCCTGATCGATCCGCGCTTCGATTTGACGCGGCCCGAGCACTTCCACCCCCTTGGGCATCGTGAACGCGGTAAGCTGTCCGTAATTGGGCATGTCGCTTCGGCCCGCCATCCACGCGTTGATCACGTTCTTGTTCTTCGGAGTAAACGGCATCATCAGCACGAACTCGAGCCGGTCGGATTCCGGGTATTCGACCATGATGTAGTACGGCCGCACCGATTGAAAGCCGGCCCGGTAGCGCTCGGTGGCAAACTCCCATACGTCCTCGCGCTGGTAGAAGCTCGCAACGTCCTCCATATTGTACGTTCTGTACATCTCGGCCTGCACGGTGAAGAAGTCGACCGGGTAGCGAATGTGGCGCTTGAGGTAAGGCGGCATCTCCTCGAAGGGAGTGAAGAGCTCAGGGAATGCGCTGTCGTAGGCACTGAGGATGATGTCGTCGCTGTCCATCGCGTAGAAGTCCATCGATCCGTCGTACGCATCGACTACCACTTTCACCGAGTTCCGGATATAGTTGGCGCCGCCGAAGCGCCCGAGGCTCCCCGCGTATCGCTCCGAGTAGGGATAGTTCGTAGAGGTCGTGTAGGCATCGATAATGTACTTGATACGCCCCTCGTCGGTGAGCACCGGGTATGGATCGCGGTCGAAGGTAAGAAATGGAGCAACCTTCTTAGCCCGGTCGACAATGTTACGATCGAAGAGAATCCGTGAATCGTTGTCAAAGTAACCGGAGAAAAGCTGGCGGTGTCCGTCGAACTTCCATGCATAGGTAAATCGCTTCAAGGGGTTGTCGAGTACCACCCCGCCTTCGCCGTCGTAGTCGGAGTACACGTTTTCATCGCCGGAGGGGTAGTCGAACTCTTGCTCGGAGGTGTTCGTATACACGTGATCGTTGGTTCGCTCCCCGTAGTAGATCTCCGGACGCGACACATCAAAACCGCCGGAGACCACCTCGGGCGGAATGTTTTGGATCATGAACTTTGGCCCGCCTTGTTCGACGAACTCATGGACCGGCAGCATGACCAGGCCGTAACCATGGGTATACTTCAGATGCTGGCTGACCCATGTTTGTGACTCCGAGGGAAGCTCATCTTTATCGAGCTCGCGAATGCTGAGCATCATTTGGCGATACTCCCCGTCGACCATATAGCGGTCTATGTCCACATCTTCGAACTCGTAATACAGGCGGATCTCCTGCTGTTGTTGCAGCGTGTTGAGAAGTGCCCCCGGGTCCCAGAGTCGCACATTGTCGAGCATCTCCTCGCTCTCGTTCACGACATCCGAGGTAATATCCCTGCCGACGGGGTATTGCTCATCGGTAAGATGCTCCTCATCGAGACCAAACCCTTGCCGGGTGTAGTCGATGTTATGCCGAATGTAGGGCGACTCGAGGGTTATTTCGTTTGGTGCCACATAGAGGCTCTGAAACGCGGTGGGTATGACGCCGTTTGCCACGATGAGTACAACGATGACTCCAACCGGCGCAATGAGCGATTTTCCCGTCGGCGTCGTTCCCTCGCCGGATTCATTCTTCCTCAGCATGAGGACCTTCTGCTCAATACGTTTGTTGAACCCCGAAAGCAGCAGCGAAGCTCCGGCGGCGATATATATGGCCAGCGAAACATAATACGCGGGAGTCCGTACGGTAACATCGTTCCATCCGGCACCGGTCACGACGCCGGCCTCCGAATACATGAGCTCGAACACGCTCAAGTAGGCGTTCCATGAAAGCACGAGCAGGAAGAGTCCGACGAGACCGAGGATTTGGCGTCTCAGTGAGCCCGAGGCGAGTATGCGATCGCCGGTCGAAGAGCTAAACTCGCCGCCTCGCGTGTATCCGAGGGAGGCAGTCAGTATGACACCGCCCACGGTCAAAACGAGCAAGAAGATCAGCCAACTCACCACCTCCTCATAGAGCGAAAGCGAAAAGAGGTAGAAGTTTACCGGCTTGTCGAATATCGGATCGGTGATCTGAGAAGCACTCTGGTTGAGGAATAACAGGGCCTCTTCCCACATGCCGAGCGCCCAGACTCCCATAATAGCGGCGAGCACAATGGACACCGGAAAGGCCACGAGCCCCCGCGTCTGCCCTTCGGATTCGACCTTCCCCGAAGCCGCCTTGAGATTCCAAAAGAGAAACCCAAAAGAAAGCACGAAGCCAATCACAAACAGTGCCAGCTTTGTGAAGATCTCCGTCCAGAACCTACTTTCTTGTTCGATCCCGCTGAACCATAGGTGCTCCGAGAAGACAAAGAAAAAGACGTTTATCAGGATAAGAAGCACGATCGCGCCAAGGAAGAACAAGCCGTCGCGGATCAACCGCTTGGTCAATACCTTCTGGTCCATGCTTCCCAATTTGTTTAGTGTTCGCAAAAGCGGAAGCAACCCGGCCGCCAGCAATACCAACCCAAGAACCGTAAACATATGAACTCCTTTGCGCGCCGCCTATATCGGTTACCGCTAAACGATCAGATACCCCAGGACGACGGCGACTACGAGCGCGGCCAGCAGTACAATGAGCGAAAGACTGAATACATCCTCGAGCGTTTGTCGAAACTCGATCTGTTCTTTCGCCTCCGCCACGCTCTTCGGGGGTCGTCGCGGAACAAATGTTATCAACACTAAACTAACAATAAGGGCCACCAATAAGAAAGGAAGCCAGGCAACTCCGTGAAGGGATGGGCCGACGGGATTCATCCACAACCCCCCTCCCCACGCGGCAAGAAAAATGACAAGGAAGAATACCACTGCTTCTACGCCGTGACGGTGCCGCTTGAATACTACGGTCGTTATCGTGGTGAGCACGGCCGCGAGAATCAGTGCGGTCAATATCTGAACAATTACGACCATGGTAGGACCTCCCGCACGGTTATAGGTTAATAGGTGGGCTGCACCGCAAAAATACCCCAAAACGGTTAGCCCTCTATTTGCCTTTACCGATCCGGCCGTGCATACTAGAATAGGTGATGAAGTAGAACGTGAAGGATACAGGGAGGCAACACATATGGAAAATCCAATTCGTACGGGGATGTACGCCGGGCTCGGGCTTGCACTGCGGACTCGGGATGCAGTCCTCGACTCCGGTCGACGAATTGTTCAAGAAAGCAGCATGAGTGAAGATGAGGGACGTAAGTTCGTGGACGATTTGCTCAAACAAAGCGATGACGTGCGGGAGCGTCTCTCGAGTCTGATTCAAGATCGCGTAAGTGACGTGATCGGGAGTTTCGATCTTGCAAAAAGCTCGGATATCGAGCGCCTCGAAAAGCGCATCGCCGAGCTCGAGACGGAGTTGTCGAAAAAGAAGAGCTGAGCCGGAAACGGCACAGACGACGACCCCGAACGAGGACACTGAACAGAAGAAAGGAGGTTGCATTATGCACGTTACCAGCACTGCGTTCGAGCATCAGGGGCGGATTCCTGCGAAGTATACCTGCAACGGCAAGAACATTAGCCCTCCGCTTCGCGTCGAGGACATCCCCAACGGCACCCAAAGCATGGCCTTGATCGTCGATGATCCCGATGCACCCGGAAAAACGTTTCAGCACTGGCTCATGTGGGACATTGAGCCGACCGAGGAACTCTCCGAGGATTCCGCACCGGGCACCCAAGGCACAAACGACTTTGGTAAAGCCCAATACGGCGGACCGTGCCCACCGTCAGGAACACATCGATACTTTTTCCGCGTATATGCACTCAGAACCACTCTTGGACTGCCGCGTGGCAGCTCGCGCTCCGACCTCGACAAAGCGATGAAGGGTCAAATCCTTGCCGAGGCGGAGTTGATCGGGCTCTATTCGCAATCGTAAGAGCCGCCGCCGGCGCGGTGCGCAATCGTGGGGGCCGCCGCCGGCGCGACGCGCAATCGGGGGGGCCGCCGCATGCGCGACGCGGCTACAAACCGTGCCGGCAGGCCGGGCCCCGTCTCAAAAGATTATGATGAAATTGACACAGGTATCCTCCCACCGTGTCCCGGGGTATACCTCTTCGATGGTGAGGCGGAGATTGCGGGTCCCTCTACGGTCGCCAGGTACGGGAAGGGCTTGGATAACCGGGGTATCGTCGAGGCTTACACGGACCTCTTCTCCGGTATCGACGTCGACAACCAGTAAGGTCTTTGGCCGGGCGTTCATGGTATAGAGCTCGGGCCGCCGTGCAGACACATAGCCTGTCGAGATCCAAATCCTCGAGAACGCTTGGTTAATCCGGATTTCTTCGCCGATGCCCGGCCCTTCAACACCTTCTACCCACGGCTTAGACAAAGATGCTGTGCCGAGGTTCTCGGCCTCATAGGTTATATCCCCTTCGGTGAGGAAACTCGACGCGGAGAAGAAGTCCGGGCCAAAATGGATTGCCTCGAGTGATCGCCCCGTGCCGTCGTTTACCCCGATTAAGAACCTTCTCTTCTCCTGTGCGTCGTACAGAAAAAGAAGTCGACTCCCGTAGAGCGCCAACCATTCCTCTCCGCTGCCGTCGAGAAGCCGAATAAACGGCACCTTATGACGGGTGACAAGCTCGTACTCCACGGTTCGCTCCCGTTCTCCCTCCGGGTTGCGCACATCGGAGTGGGTGAGCTCGTTGCACCCAAAATCGACGCGCTGGAATCGCCCGTGGTAGGTGCGCGAGACAAGCTCTCCGCCGCTGCACGCCTCCTCATCCGCCGGGGCGGAAAGGCCCGACACGGTCAAAAGAACGAAAGCAAGTATGAGAGGTCTGTTTCCAACTGAGATACCCTGCATTGGTGGTCTCCTATTTGTTTTTGACACGAACACGGATGGTGTCCGGATCTCTTTTTATGTTGCCGGCGGTGTCGTAGGTGGCCCCGCTTCGCGATTCGTAGCCGAGCCGTTCTACCTCATCGCGCAGTGCTTCAAACGGATCGACGCCTTCCGTAATCTGACATCCCTGACTGTATGGCCGGCTCCATGGACCGGTGTGGTTCCCTTCGCTACGTTCCTTCGCTATCCGTCCTGGACCGGTGAACTCGTTAGGGTGAATCAAGTATCCCTCGCCGGCGTGGACTCCAAGTCGTTCGTTCTCGAGTAGGATGGGGTCGTCATAGCTCCATGAGTGGTCAAGCAAGTGACCGGTGTACTCGCCGGTTGGTATGGTCTGATGCTCGTAGCCCGCATCATCGGCCTCACTCTGTACGGCGGCAGAGGTGAGAACGAGAGCGTCCGCGCGGAGCTGCATGGTGTCGGAGTAATACTCCTTGCGTGAGGTATCCCGTACGATTTCTATCCGGGACTTATCGACGAGGCTTCGACCGTCGGTGGTCTGGTATCGGTCCGAGACGTCATTATAGCCCAGCCCGCGGCCGACGGTCATGAACAAGCCGTTGGGATCAAAACGGTTTACGGGGTCGTTTTCCACGTATGCGTACCAGTTGGACCCGTCCTTTACGGGATCCACCGTCGTGAAGCGGCCAACAGCCGGATCGTAGTCCCGGTGGCCGTAGTCGTACAAACCGGTGGCACCGTCGAAGAGTTTCGCAAGGTAGCCGGGGCGCACGGCGAAATCGGAGGATGCGGGCAGTGGACGGCCGTGAGGAGAGTCGCGTTCATCGCGGCCGTCTCGGCCGTCTCGGCCGTCGCGGCCGCCGCGGGTCCCGAGCATCATCCCAAAGGCGTCGTAATCGACCCGCGAGACAAGACGCCCACGCTCGTCGAACCGCGCCATTGCCGAGCCGTGCGCGTCCGGCCCGATATAGTGCCGACCGGAACGATCGCCGGCAATCTCTGCTATCAGAGCAGGCCCCTCGCGCACGAAAACCGAGCCTACCCCCGCGGGGCGCTGCCGGTCGGGGCGCTCGGTGTCGAGCCTTCGGAAGCGCGATGGGGCGGTTTGCCTCGATCTCTTCGAGTCCGCGGCCGACGGTCCGTAGGCAGGAGATTCCGTCGATGCCTCTCCGGCACTATTCAACTCGGCGATCGGGTCGACACTCAGCGCATCGTGAAGATAGCTTAGGTGCGAGCCTCGAGCACGCGACCCGGATCGGAGAGCCGGTTCCACGGTCCGCGACACACGGCGGCCTAACGCGTCGTAGCGGTAGCGCGCCTGCAGGCTCTCAGCGGAAGACGAGTGCAGCAGGGAGCTCGGCCCGGCCCCGCCGGCACCCCCCGAAACGGTTGCCGTCGCCGGCCGGTTTGCGGGTGTATAGTCAAATTCTCGGATTTCGGGTCCCGCCGTTATCCGGGTCACATTTCCGTTGGCGTCATACTCGTATTCGGTTTCTCCGGCGGCGATCAAACGGTCTGCCGCATCGTAGCGGTACGTCACTTCGCCCCAGCCGTTTGAAACTCGCGTTCGGTTGCCGCGCGAGTCATAGGAGAACCGCTCTGCCCACGATGTTTGCAGCCCGCTGAATCGTGCCGTGGTCTCCGGCATCACCTGTTCGAGGGTATCCATCACCTCAGCTCGTTGCGAAGCGGAGAGAGAGATCATGGTTTGATGATTACCGCCGTCGGCGGTGCCAAGGTCGGCAGCCGGGCTCGAAGAGCCGAGACGACCATGATACTGCATCTGCGCTGCGTCCCAACGGCGTTTCATCCCGCGGAAAGGATAGTGCACCTCGGAAAGCCGGTTCTGCTCGTCATAGCGATAGGCGGTGAGCTCACCCGTTGCATCGATGCGGAATCGTCTGCGTCCGGCGGGGTCATACACATACGCCTCTCCCGATGTCACGCCGGTGGCAGCCGCCCGATGGACGACACCCGCCACACGTCCCCGAGGAGTATAGCTCGTGTGCACTGTTACCGCATTCGGATACCGGCGAGATACTTCGCGGCCCCGCTCGTCATAGCCGAACACCGCCAACGGGCTTCCGTCGCGGACCACCGAGGAGAGTAGGCCCCGAGCATCGTAGCTATACTCGAGGGTGATATCAAACGGCCACAACGTGAGTTCCGTTCGGTTTCCGGCCTTGTCGTAACGGTAATGGACCTCGGCTCCGGTCGAGCCGGAACCGGAGCTCGTAAGACGCCCGACCGAATCGTAGCTAAACGTCAGGGTCTCAGCGCCGTTGCGTGCGGTCGTTATTCGGCCCTCGTTGTCGTACTGAAAGGAGCGCGCCGTTCCGTCGGACGGTCGAACGGTTTTCACCCGTCCGAGTTTATCATAGGTATAGCCCGTCCTCCGCCCTTCGAAGTCGGTTTTTTCAACAAGACGTCCAAGTTCGTCGTATTGCATTTCGGTCTCAGCGCCGAGGCGGTTGGTCTCGGCCACAGGGTTTCCACGGCCGTCATATTCCCAGCGATAGGTCTTGCCGGCGGGGTCGGTCTCGGCGGTCAGATTGCCGGCCGGATCATAGCTATAGCGTGTTTTGTTGCCGTCTCCGTGGTCTCGTGAAATGAGGCGCCCGGCCTCATCCCATTCGAAGTACTCGGAGTTGCCCAACGGATCGAGGCGCTCTTTCACGCGTCCGGCTTTGGTGTACGAAAACCTCGTAACGAAGCCACCCTCGTCTCGCAACGACAGAAGGCGGTCCTCGGCGTTGTATTGAAACTCCCTCCGCGTGCCGTCCGCATGCGTAACCGCAGTACGCCGGCCGGCGGCATCGAGCTCAAAACGGGTGGTGAAGCCTGCCGGGTCGGTGACCCCGGTGAGCCGTCCGAGCTTGTCGCGAAGATAGGTCGTGGCGTTCCCACGGGGATCCACAGACTCGATTACATTGCCGGTCTCGTCGTAGGCGAAGTGCTCAGCCTCATCCTCGGGGTTCGTTACCCGGACCGGCCGTCCGAGCCCGTCACGCCGCACCATGGTGGTGGCATCGTTACGGTCGGTGTAGCTTTGCACGCGTCCGGCCGGATCATAGCTTTGCTCCGTGCGGTTTCCGAGCGCGTCGGTGCGGGATTTCACTCTGCCGCGGCTGTCGTAGCGTATGACGGTTGCCGCTCCGGCGGCATCGGTGATACCGATCTTCCGATCTCGATCGAAGTACTCAAACCGAGTTGTATCGCCTTCGGGGCCAACCACCTCGGTGCGCCGATCCATTTCGTCGTAGGAAAACCGGGTTTCGAGCTCACGCTCATCGATGTAGCGCACAACATTACCGACCGCATCGTAGTCGAAGCTTCTGCGAGCTCCAGTGGGGCCTTCTTGGGAGAGGAGATGCCCAACGGGCGAATATCGGTACGAGGTCACCGCCCCGCCGGGATCCGTTTGTGACGTGAGGTTTCCGGCTCCGTCATAGTCGAAGCGGGTCCGCCGCCCGGTCTCGAGCTGATGCGTTTGCGACAGACGGCCGCGAGAGTCGTAGTCATAGGCAGTCTTCGAGATACCTTCTACGACACGCCCCACCTGTTTGCCGTCGGCTCGATAGCTGTAGCGCACCGTATCACCGACGGCATTCTCCGTCTCGGTGAGACGATGCCGGCGGTCGTAGTGGAACGTCCACACCGCATCGCCGGGGCCGGTGCGGGAAACGAGGTCCTTGCGGTTGTCGTAGCGAAGCTCCGTCCGTTGTTCGAGCTCCCTGCCCGAAGCATCGGAGGTGGTCCGCGCCACCGAGGACAGCAGCCCGTCGGGACGGTATTCATAGCCGGTCTGTAGGCCCGTTTCGTCGACTGCGAGCGTGAGCCGTCCCATTCGGTCGTGCTCGAAGCGCTCGGCCGATCCGTCCGGGTGTTCCACCCGCGCAAGGTACCCGTTTGCGTCGTACGCGTAACGAGTTGTCTCGCCCGTTCTATCGGTTATACGTCGCGGGTTGCCTCGATCCGTGTAGCTCGTGCGTTCGCGCAATCCATCGGGATGCACGACCTCCACAACGTTGCCGAAATCGTCATAGTGCCCTCGGGTGGTACGCCCCAGATAGTCGGTCTCTTCCGTGATCTTGGAAAAACCGTTGTAACTCCACCTCCGGCGCCGGCCCAGCGGATCAGTCTCTGAAACGCGGTTTCCCCGCTCGTCGTATTCGTAGTGCCATGTGTAGCCACGCTCGTCGGTTCGAGTGAGGAGGTTGTCCTCCTCGTCGTAGGTAAACCTCGCCTCAGAGCCGTCAGCGTAGCGCAGGCGCGTAGTCCGCCCTCGGTCGTCAAAGTAATAGCGGGTGAGAACTCCGGAAGGGTTCTCATACTCAGTGTATCCGCGCTGCGGATAGTATCGAAAGTGTTCTTCGTTACCCTCCTCGTCGGTGGTCGTTGCCGTTTTCCACCGCCCGTTGTGCAGACGGTATCGGTACCGTCGCGCCGACCCGTCGGGCTTGAGGATCTCCGTGAGCCGAGTCCCGCTGTATCCGTACTCGATACTGTCGTCAACGGCATCGGTGACGGAAGAGAGCCGCCCCACCTCATCATAGGCATAGGTGATGGAATGGCCCTCGGGGTCTTCAAGTGATGTTATACGCTCCTCAGTCCACTGCACCGCGACCTCTCGCGCTGCGTCGTCTCTGATTCTTCGAAGCCGGTAATCCCGATCGTACTCGAGATGAACGGAATTACCGTTTCGGTCGGTGATACGCCGCAAGAGTCCCCACCGGGAGTACAGGAACCGCCGACCGTCGACCCGCCGCCACAGGTAGCTTCCGTCCTGCCGGATGGTCACCTCGCCCGCGGTTCCGGCTGCCTCGAGCGGCGTTGTATTCGCTCCCCGAGGGTAGTGATTCAACTCGCCGTCGTCGAACTTCTCGGCATCCTCCATTGCGGGCTCAGTTGTGATACGGTAGCTCACCGGCGTGCCGAGCTCGTCTACGACGGTGATGATATCGGTGCCGCCAAGCACTACGTACTCCGGATCCAAGCCGCGCCGCGCATACTTGTTTGCCGTCTCGGCCGATTCGGACAACCGCGCGGCACGCACCGCCTCCGCGTGCATCTCGGAGATCTCCGCCTCCAGCACTTGGAGCTCGGTTAGCAGCGTATCGGCTCGTGCAAACGTGTCCGATACCTCACGGACCTCCGAGAGCCATGCGCTCACCTCCTCCAACAGTGAATTGCTATCATCGGCGAGACGCGGGTAGCGGGCGGGTCTGCTCCAGTCCCGATACCTGCGGTCGAGAGCCGCGGCGAAAGCGGCCACGGCCTGAGCCTCGTCCCGCGTTGCCGATGCGGCGTCGAGGAGGGTTTCCCAGTCCGAAAGACGCTCTGAAAGATCCTGTTCCACTGCAGAGAGGTCCTGCGTTCGGCGGATTGGGACAGAGAACGCGTCGTTGAGCCCGGCGAGCGCGTCGCTGAGGTTTTCCCCCACTGTCTCGAGGAGTTCCGCCGATTCCGCCTCGAGGTCTTGCGCCTGCGGGTGTTTGCCGCGAATGATACGGGTATCAAACGGCCAGTTCCATAGCTCACCGAAGCTCCCCGAAATCCATCTACCACTTCGGTAGCGGCGGCGAGCGGCAATTTCGATGTCTCCGTGCGAGAAGCTGAAGTCCGTCTCCGTGGTGAAAAACATTCCGGTGGCTACCGATACGGGGTCGCCGGCGGTCGTCCCATGCGCGAAGCGTTTTTGCTGGAACGACTCTCTCCGTGCTTCTCGGGCCCTCTGCGTTTGTTCGGCCTGACGTCGCTCGTAGCTCTCACGTCGAAGGCGCGCATCCCGTTGCGCGATCCTCATACCTTGGGTGGTCGCATCGAGGGGATCTCGCGTGGAGCTCGGATGGCCGTATTCGACGAGTCTTCGATACTCGGCATCGGTGGCTGAATAGTCTTGCAGGGCTTCAAGATAGTCGGTCTCAAGGGCCTCGGCTTCGGAGGCCGAGGGAACGTCGGGCGGGGAGCTATCGCCACCCGATCCGGTGTCGTCGTCGCTCCCACCACCGCCACCACCGCCACCGCCGCCATCGCCGCCGCCTCCGCCTCCACCCTCTTCCGGGTCGTTTTCGGGCCGAGGTGTCTCGCTGCACTCGTCGGTGCACACACGCGCCCATACCGCGGCACCTTGCCCGGCAAGCATCAATAAAAGAAACAACCATGCAGCAGCGACTACGCCGAATCTCGATCTATCCACGCATCCTCCTTGCCGCCGCAGGCGGCACCATGCCGCAAAAGGCGACTACATGCTTTCATACCAAAGACGATACAGAAGCCCCGAAGCCCCATCGTCGTCGGGCACCCATTTGGAGGTCTGTACAAAGCTCAGCGGGTGCGACACCCACCGCCCGACGAAATACGCCTCGGTGTGGGGTGGGTGCGCATAGCCGCCTTCATCCACGGGTACGTAATGGAGCGATAGACCTGAAGCACGTGCTCGAGCACCCTCGGCACACCAGCTCCGGTTCACCGCCGCCTGCAGAGCGTCGGACAGAGCGGTCGCCTCGCTCCGGACCTCCGGATAGTTTTCGCCGACCGTGACACCAAGATTGCCGAGGTCGAGATTGAGGTCGCCCGGGGTGCGATAGAACGCTTCCACTTCGTCGAAAAGCAAGCGCCGCAGCTCGTCTCGTTTCCCGGCCGTGTCTGCCCGTGCGTGTAAGGCGGTACTCAGCTCATCGAGAGCCGTCGACACCTCGCCCACCGCCGAGAGATCCACGGCGGAAATGCAGCCGCCGGGCATATTCTCGCGCTCTGTGGCGAACGCCTCTATTGCAGCGGTCCCAAAGGCCTGAGCACCGGCGGGGTCTCGGGCGAGCTCTTCGAGGAATCGGTCATACACCCATCCATCGAGGTTCATCGCGTGTTGCGAGGCCACGAGCGTTCCCGCGACTGAACGCAGCTCATAGGCAATTTCCAGCTGAGCACCAAATGCAAGGTCCAGCGCAACAACGTCGGGCGGATGCTGCTCGAGCGCACCGGAGAGCTCAGCGGTATGCAGGGGATCATCGCCGCTTGCCTCGTCTACCGAGACGGCGCGGTATCCGTTGCCCTCTCCCCACACAATGAGCGCGGTATGTTCGGCCGGGTATTCCTCGGCTGCGTGCTCGAGCAGCACCGACAGGGTGTCCGGCGAGCCCGTATTCAGGTCGGTCTCTTCGTCTTTGCTCAAACCGAGGCGCGCGGAGCCGAGCCTGTGAGAAACGATACGGGGCGATTTCCCGTTGGGGTCCGGTTTTATCTCGTAAAGGCGGGTGGCGCCCCAATCGCCGTCTCCGCTCGCCCGGGCCGTACTGCGGTCGACGAGTGCAAGCACGGTGACCTCCGGACCGCTCACGTCTGCCGCCTCCATCTCGTTGAGATCTTCGAGGGCGCGCGCGTGGAGCTCGTTGTCCGCGCTCATGTAGACCACGACGGTCCACTCGCGCCCCGCCTGCTCCTCGCCGGCCTCCCCGGAGCCGCCGCCGACCGGGACGGCGCCGACCGGGATGGCGCCGAAGCGGCAGCCGGTGAGGGCGGCCAACAACACAACCGCGGCGACGGCGGCGGTTGTCACCACCGCCGCCGACTCTCGCAATCGCCGCTTCGCGGTGGGCGCTCCGCCCACCGTCGGCGCCCTCGCTCTCCGCTCATTCGTCATTGGCGTTCCCCCCATCATTGGCCGGTGACCACACGTAGGCGGCAAACGGATCGCTCCAATCGGTGCCGTCGTCGAGGCGTGCCGTGTGAATATGAAACCGCTCGACAACCGGCGGCGTATCGGGAAGGTAGTAGAACGGCTCGGTGAGGTCGGCACAGAGCAAACGACGAGCCCCCGAGGGGATGGGCTCGGTGTTTTCCCACGAAAAGGCTCCCCGTCCGAATGCCGGGGATTGGTTGCCCGCCTCATCGTAGAGATGGAACAGGGCCTCGAACTCTTCTATTGCGCTCCGAGAGGTGTTTTCGATTTCGGCCCACACGAAGACGGATGCGTCGCACGGGGCGGCCTCGGCCTCCGACGCGGCGGAGTCCCCCATCACCTCTATTCCTACGTCGATGTAGCGAAACGGCGGAGGGGAGGCGACGTCGAGCTCACAGGCGCCAATCAATACTGAAATCGCGAGGGCCGTTGCCCCGGCTGCCGCCGCTGGATGAACGAGAGGCTTCATACCCCTCCCTACGGGGCGGTGGTGCGCGGTGCTTCAAATAGGCGGGAAAAATGTTCCTTTTATCACCTTGTTTTTTTGAACGGGCACACGCCCTTTTCGGGGACCGAGCGAACGTGCGACGATGCGGTATGTCACAACATCCAATGAGCGTCGAGGACCTGATTCGAGTGCCGCGGATCTCCGCTGCCGCACCCTGCCCGACCGGCGGCTGCGTCGCCTATGTCAAAGCTTCACACGATGCGCAGAAAAACCGCGTCCGCCGGACCGTAATGGTGACCGATCTACAGACGGGAACTGAGCGCGAGATTACGCCCGGCGAGCACAACGACGAGGCGCCGGCGTGGAGCCCCGACGGCAGCATGCTGGCGTTCGTCTCCGATCGGGCGTTCGGGAAACAAGTGTGGGTCCTACCCTTTGCCCACGGCGGGGAGGCACGCCGCATAACCGACGGGCCCGGAGGGGCGGCGCAGCCGGTGTGGGCGCCCGACAGTCGCCGCATCGCGGTCTCCCGCTCGCTGTCTGAGCCGGAGACCGATCAGAGCTCGCAGGACCTCGAGGATTCCGCGCGCGAGCAAACCGTGCGCGCGGAGGTATTCGGTCTTTCCAACTCGAAGAGCACCGCCCGCATAGCCGACGGCCTTCTGTTTCGCCACTGGAATAGCTGGCGAGACGGTAAACGGAACAGGGTCTATGTCATAGACACCGAAACCGGCGAGTCGGAGGCCGTCACGCCGGCGGAAATGGACGTACCCCCCATTAGCCTCGGGGGCTCACAGGATTTTGTGTTTTCACCGAGCGGCGACGAGATAGCCTTCGTCGCCAACCCCGACGAGCGGGTGGCGGTCTCGACAAACAACTCGGTGTTCGTCCAAAAACTCGACGGCGTGCATCCGGCAGGCGAGGCTCGCTGTATCTCGGTCACCGAAGCGAGCGACTGCGAGCCGCGCTACAGTCCCGACGGCGCCTACATCGCCTATCTCGGCGCCGAGCAGCCGCGCTACGAAGCAGACCGCATGCGGGTGAAAATCTTCGACCGCAACACCGAGCAAACCGCGAACCTCACCGAGTTCTTCGACCGCTCGGCGGCGGAGCTTGCCTGGCGCAATGACTCCGAAATACTCTTTCTCGCCGCAGACCGAGGCTACACCTCGCTCTATGGCGTGGAGGTTGGGTCCGCGTCGGGTTCGGACCCGGCGGGCGCGGAGGCCGCGAGGGCCGCTTCGGCTTCGGCGGGCGAGGCCCAAGCCACGGGAGCCGCCACAGACGCGGGGGCGGGCGAGGTGTATCAGTACACTTCGGGTGTCAATCAGTCGGGGCTTCGGTTGATATCGGACGCTGAGCTCGTGCTTACCCGCAGCACCGTGCACGATCCACCGGACCTTTTCCTCCTTACCGTGCCTTCTCGCCGCACCCCTGAGCTCTCCAACGGCTCCGGAGCCCCTGCGCGCTTTGACGGCACCGCCCGACGCCTGACCGCGGCGTCTGAGGCGCTCTCGGAGGTAAAGCAGACCGAGCTCGAGAGCTTTTGGTACGCAGGCGCCGACGATGACCCGGTTCACGGGTTTCTCATGAAGCCGCCCGGCTTCGATCCGTCTGCGGCATATCCCCTCCTCCTCCTCATTCATGGAGGACCCCAGAGCGCGTTCTTCGATCAGTTTCACTTCCGGTGGAACGCCGCGGTGTTTGCCGGCGCCGGGTTTGTCGTGGCCATGGTTAACCCGCGCGGATCAATCGGCTACGGGCAGCGTTTTACCGACCAGATCAGCGGGGACTGGGGCGGCCGGTGCTATGAGGACGTTATGCGCGGTGTCGATTACCTACTCGCCGCCTACGATTGGATCGACGAGAATCGACTTGCCGCGGCGGGCGGCAGCTTCGGGGGCTACATGGTCAACTGGATTGCCGGGCATAGCGAGCGCTTCCGCGTGCTCGTCTCTCATGACGGAATTTTCAACCAGGAGAGCATGAGCTACACCACCGACGAGCTGTGGTTCGATATCTGGGAACACGGCGGCATGCCCTATGAGCTACCCGAGCAGTTTCGCCGGCAATCGCCCCACGTAGTCGCGGACCGCATGAACACGCCGATGCTCGTCATACAGGGCGGGCTCGACTATCGCTGCCCGGTCGGCGAGGGCATATCGCTGTTTACGGCCCTACAGTCGCGCGAGGTTCCCTCACGGCTCTTGTACTTCGAAGACGAGGGACACTTCGTAACGCAGCCGGCGAACGCCGAGGTGTGGTACAAAACGGTCATTGATTTTGTAAAACAGTACGTCTGAGCTTCTGTGCCGCCTCTCGGAAGCGAGGATTGGCGCGCAACGGCTCGAGAGCCTCAACCGCCTGCTGTACGTCGCCGTTTCGATAGGCAATGATGGCCGAGAGGTAGGCGATTTCGATGTCCGGCTCCTCTTCGCCGAGAGCCTCGGCGCGCGACAGCGTTTCTGCGGCCGCTGCGGTATCGCCGGCCTCGAGGTGCTCGACCGCCCGCGAAATGAGCGCCTCTTTTGAGACGAGCCGAACATAGGCGAGCTGCCGCCGGTCTGTAAACTCCACCTCTACCGTCATTTCCTCGTAGCCATCGCGCGAAACCGAGAGCTCCCGAGTTCCACGCCGCACCTTGTCGAACGCAAACCGCCCATCGATGCCCGTTTGTTGGGCACGGAGTCGATTGAGCTCGACCGTTGCCCCGGCAACCGGCCCGCCCGTGCTGTCTACCACTACCCCGACGAGCATGGCGGTTCGAAACCGTCCCGGTGGGGGTGTGCCGCAGGAGCTGAGCACCAAGATACAAATCCCGAGGGATCCGAGTATCCGGCTTGCCCGACGTGTCATCGCGAGTTTCACGGCTGCTGCCTCCTCTGTTCGTCACGCGTTTTGCTCACCGCGGCCGAAGGCCCGGCAGCCGCCGCGGGCCGCTCCCACGGCCCGTCGATGACCGTGTAGCGTTTGCCCCCGTGCGAGAGCCACAGCGCGCCTTCCTCCTCGATGAGGCGGGCGGACGACTCGCGGCCGGGGTCCGGGTCGGGGCCGGGATCAGAATCGGGGCCGGGGTCTCGAACGGGGTCCGGGTCGGGGCCCGAAGCTGCGACCGGCGGATCATCAGTGAACACCTGTACCACCCGGCCCCAAGGCTCGGTCTGCAATACCCACCCTGCGCCGCGCTCGCCGGCATCGATGCGACCAACGACCCGGGCACTCAGCTCAGTCCGCTTCTCAGCGGCGCGTTTCCCGCTCGGCCCGTTCTCGGAGTCTTCGTTCTCGGGCTGCGGTTCTCGCGGCTGCTTCGCCTCCGGCCCGTGCTTCTCGAGCTCCCGGTCTCTCGGCCGGTGCTCCTCGGGCCGGCGCTCTCCGGACGGGTCCTTCTCCCCGCCGGAGGCGAGGAGCGCCTCGAGGGGCTCTCTCCGGATTGCTTTTGGCGCTGCGGTCGGCGCGGCCCGGGTGGCCTCGGCATGGGGCGGGGGCGCTCCCACGCCGACGGCAGGAGCCGAAACAGTCGTCGTCTCCGGTCTTCGGGCTATCCCCGGCTCTTTGCGCGGACCGCCTCTTGGTGAGAATACCGAAAGCACCGTCACGGCGATCAGCATCAGCGCGGCCGTCGTCGTGAGGGCTCGGCGCGGCGCGTGCCCTGCGGCGATATCTTCCATCACCTCATCCCTCCTTTCGTGGAGACATCTCACCGAGCGGAACGTGGTTCACGAGCATCGAAAGCTCCCACTCCGTGTCTCGGTGACGAACAAGCGAGAGTGTCTCGACCCTCACGCGGCCGGTGTCACCCGCAAGCGCCGCTATTGCCGCGCCGATCTCGGCGTACGTTCCCGCAGCCCGCACCCGGTATCCCTCCCCACTGCGGTGAAGCTCGGTCACCGAAAGACCGGCTTTCGCCATGAGCTCCCGCGTCTCGGAGGCCGGCGAAACCGCCTCACGCCACGTGGAGGTCTCCGGCTCGGGCTTCTCAGGGTTGGGCTCGGGGGCAGCCCCTGGATTCGGGCTGGGGGCGTGGCCCGGCTCGGGGGCAGCCCCTGGATTCGGACTGGGGGCGTGGCCCGGCTCGGGCCCCGCT
>JAWLED010000096.1:0-9337 GCA_041686235.1 Spirochaetia bacterium | reverse complement strand
CAACTCCGCGACCCGCGCGTATATCCGTTGGGAGACCCAGAACAACGGTGGTACCACGAGCAGCCCGGCAATCAAGTCAACCGCATAGTGGGCATACACGTAGATAGTCGAAGCACATAACAGCAAAAAGAGCGCGAGGTAGACCCAAAACAGACGAGGCAGGTGCTTTCGAATAAGCAGGGTTGCCATTAGTCCGATCGCCACATGGGACGAGGGGAGGGCGGCGCCCCCGAGATTCATGTTGGCAAAGACGCCTTTCATCATCGGCACAAACAGATAGCCGTCGAACTCTGAGTACCACGCCCGGTTGAGCGCCTCTATGAAATACTTCGGACCGTGCACGGGAACAAAAACGTACCACACGTACAGCATGGCAAACGAGGTCGTTGCAATAAAGACGGCTCTGCGAGCTTCATGGTCAAAGCCACGAAAAAACATAACCCAAAAGCCGGTCGTTATGATGAGGTAGTAAGAGAAGTATCCGAAGAAGAACAATTCGTTAACTACCGGCAGATGAGACAACGCACCGGAAAACGCAACCGCCGGCTGAAAACCGAACACTACCGCCTCGAGCTTTGCAACGAGTGCATCGAGGGAAGCTCCCTGCCATACGGCCTGCGAGAGCACGATTATCTCTGTGAAGTACGGGCCGTAGAAGGCGTGGACATAGAAGGTGCGAAAAAAGGCCGCGATACGTCCCGGCAGGCCCCTTCGCGCCTTCGAGACTGCGACATCGGATAGGAGCGAAAGTGCCGATGGAACGCCGCAGGCTGCGATAAATAGGAACGCGACGAGCAGATGGCGAGCGGCGGAGAAACCCGGGGCAGTCCCGCCTTCGCGACCAACCGGCTCGCTTCCCGCCGCACGGGTCGCTATCTCGCCCATCGAGCCGCCTGCAAATAGATCGCCCGCGGTGAACGCGAGGACAATGTTCACCGCGGCGAGAAATAGGTTTACCGCGTAGAAGGTGAGGTCGACGTGGTGTCGCAGCGCATACCGTGATAGTGAGTATTTCATCGGTTCGCCAAATATAGCAATACAGAGCGGAAAACGGGAGGACTTTTTGAGTTGGATCCGTGAGAAATATGCCCCGAAAACCGGCACGTCTCGGAAAACCGGAGAGCCGAAAAACCCAGGCGAACCGGGCACGCAGGTCTTAGGCGAGAAGGCTGTCTATCTGTCGCGCCGCCTCTTGCAGGGACGGCAAGACCGCGAATATCCGCTCGCGCACGTGGTCCGACGGCTCGGTAAAATCGGGAATCACGACTACTCGCGACTCGGCTGCGAGAGCCGCACGCGCCCCGATTTCTGAATCCTCGAACACGAGAGTAGCCTGGGGTCTGCTCTCGAGTGTCTCTGCGGCGTGAAGAAATATGTCCGGGTGGGGTTTGCCTTGCTCGATCTGATCGCCGCCGATGACCCCTGAAAACCGTCCGATGATCCCCGCCATGCGGAGATATCGACGCGCAGTCTCGGTATCGGTCGACGTTGCCACCACGCTGCGAACGCCCCGGTCGTCGAGGGCGTCGAGAACGGCCTCGACGCCGTCTTTCATGGGGGGGCCGTCGCGATCTATGAGCTCTTCCAAGAGCTCATACGAGCGGTCCACCACCTGGAGAGCGGGAAAACCCCTGCCGAGCACTTCGTTCAATGTCTTGGGTATCTGAGCGCGAGGCACACCCATGCCGGCGAGAAATGCCTCCCTCGAGGCGGTCCACCCGAGCTCGCCGGCGGCTTGGGTGAACGTGTCGAAGGAGAGGCGTTCAGTATCAAAGATGAGACCGTCCATATCGAAGACGGCGGCAGTTATCGTCACGGTCTGTGAAACCTACCAGGGCGGGTGGTAGGCGTCAAGCTGACGTGGTGTCTCCGAGTCGAGGTGAGCCGGGCCTGTCCTATCCGAGCCCGTAGCGGGCCTCGCGAATCTTTATCATATGGAACAGCGCCTCATTGAATGGGACTTCGAGTCCGTGATTGCGGGCGCGCTCGGTGAGAAGACCCGCAAACATCTCGACCTCGGTTTTGCGCTGTGCCTCCACGTCCTGCAGCATGGAGGTTTTTCCGTCTGGCGAGAGGGTGTTTAGGACCTCGTGCCACCGCGAGATATCCGCTTCGCCGAGGCCTATCCCCTCTGCGCTCGCCACGGCAACGCACTCCCCCATGGCTCGATCGGTTAACGCGGTAGCATGGTCGTTTTCTTGGAACTCGCGGTACGGAGCCCCGAGGACCGCCGATACCTGGTTCATGCCGATGTTGATCATGAACTTCCACCACAACATCCTCAACATGTCGGCTGGAACTTCGGTATTGATCCCGGCTCCGTTAAGAAGGTCTCGTACGCCGGCAACCGTTTCGTCGATCTCCTCATTGTGGGCGCGTCCGAGAAAGATTCTGCCGCTGGTGCTGCAGGTGACTTCCCCCGCTGTGCGCACCGCGTCGATTCCAAGCGCCATTCCGTAGAGTACATGGTCGAAGCCGATCCGCTCGGCGATGATTTCCTCGCTGTCGATTCCGTTGAGAAGAGACAAAACCATGGTGTTTTTGCCCCGCGCAGCCTCGATAAGCGGTAGTGCTTCGCGAAGATGATGATACTTTACCGTAACGATAATCACGTCCGGCGCCGTTGGCAGTTGGTCCGGCGTCTGTGCAACAACGGCGTGATGCTTCCCGTTGACAACGATCCCGTCGGCAGAAAGCCGCTCGACCCGGCGCTCATCTGCAAGGAAACGAACACGCTCGGGAAACGCCTCGTGCAACATACTGCCGTACACCGCCCCTATAGCGCCGGCACCTACTACGGCGATGTCGCCGGTTAGTGCCCGCGCCCCGGTGCGACCGAGAAACGACCCGATTGGTTCCACCGACTTGTCTTCACTGTTCAACCGGCCCCTCCAACTGCTCTATGTCCGCATGAGAAAACCCCGGCGTACGCGAGAGCTCTGTTTTGGTAATTTCATCTAGGAAGCGCTCTCCCCGATTTACGGCACGAAGTCCTTCGACCAGATCGCGGGAAGCCGACTGCTTTGCAATGTAGGCGGCGGCGCCCATTTCGAACGCTCGGAGTATATGGTTTGCACCTATGTGCATACTCAGAACGACGATTCGCGCACCGTCGGCGGCTTCGCTGATCTGTGGAAGTGCACTCAAACCGTCTACGTCAGGCAATGATATGTCGAGGAGAATGATATCGGGTGAGTACTCGCGGGCAAGCCGAAAGGCTTCGGCTGCCGTTCCTGCATTCGCGACCACAGCAAGCTCTTCGTCGCCCGAGAGGATAAGATTGATGCCTTCGCGGAACATGGGATGGTCGTCGGCGATGAGTATTCGTATGCGTGATTGGGACAAACCGCACACAGTATAGCGCAAACCGAGACCTACGCAAAGGGATGATGGTCTTGCACCCTGGCCCTAACATCATTCTTCGACATTTGCCTTGCATTTCCGCTCACGCTGTGCTAACCAAGAGCTACACGGATTGAAAACGCATGGCTGTCAACCTTACAAACCGGGACGTTATATCCATCACCGACTTCTCGCGTGAAGAAATCCTTCACCTGTGTCGAGTTGGTGCAATGATGTATGAAAAGGAGAAGGCCGGCGACCGTCATGCCTTCTCCACCGCCCTTTCGGGACGCACGCTTGCGTCGATGTTCTACGAACCCTCTACACGGACTCGAACGAGCTTCAATACCGCCATACGAGAGCTCGGTGGGCTCGCCGATGGTTTCTCCGGGACGGAGGGCACCTCCGTTATGAAGAAAGAGACCATTCGCGACACCGTTACCATGATGGGTGCCAACCACTTTGACGTTGCTGTTATGCGTCACCCGCTCGACGGCTCGCTGCAGTGGGCCGCCGACGTCGCGCGCATCCCCGTCATAAACGGGGGCGACGGGAAGAACGAGCATCCCACGCAGGCCCTTCTCGACCTCCTGACCCTCTACGTACTGAACGACGGCACGCTCGATGGGTTGAGAATCGGGTTCGGCGGTGATCTCTCGCACGGGCGGACAATCCGCTCGCTGAGTCTGGCGTTGTCCCATTTCGATGACGTGACCATACGGTGGGCTGCCGAAGACTTTCTGGCGATGCCCGAGGACTTGATACAGCTCCTCGAAGCTCGGGGAGTGACGCTGAGCCGCGAGGAACGCGTGGTAGACGTCATGAAGGGCGTGGATTACTACTACATGACTCGTCCTCAGCTCGAGCGCATGCCTGGAGTCAGCGATCTCCACATATCCGAGATGATGGCGAAATACCGCATCGACCTCGAGAAGGTCGAGGGCCTCGATGTCAAGGTCTTACATCCGTTGCCGGTCAATAGCGAGGTTGCGGAAATCGATTACCGGGTGTATTTCCACGATTCGCAGGCGTTTTTTCAACAGGCGGAGTTCGGCATTTTCCTCCGTAAAGCGCTGCTCTACGAGATTCTCAACCATGAGGGATATATTCCCTACGGGGGCTCGCTCCCGGCCCATCTGGAGTTCGGTAACAACCGACTCAGCCGCACGATCGAAGCAAGTTCCAAAGACGGCATGTTCATCGACCGAATCCATAACGGGACCGTGGTAGACCACCTGCAGCCGGGCAGCCGTAAAGCGGTTGACGAGGCGCTTTCTCTCGAGACGCGCGGGTACTCCTGCATTACCGCGGACATCAAACAAAAGCGCAATCCGTTCATAAAGACCGACTTGCCTGAGCTCTCCGAGCGGGACCTGAAGCACATTGCCCTCATTTCACCCGAGCCGACCATTAACTACATTAGAGACGGCCACGTCGTGGAGAAATTCGTATACCTGCTGTGCGAGAACGAAAACTGCGTGAGTCGAGTCGTCACCGAAGATGTGCCGCCGAAGTTCTATCAGGAGGACGGCAGCATTCGGTGCAGGTACTGTCGCACCGAGTTGCGGGTTCGCAGTGTGAAAGTAAGCGAACCCGAGCTCGCGGGGTATGTCGAGGCGCTTCCACGTCATATAGATCCTCACAAAGAGTAGGGCCGGCATGCGTACAAAGAGTAGGGGTTATGGATCTGAACATGCAGCAACCTGACGAAACCGACTGGAAAATCATAGAGCTTGTCCGGGGTGGAACGGTTTCCAACAGCGCCATTGCGGAGCAGCTTCAGATCTCGGAAGGCACGGTTCGCCAGCGAATTAAGCGCATGAAGGAATCGGGAGTACTCGCCTTTCGCGGGTTGATCGATCCCGACGTTCTCGTCAACCGCCAGCTTACGCTCATCGGCGCAAGCATTACCGAATCCCGCCTTCTCGATACAAAGGCGCGCGAAATATCGCAGCTCGAAAACGTGTTGTCGGTCTCCATAACCTCGGGACGCTTTGATTTGATCATCGAAGTGCTCGTCGATTCGAATCATGGGCTCGTCGATTTTCTCATCCGGGAGCTCTCGACCATAGAGGGAATCTCCAAAACGGAGAGCTTCCTGCTGTTGAAAACCTTCTCCAAATTCGTGTAGAGACCGAGCCGCGGTATGTCCACCCTTGAATGGGCGGTCACACTGTGCTATGAGATAAGAAGGATGAGTGGCGCCGACCGTTTCCGAGAACTGCAACGCGGGGGGCTCGATGACCTCGTGAGCTTCGGGCAACCGACCTTCACCGACAGTTGGTTCCCCTATACCTCCGGAGAGGTCGGTCCGTTCTATATTCAAAGTATCGTTGTCGAGCAGGACGGCGGCGCCTACCGCCGCTCCATCGACGCGCTGTGCGAGCTCATCGAGGCAACAGTCGGTCTCGACCGCTTCGACGCGGTCTCGGGAGGCGAGTCGAGAGATTGGGACTTCTCCAATCCGGTAGCTGCCGCCCTGAGAAAGCCGCACGTGAAGATCTACAAAGATGGGCGAATTCTCGGCGCCACCCCAGGGGGGCAACGGATTGTTCACGTTGCCGACCTCAACAATCAAGGCTCTTCGATGCGCGATGTGTGGGCGCCGGTCGTGCGCGCCGCCGGTGGCGAGATCGTGCATGCCGTTTTCTTTGTCGATCGCCTCGAAGACGGCGTAGGAGCTCTCGAGGAGCTTGGAATCCCCTCCTCGAGCGTGGTTCCCCTCGACGAGTATGCGTGGAGTTATCTGCGCGACATTGGGTACATAACTGAAGATATATATCATTCGTTAGAGCGGAGGCGACACGATAAGCGAGCGTGGGCGGTCGAAGCGCTGCGCGCCGACATTGATCGCCTCGGCGAGATGCTCGAAAGTAATCTCAAAGCCGACGTAACACGGGCAGAACGGATCCTTCGCGAAGGGTATCCGGAACACCGGGCGGAGCTGCTCGAGCTGTTGGAACAGCACGGCTACAACCACGGACTTCGCCCCGACGAGTAACACCATGTCATTTGCCGGAGACTGGAAAGCAAAAGTTGCTGAACGCCACTCGGTGTTGTGCGCGGGACTCGACCCCGCCGAAGCCGGGTTGGGGAGGGGCCGGCAGGGGCTTCCTCCGCACGCGGATAAGCGTGAATGGTCGCTGCAGTATCTCAAAGCCGTTGCACCCTACTGCAGCGCGATCAAGCCCAACGTGCAGTATTGGAAAGGTCCCTGCGACAGCCGCGATCTCGAAGAGATTTGTGCAGCGGCGCACGAGCTCGGGCTCCTTGTCATAGAAGATGCAAAGATTGCAGACATCGGTGCGAGCAACGATGCCGGCTTTTTTTACGCCGCCCGGCGCGCCGATGCGGTTACGTTTGCCCCGTTCGCCGGAAACGTCGGCGAGGCGGTGGATCAGGCTCACGGACGTGGTGTGGGGGTCATCGTGCTTTGTCTCATGAGCAATCCCGAATATGCTGCGGAGAAGGCCCAACCCGTCGGGGAGAACGGAATGCCGCGCTACCGCCGTATTGCAGAGGACGCGGTAGCTGCGGGCGCCGACGGGCTCGTGGTCGGGGCGCCGAGCGCGTCGAATCATATCACCGCGGAAGAAATCGAGACCATTCGCGAGGCCACCGGAACGGAACCGATCGTTTTGACGCCGGGGGTCGGAGCCCAAGGCGGTACGGCAACGTCGATGTGGCAGGTGTTTCAATCCGACCAGGTCATCGTGAATGCGGGGCGCACGCTCATGTTTCCCGACGGCTCCGAGTCCAGCCCCGAAGCGCAGGCGGCGGCAGCCCGCGAGCTGAAGCGCCGGCTCAACGAGGAGAGATCATAGGTGGCCGATACGTATACGTTTCTCGGCCGTGAGCTTCGTGGCCGCTTTGGTTTTCCCTCCGGTGTGGTGGCAACGAACGGCGACGTCGCGCGGTGGATGCTTCGACATGTTGAGGCACTGGGGTTCTTTGTCGGAAAGAGCACCACGATCGAGGCAAAGACGGGGTATCCCGAAGATATCCTCGTTCAGCCCACCTCGGACTCGCTGTGGAATGCGGTAGGCTATGCGAATCCCGGTCTCGAGGCGATGACCGAGGCGTTTCGTGCCCTCGACGCCGAGCGGCCCCACGGCGTGTTTCTCATGCCGCAAATCGGTGAAAGCACCGCACAGCGGTTTGCACACTGTGTGGCGGCCTTCGACCGTCTGGGCGCCGCGGTCGACGGCATCGAGCTCAACTTGTCGTGTCCGCACGCGGACAAGGCAGGCATTCTCATTGGCTCAGACGCCGGCAGTGTCACCGAAATCGTGGCTGCGGCCCGCGCTGCGACGGGGAAACCGCTGGTGGTAAAGATCAACGCCGGCGTGTCGGATGTGGTTCGGATTGCACGAGCCGCAGTCGAGGCCGGCGCGGACGCGTTGAGTGTGGTCAATACCCTTGGAGGTCCCAATCCTGAGCTTTCAAACGGATATGGAGGCCTCTCGGGAAGGCCGCTCTTTGCGGTGCTTCTCGACACGCTTTCGCGGCTGACCTCCGCAGTAGACGTTCCGTTCATTGCAATGGGAGGGGTCCATTCCGCCGCGGACGTGCGCCGAATCGACGAAATCGCCGCCGGCTCACCCATTGCCGTCGGCTCGGCACTGGCGGAGCTCGACAGCGACGGGGTCGTGGAATACTTCGAGCGGCTCACCGCAGACCTCGAGAACGGCGGCGACCGCGCGGGTGCCATAGTGGGGCGCAAAGCTGCGCCGGACTATCGTCCGTTTGTGGTGCGGGACAAACGAATGCTTGGATCGGATCTCGCGCTTGTCGCGTTTCACCAGTCGCTTCCCGCTGAGCCCGGCCAATTCGTATTCGTCAAGACGGCCGCAGATCAGTCGAAGCCGTATTCGGTCGCGTCGAACGAGCGTGGCGGTCTCGAGCTGCTTGTGCGTGGGGTGGGTCCGGCCTCCAGAGCACTGCAGGCGGTGGAGCCCGGCGCGGTCCTACGAATCCGCGGGCCCTACGGACGGGCATTTTCGCTACCGGCAGGGGCTGCGGTGGTATTCGTCGGGGCGGGGTGCGGCATTGCGCCCATTCTCCGGGCGGCGCGCAGTCATGATGGGCCGATGTGCTTTGCCCTCGGAACGAAGAGCGTGGAGGCGACGGCATTTCTCGAGCGGTTCGAAGAGCTCGGTCCCGTCGTACACGCCACCGAAGACGGCAGCAGCGGCTTCGAAGGTGTTGCAGTCGATGCGCTTGAACAACTCTTACAGCGCGACGATGTCCGCGGGCAGATGGGCGAACAGCCGGTTTTCTACAACTGCGGGCCGGAGATCGTTCTTTCTCAGGCCGACGAGGTCGAGCAACGTGTGACTGAGCCGCAGCGCATCTTTCATGTCGTAGAGCGGATTACTGCGTGCGGAATTGGTATTTGCGGCAAGTGCGCGACGCCGGAAGGACTTCGCCTGTGCGTCGACGGACCGGTGTTTTCGGCTGAGGAGTTCCGCCCGTTTCGCTATACCCGGGACAAGACCGGAGCCGTGGTGGAGCTCGGGCCCGGCTCGGGGTCGGGAGTTGTCTGATGATCGATCCTCACGTCCACTTGCGTGATTGGGCGCAATCGGCAAAGGAAACACTTCGCCACGGTATTGAGCTTGCATGGAACTGCGGTGTAGACGCGGTGTTCGACATGCCGAACACCGAGCCGCCGCTCGTAGACCGGGCGACTGTGGAGAGCCGGCTTTTCGAGGCGGAACGGATCGTCGGGGCTCTTGGTATGCCGTTTCATTACGGGGTTTTTTGTGGTGCAACTCCCGACTATGAGCGGCTCGAAGAGTTGGTCGAGCTCTATCACGGGGAGCGGCTCGGCAGAAACGGTCGCAACGTGGGGGTGGTGGGGTTCAAGTTATACGCCGGACCGTCAACCGGGCGTCTGGCCGCGGAAGAGCCGGAGGTGCAGAGGGCGATATATCGTCATCTTAGCGCTCTGGAATATGCCGGTGTGGTGTGCGTTCACTGTGAGAAGTCGAGC
>JAWLED010000019.1:38238-40278 GCA_041686235.1 Spirochaetia bacterium | reverse complement strand
TGCCTGCGAAAACTTGCCGGTCGCAGCAAACATACTGTTGAGTGCCGCAAGGTAGGCCTTCACGCTTGCCACCACGATATCGGTATGAGCTCCGTGGCCGCCGAACGTGCGCCGTGTCCGTGTTTCGTATTGCGGGTTGATGCTTTCCTCTTCTTCGTCTTCATGCATAACGCGAACGGTAACCTCGCCGAGTGCATCGATGCCTTCGGTCACCGCGTTGATCGTGAACTCGAGCAGGGTGACATGATCGCCGACGATGTCTTCGACCGCGGTGAACGCCGCGTGCACGGGGCCGGTTCCGATACGGGCCGCCGTGTGCTCGCTTCCGTCCGGGCCGGTCAGGCGTACCGCGGCGGTCGGCATGCCGATGGTTCCGCAGGTAACCTGCAAGTCCGCGAGCGCAAAGATCTCGCGCGGCTGATATACCTCGTCGGCCATGAGGGCTTCGAGGTCGGCGTCGGTGATGTTCTTCTTCTTATCGGCAAGCTCTTTGAAGCGCTCCATGACCGCTTTGAGGTCTTCGTCGGAGAGCTCGAAACCGAGCTCTTTCAGCCGATCCTTGAGCGCGTGCCGCCCCGAGTGCTTCCCGAGTACCAGCTGCGACTTGGTGAGGCCAACCATCTCCGGGCGCATAATCTCGTAGGTCTCGTTGTGCTTGAGCATTCCATGCTGGTGAATGCCCGCCTCGTGGGCAAAGGCGTTGGCTCCCACAACCGCTTTGTTCGGCTGGACATACATGCCGGTGAAGTTCGAAACCATGTGGCTCACGCGGGTTATCTGGGTGGTGTCGATTCCCGTCTCGAGGTTGTACGACGCCTTGCGGGTGCGCAGCGCCATGACCACCTCTTCGAGCGAGGTGTTTCCCGCCCGCTCGCCGATACCGTTCATGGTAACCTCGATCTGTCGCGCCCCGTTTTGCACTCCGGCAAGGGTGTTCGCGGTAGCCAGTCCGAGATCGTTGTGGCAGTGCACCGAAATAACGACGTCCTCGGCGCCGGGGGTGTGCTTGATAATGTCTCGGATGAGGCCACCGAACTCCGAGGGTGTGGTGTATCCTACGGTATCGGGGATATTCACGGTGGTGGCGCCGGCCTCAATGGCCGCCTTGATGATTCGGTAGAGAAACTCCGGGTCGCTCCGTCCCGCATCTTCGGGGCTGAACTCCACGTCGTCGGTGAGGGTCTTGGCGTAGCTCACCATCGCCGTCGCCCGCTCGAGGACCTCGTCGGGCTCGAGTTGCAGTTTGTGCTGCATGTGGATCGGCGAGGTTGCAATGAAGGTGTGAATGCGGGGGCGTGCCGCATCTTTAATGGCTTCCCACGCTTTGTCGATATCGGAGGTGTTGGTGCGAGCAAGGCCGCAGATGGCCGGCGGTGTCGGATAGGTTGTGCGGGGCTCGGTCCCAACCGTCTTGGCAATGCGGCGAACCGCCTCGAGATCGTCGGGAGACGATGCGGGGAATCCGGCCTCGATAACGTCGACGCCGAGGCGCGCGAGCCCGCGGGCGACGTCGAGTTTCTCCGCGGAGGTCAGGGTGGCACCCGGCGACTGTTCTCCGTCGCGCAAGGTCGTATCGAACACGTACACGTAATTGTTTTGCCGACTCATATTGTTCTCCTTCTCCGTTTAGCAGTCTCGACCATATACACGCGCATGCCTCACCCTTCCTCGCGGTGATGTTGAGGCTCCGCCTAGGCGTGCGTCTGTTACAGACGCGGTGCCTAGCGAAGCGAAATAAGGAGGCTAAGGAGTAGAATGCTGAGGTTTAGAGGAAACGGAAGAGACAGCGAGAAAGGGTGGGCAACCGGATGCACCGGTGATGGGGTCGAGGCACGAAAGGGGGTATATTGCACTGTTCCTACCGCCGGTCCCATCATTTTTCCGAACGCATCCATTCGCGTGTGTTGAGCGGAACAGTACACAAAGTCCATACGTCTGGTCAAGTAATAGTTGCTAAATATGCGCAAATTCCGCAAAAAATTCCGCTTTGACGCCTGCTCACCCGTACTCGGTCGGGGCGGCGCTCGGTCGGGGCGGCGC
>JAWLED010000019.1:24577-38138 GCA_041686235.1 Spirochaetia bacterium | reverse complement strand
GGGCCACCCGGCCGGGGTGGACCCTCAGAACGGCAGGGTGAGCTCCGGAGAGTCGGGCGTGAGGAGCGCGGTCTCGACCGTCGCGCCGCAATGCTCGGCGAGCAACTCCGCAACACGGTCGCGCATCTCGGCGGCCCGTGTTGCGCTATCCTCTCCGAGACCGTCTATGTTCATGACCAGCCGTTCGGTGGACTCGGTGATCCGCGTTTCGTGGCCGTTTCGCCAGTTCCAGCGCCGGCACATCACGGTATCCGTTCCTTCATCAACATAGATGACCTCGCCCTCTTCGGGGCTCTCGGTCTCCTCCGGCTTGCCGAGAGGAGCAAATGTCTCGGTCCCCAGAGCAAAACGCAGAGCCATGGTTCCGCTCGTTTGAGCGGCGTCATCGCCTCCTACCGGAAGCACGCCTTCGATGGACGCGATATTCATGATGGCCACGACGCTGTTTATGAACGGCAATGTTGCCCCGGGTTTCTGAACGCGCTTGATGAGGCTTCGGTGGGCCGGAGGGAACTTGTTTGGTTTGATACCAAGTGCTTTGTAGGTCTCGTTCCACGCGGTCATACGTGGGTCGTTTTGCATATCTACGGGAGCTTCCCCCGCTCGGCGGACCGACTCCGCGAGGAGCTGCTCGAGGGTCTCGTTTTGGGGAGCATTCGCGAGATTCCGTGCGACAACGAGGCCGCGGCGAAAACGGGGAAAGCGTGAGAAAATCTCTTCGGCTACGCGTGCGGTGCGGGACATAATACCTCCTCGAGTTGGACGGCGGCGAGCCCGGCGAGCTCGCCGTTACGAGAGCCAATGCTATCACAGGGACGGGTTGCGACTCGAGAGGAACTCATCAATCACCTCATGCGGTCCCCCGCCGGTGCGATACGTGCGCAGGCCGCCGCGGCTATGCGGCAATAACCTTGCAATTTCGGAATGTTGTGCCATAATTGCAAGGTTGATAGCTCGCGAGCTGCAACGCCACGTCGAAAAACATCTCGCCACCTTTCCCGCGGTCGCGATACTCGGCCCCCGCCAGGCCGGCACGACGACCCTGGCCCATATGATTGCGCAGGACCGTTCGTCTATCTATCTCGATCTGGAACGTGACGCAGACCGCGCCCGCCTTTGGGAGCCGAGTGCGTACTTCGAGCACCACCAGGGAAAGCTGATCGTTCTCGATGAGGTGCGGCGGATGCCCGAGCTCTATCGCGACCTCCGCGGAATTATCGACCGCATTCGCCTCCAATCAGGCGACGCCGGCACCCGATTTCTTATTCTCGGTTCGGCCTCCGGCGACTTGCTCAGACAGTCCGGGGAGAGTCTTGCCGGCCGCATCGCCTACGCGGAGCTCACCCCGTTCACGGCCGTCGAATTGCAGCAGAGTTGCTCCATCGAAGAGCTATGGTTGCGAGGCGGCTACCCGCAGAGTATCCTCGCGCCCACTCTCGAACAGAGCGTCGCGTGGCGTGAAAACTTCATCCGCACATTTCTCGAGCGTGATATTCCCGAGCTCGGTCCGCGCATACCGGCGGAGACGCTCAGGCGCCTGTGGACGATGCTTGCCCACGCGAACGGGTCGTTGCTGAACGCGGCGGAGTTCGGAAGGTCGCTCGCAATCGACGGGAAGACGGTATCTCGGTATATCGATGTTCTCTCGGATCTTTTTATGATCCGCAGAATTACCCCATGGCACGGCAATACACGAAAGCGACTGGTTAAGTCCCCACGCGTCTACCTGCGGGACACCGGCTTGCTCCACACCCTGCTTGGAATCGATGAGTTTGATGACCTCCTTTCGCACCCGGTAGTCGGGGCGAGTTGGGAGGGTTTCGTCATCGAGCAGTTGATCGCGGCGACGCCCGAGCGCGGCGCGGCCTACTTCTACCGATCCGCCGGCGGGGCGGAGATCGACCTGGTGCTGTCCGTCCCGCGGGAAGGAGTCTGGGCAGTCGAGGTGAAGCGGGGCCTTGCGCCTCGGCTCGAGCGCGGATTCGTTGACGCCTGCGAGGACGTGCAGCCCGCAAAGCGATTTGTCGTATACCCCGGCGAGGAGCGTTTCCCCCTTCGCAGGGATGTGGAGGCGGTGGGAGTCCGCGAGCTCGCGCAGGAGCTTCGGGATCTGCGTTGAGGACCCCGGCTCTGAAAACGGCCGCCAAACGCCTGTAGAAAAGAAGTCAAAACATGTTAGAATCCCGCATTATATGTAGCTGCGTTGCCCGCCCTGGAGGGGTGCTATGAAGTTGTCCGGAAAGCTTGCGGTTCTTGTTGTGTTCGTCGTAGTTTCTTTTGGCGCAGTGGCCGGCGTTCTCGGTCGTGCATGGGTCCAATCTCGCGGTCTTGCGGATTTACAGCACGAGGCGTTGCATGCCGCACGCGACGTGTATAGGATGACCGATCAAAACAAGACATTGATAATCTCCAACAATGAGCTGGAGCGACTCTTATCCGACTGGGATGACGCGCTATCCGCCTTTGAAGAGTCCTTTGATCGACTGAGCTCTCATCCGCAACTCGACAACGCCGGTGAAGATGTGGCGATGCTGCTCGAGCGCATGACGGAGGTGTGGGAAAGCTCTCGCGAAAGTGCGCTCACTCAGCGGGAGAAGCTCCAGGCCGTCATCGACGATGAAGATATACCCAACTTTCTAAAGCGTGGTATCGATACGATGCTCGACAGCGAGGCACTATCCCAGCACGCTGAGGCTGAAACCATCGAGTCCATCGAGACCGCCCGATCGGAGCTCCGCACGATCGATACGGTAACTCGTCAAAACCTGATCACCGAGTTGGATGAGGTCGTCGAGCACCTCGAGGAGCGAGCCCTTGCGCTTCAGCAACGGTCCCTCCAAATTGCCGGGCTCATTATTGCCGGTGTATTGGTGCTCGGCGCAATTCTGTTCGTTCGTTTCTCGAGAAGTCTAACGCGGCGCATCCGCAGTCTCGAACAAACGATGGAACGGATGGCCGATCTCGACATGACCGTGCGGGTAAGCGACCGATCCCGTGACGAGATCGGGGCCCTGTGCCGCTACACGAACACCGTTTTGGATAACATTCGAGACTTTATGCGAACGGTGCGCAATGCCTCAGATCAAGTTGCGCAATTGCAGGACACCCTGGCTCAGGGCTCGCAGCAATCGGCCGGCGCGCTGGACCAGATCGACACCACCATCAAGTCTATCCAGAAGGAGTTTGCCGGGCTCGACGAAAGTCTCGGCACGAGCACCAGAGCGATCAAAGAGATTGCCGATCGTGTCGAGGCCCTCAACAAGAACATCGAAGACCAATCGAGCGCCGTTGAGGAGGCTTCCGCCTCGATCGAGGAGTTCAGCTCTTCCATCGAGAACGTGGCAAAGCTCAGTAACGATCGACGTGCGCGGGCGGAGGAGCTTGCCGGAGTAACCAGCCAGGCAGGCGAGCAGGTGGCCTCCACCAACGAGATTATTTCCGGCATCAGCGAAAAGATCGACGATATCCTCGAGATCATCCAGATCATAAACACGATCTCAGAGCAAACCGACCTTCTGTCGATGAACGCAGCCATTGAAAGCGCCCACGCCGGAGAGGCCGGGAAGGGCTTCGCCGTGGTGGCCGAGGAGATTCGTAAGCTTGCCGAATCGACCTCGGAAAATTCGACGCAGATCGACGAGGCGCTCCGCTGGATTACCGGCAAAATCCGAGAAGCTATGGATGCGAGCCGGCAGAGCCAGGAGACCGTCGAGGAGATTAACACCGATATCCGCTCGTTTTCAGACGCCATGGGTGAGATTTCCCAAAGCATGGACGAGTTGCGCGGGGGAAGCCGCGAGATTATCGAAGCGTCCACAGAGATTCGCCGTGTCACCGGCCAGGTCAAAGAAAGCTCTCAGAGCATCAGTGAGCAGAGCGAACAAATCCGGGGAGCCATGGATCAGGTGAACGAGGTTTCTCAGACGGTGAAAAGCGGCCTCGACGATATCGGCAAGGGCAGCTCTTGGATCGTGCGGTCGATGAATGAGATTAGCGAGGTCTCCGGGCAGAGTCGGGAGCAAATGGCCGAGCTCGATACGCTCGTCGATTCGTTCAAAACCGAGACCGAGGACTCGCCTGACCGCGCCGGCGGTGACGCCGGCGGCACCGGTGACGGCGGGAGCGGCACCGGTGACGATGACGGTGAAAACCTGGGTACTCTCGAGGACGTCGAGGGGGCGGCGGAGGAGGAGAGTAACGAGCTCGGTGTCACCAGGGCGAGCCCAAAAGACGTCGCAGATGCCCGCGACACCTCTTCGGACGAGACCTCAGGGGCGTGAATCCAAACGCGGTTAGCCCAACGCACCGGGCAATGCCCGGCGCTGCGACCGGCTGAATGGCCCGAGGCCGGCCGCGCCGCACCGTCCCGTCCCGTTTGCCCGGCCGGTAGCCGGCTACCCGAGCTCGATTTCCTCGTCGTTGTGCAAAGATTCGGCAACGCGCTCGAGCAGAGCCAGATCCCGGGCGGCGTCCGGCAACGCGTATGGTGCCGCATCCCCCCTCCGCGCGGCCTCGGCGAGCGCACTCCACATTTCCTCATGCGGGCTTCGCACGTCGAGCTCCAACGACTCCCGGCTTCCGCGTTTGCCCTCGAGCGTGACCGCCTCGTTTGTCAGGTGGATGAGCCCTTCGGTTCCGCGGATCGTGAAGTAGTTCCGGTCTCCCCCGAGAAAGGCGGAATGGCTGAAGTACCCGGTAAGACCGGCCGGGTAACGGAACAGCATGGAGACATGGTCGAACTCGCCGAAGCCTTCCCGATAGCTCCGTCCCCAGGCCCTGAGCTTGGAAGGCGAGCCGAAGAGCTTCGCATGCACCGCCAGATCGTGCACTCCCCCGTCGAAGAGATTCCCGATCGGAAACGTCGTTTCTATACGCCAGTCCGTTCCCCCATACCCGGACGTCTGGTCCTCCTCCGGGTCGAGGTATACGTGCCGAATCTTCTCGTACGTTGCCGGTATACCGATATCTCCCGCCTCGATACGCTCGCCGACGCGATCCCACAGAGGGGCGTAGGGGGCCTGCTCCAACACGTAGACCGGCACGCCCGAGCGCCGTGCCGCTTCTTGCACGCGTTGCCCCTCGCGTGAGCTCACGGCAAACGGCTTTTCCACAAATACCTGTTTGCCGGCTTCGAGAGCCTGCACGGTCATCGGGCCGTTGACCGGGATGGGAGTGAGGAGCACCACCGCGTCCACCTCGGGCGAGGCCAATAGATCCTCATAGTTGGTAAACAGCCGGGCGTCCGGTACCTGCCGGTGCGCTTTGGAAAGTGTCGTTTCTCGTCGCGCGAGAAACGCGACGACCTGGAAGTGTTCAGGCATCGAGAGCAGCACGTCCCGATGGGCGTTGTCCCAGATGAGCCCGGGCCCTACGACGGCGAGCTTGATTGGTGCCATTTCGTCCTCCCCGCGGTGATACCGTGGCGTCAAACAAAGACGGCCGGGCTGTTAACCCGGCCGTCCTCGATGCAAAAATTTGTCTCCGTTAGCGAGACAGGATGTTGAGCGCTTCTCGCACCATCTGGTTCGAGTAGCCCCATTCGTTGTCGTACCAAGCCATGACCTTCAAGAGGTCGCCGTCGACGACCATGGTTCCGGTGAGGTCGATGACGGAGGCATGGGGATCCTGGATGACGTCGGAGGACACGATTTCGTCCTCGCTCACAGCCATGATGCCCTTGTATTTGTCGCTCTTCGCCTCTTCGCGCATGATCTTGTTGACCTCTTCGGCGCTGGTCGGTCGTTCGGTGACGAAGGTAATGTCGGAAATTGAGCCGACCGGGGTCGGAACGCGGAGCGAGGTGCCGTCGAATTTACCCTGATGCTCGGGCAGTACCTCCGTCGTGGCGACTGCGGCGCCGGTGGAGGAGGGGATGATGCTGACGGCTGCGGCGCGTCCGCGACGCAACTTCTTACTCGGCGAGTCGACGAGAGACTGCGTAGAGGTATAGGCATGAACGGTCGTGAGCATGGCCTTCTTGATGCCGATGTGGCGACCGATGATTTCTACCGGTGGAGTAATGCTGTTGGTGGTGCAGCTGGCGCACGAGATGATGACATGCTCGTCATTGGGTGCCTCGTTAACGCCGTGGACCACGGTCCGCACGGATTTGCTCTTTGTCGGTGCGGAAATGATAACGTGCTTGGCGCCGGCGGTAATGTGCTTCTTCGCACCCTCTTCTTCGGTGAAGAGGCCGGTGCTCTCGATGACGATGTCGACGTTCATATCTTTCCACGGAAGTTGGGTGGGGTCCTTCTCGCTGAGAACCTTCACCGTGCGTCCGTCGATGGACAGGGAGTCCTTTTCGGCTTTAACGTCTTTCTGGTAGCGGCCGTATACACTGTCGTACTTGAGAAGATACGCAAGGGTATCCGCCGGTACGAGATCGTTTACTGCGACGAGGTCGAGATCGGGGGTGTCTTCGATGATTTTCAGTGTTGCTCTTCCGATTCTACCGAGTCCGTTGATGGCAATTCGAGCCATATGGTGCCTCCTTAAAAGCTTTCAGTCTGCGTAATTCGATAATACTTTACAGGTAAATGCCGCGTGGGTTCAACCACCCGCGCTTTACTACCGCATCTACCCTCGGTGCCGCACACGCCCGGCTCACCGCCGGCCGTTACCCGTTCTTTGCGGCAAAATCCTTCATGAACTCAGCCAGCGTCTGAGCGCCCTCGAGAGGGACGGCGTTGTACAGTGATGCGCGCACGCCGCCGACGCTGCGGTGTCCTTTGAGCCCGAGCATCCCGGCAGCCTCCGCTTCCTGCACGAACAGCGTTTCCAGTTCCTCCGTTGGAAGCCGGAACACAACGTTCATCGTAGAGCGGTATGCCCGCTCTACCGGCGAGACGTAGAACCCGCCGCTGGACTCCATCGCCTGATAGATCAGCCCGGCCTTCTCTTCGTTGCGTTTTTCGGCCGCCTCGATGCCGCCGTTCGCCTTCAGCCATGCCAGTACCTTCTGCATGGCGTAGATGGAGAACACCGGAGGGGTATTATGAAGCGAGTTTTTCTCTACGTGCGTCGCATAGCTCAAGTACACGGGCAGGTCGTTCCGTGCCTTGTCGAGCATGTCTTTTTTCATGATCACCACGGTCACCCCGGCAGGTCCGAGGTTTTTTTGTGCGCCGGCGTAGACGAGATCGAACTTCTCCATCGGCACTCGCCGCCCGGCGATATCGCTGGACATGTCGGCGACGAGGGGCACGTCTCCGGTGTCGGGGAACTCTTTCCACTGCAATCCACCGATCGTTTCGTTGCTGGTGATGTGGAGGTAGGCGGCGTCTTCGTGCGGGCGAACGTCCGCCGGGTCGGGGAGGCTGGTGTAGTGACCCTCGGCACCGTCGAAGAGCACCTTAACGGTGCCCAGCTTCTGGGCGTCGGAGAGCGCCTTTTTTGCCCAGGCACCGCTAACGACCATGTCGCAACTCTTTTGATTTCCGAGAAAATTCATCGGTACCATGCTGAACTGCAGGGTCGCCCCGCCGCCGAGGAAGAGAATCTCTCGATCTTCGGGCACGGCAAGTAACTCTCGCAGCAGGGAAATGGCTTCGTTGTGGACCTTTTCGTACATCTTGCTTCGGTGGCTTGTCTCGATCATAGACAAGCCCTGCCCACGGTAGTCTGCGATTTCCTCTTCGAGCTCGTTCAAAACGGCCACCGGCAACGTGGAAGGACCGGCGTAAAAATTATACTTCCGTGCCATACGTGATCTCCTCTCAGTGCACTGGATACTAACTATGCTACTCCACAGGAGGCATTCTGGTCAAATGAGCGTGTTGTCCCGGCGGGGTTAGAAAGGTAGAGTATGTGCGAGATGAAGCGCACTGATGACTGGTTCCAATGCAGCGACGGTACGTGGCTTTCACGCACCGCGTGGCACCCCGGCGCGGGCGGAGACCGCCGCCCGGGGCGGGAAAACGCGGCCGCCGCCAACGTACGAGGAGGGGTGCTATTAGTCCATGGCATGGCCGAGCACCGGCAGCGCTACGAGCGGATCGGCTCCGCGCTGTGTGAGCGCGGCTTTCTCGTGTGGGCGTATGACCAACGTGGCCACGGGCAATCTGCCCCGGAGTCATGGATGCGTCGCCGAATCCCCCCACACGACGACTGGGGTCGGCTCACCGAGGATGCCCGGGAGCTTCTCGCGGGGCTCGCACAGGCGGTATCTCCCACGCCCACCGCTTCGGCGAACGGCGGAGCGCCGGCGTTCGACCCCACCGCCCGGGGCGGTGCAAACGGCGGAGCGAGGCCCCTTTTCATTGTGGGCCACAGTATGGGATCGCTCGTCACCCGCGACCTCTTGACCGGCCCGCCGGTCGAGCTCTGTGGCGCCGTGCTCATGGGGACTGCAGGTGACGGAGGTCTCAAGAGTCGGATCGGGCTCCGGATCGCCGGCGCCGTATCCCTTGTGCGCTCACCGTCGGCGCCGTCGAAACTCCTCAATGATCTGACCTTTTCCGGCTACAATGCGCGGTTTACCCCCGCTGCGAGCGAGTTCGATTGGCTCTCCCGTGATCCCGCGGAGGTGGAAACATATCTGGGAGACCCCGATTGCGGCGAGATCATGTCGGCACACTTTTTCCGCGAGCTTGCCCGCGGGATCATCCGCGTGAGCGCCCGCAGGGCGTTCGAAGGTGTCGACCACGGGACGAAGCTCCTATTGCTTTCGGGAACCGAGGACCCGGTCGGCGGTAACGGTGCGGGAGTGCGAGAGGTTGCCGAGCGTTACCGCCGTGCCGGTGTGCAGTCTGTGGAGCTCAGGCTCTACGAAGGGGCGCGCCACGAGTTGCTGCACGAGACCAATCGCGAAGAAGTGGTGACGGAAATCGCCGAGCATGTGGATTCATGGGCGGCGGCTTGCGAAAATTGAGCTCTTGGGCAAGAATGGACCACGAGAGGGGGCAGTGTAATGCGGAATCCGTTGGTTTCGGGGGTGCTGTTCGGAGTACTGGGGTTGCTGGTTGGTTACGCCGTCTTTGGACGGGTTGGAGGTAACTTCGTGGCCGTTACCGACCTCATTCGACTCCCCGAAAATATCTTTCAAGAACTGGGCGACGCAGTCCGCGGGATTCGCGTCATTCGCAGGAATATTCTCATTAGCGGCGCCGTCGGCGCCGGCGTTGGGCTTCTCTATAGCGCGCTGCGCAGCCGATAGATAACCCAGATGTTCGATTCGACGGGTATAGCCGGCGATGCGCCGGCAGTAGATTACAGCCCGAGAAGCCGAGCGTAGGCGGCAAGCTCCTCGCCCATGCTGCCGCCGAGCACTTCTTTGGTAAGCTTCTTTCCCAGCTGAACGCCTTCCTGATCAAAGCTGTTGATGTTCCACGCGAAGCCTTGAAACATGACCTTGTTCTCGAAGTGCGAGAGCAGCGCGCCGAGCACGCGCGGGGTCAGTTGCTCGCCGTACAGCAGGCTCGAGGGACGATTGCCCGCGAAGGTCTTGTTCGGGTCATCATCGGTTTTCCCCATGGCAAAGGCGACGATCTGGGCGACGAGATTGGCGTTGAGTTTCTTTTGACTGCTCGAGCCGTCGAACTCGACGTCCTCTCCGCGCTGTGACCGTCGAAACCCCACGAACTGAAGCGGTATGATGTCCGTTCCCTGGTGTAGGAGCTGGTAGAAGCTGTGTTGACCGTTCGTGCCGGGCTCCCCGAACACGAGCGGGCCGGTCGAGTAGTCCACCGGCTCGCCGTTGCGGGTAACGCGTTTGCCGTTGCTCTCCATGTCGAGTTGCTGCAGGTGCGCGGGAAAACGTGACAGTGCTTGGCTATAGGGAAGCACTGCGGTGGAGGGATATCCGAGAACGTTTCGCTCGTAGATCCCGATAAGCGCGTCGAGGAGCGCGGCGTTTTGCCGGATGTCGGGCTCGAGGGCGGCGCGGTCGCTCTCGTGGGCTCCGGCGAGGAACTCCTCGAAGACCTCCGGTCCGAATGCCAGGCTCAACACACACCCGCCGACCGCGCTCGTGCTCGAGTAGCGACCGCCGATATAGTCGTCGATAAAGAACGCATCGAGGTACTCCCCCGAGCGTGCAAGCGGGCTGGTTTCCGAGGTTACCGCCACCATATGACCGCGTGGGTTGAGCCCGCGAATGTCTCGCTCGCGCATTTTCTCGATGAGGAATGCTTCGTTGGTCAGCGTCTCCTGCGTGGTCCCGCTCTTCGACACGAGGATGAACAGGGTGGTCTCGGGGTCAAGGTGATCGATGACCTCGGCGGCATCGTCGGGATCCACGTTGGAAATGAACCGGGCGCCGAGCTCGGGCTCCTCTCCGCTCCCGGCAAAGTAGTTCTTCAACGCAAGATACATGGCCCGAGGACCGAGGTCGGAACCGCCGATTCCCACCTGTACGACCGCCTCGAAGGGTTTTCCCGTCGATCCGGTAATGCGGCCCGCGTGCACGGCCTGGGCGAAGTCGGCAATGCGCGACTGCTGGTGGGCGTAGAACCGGCGCTTGTCCTGACCTTCAACGGTTATCGGACCGCCGAGTTGCCCCCGGGTAAGGTGGTGGAGCACCATACGGTTTTCGCCGGTGTTCATAACCGCCCCGTCGAGCAGTGCATGATACTTGTCGATGAGCTGTTGCTCCGCGGCAAGGTCTGCGAGCGCGGAAACGACCTCGTCGTCGGCCGTTTTCGCCGCGTAGTTGTAACGAAGCCCCGCTGCTGCGGCAATGTCCGAGCTTTCGATGCGCGCAGCGCTGATCGTGCTCACCTCGGGGTGCGCGAGGCCCGTCAAACGCCCGTAGCTGTCGGTGTGGTCGAGGTTCCGGTAGGTCAAATCGCCCATATGTTCGTATCCCCTTGTTTCTTGCGCTCGTCGCTATTTCTCGTGAAAACCGGCCATCGCGCGCATTTCTTTCACCGGTCCGTCCGCCGAATCGTCGTGGCGATGCACAATGGATGCCACGCCGGTTGCAAGGCCATAGAGCTTGATAAAGCCCGAAGCGTCCTTGTGGTCGTACGAGCTCTCACCGAATGATGCAAGGTCTTCGAGGTATAGAGAGTATGGTGAGGTCCGGCCGGTCACGCTCACGTTGCCCTTGTACAGGGCCAGTCTCACCGAGCCGGTAACGTATTCCGCCGCCTGGCGCATGTAGGCGTCCATGGAGTCGCGAAAGTGCGTAAACCACTTTCCGGCGTAGATCACATCGGCGTACTTGAGTGCCAGCTGGTTTTTCATGCCGAGGGTATCGAAGTCCAGGGTGATCATCTCGAGCTCACGCAGCGCACGGTGGAGTATCGTGCCGCCGGGGGTCTCGTACACGCCGCGGCTCTTCATCCCCACCAGGCGCGTCTCTACGAGATCGGTGCGTCCGATGGCGTTTTCCCCGCCTACCTCGTTGAGCTTTTCGAGCAGCGCGCGCGGCTTCATTCGCTCGCCGTCGACGGCAACGGGGATGCCCTTTTCGAAGTCGATGGTGATTTCCGTCTCGGCGTTCGGCGCCTCTTGCGGCGACTTGGTCAACAGATACATGTCCTCGCGAGGGCGGTTCCAGGTGTTTTCCAGCTCTCCGCCTTCGTGGCTCATGTGCCAGAGATTCCAGTCGCGTGAATATATGTTCTTTTCCGAGATATCGCCGATGGGGATGTTCCGAGTCCGCGCGTACTGTATGGCCTGCTCGCGCGAGTGAATGTCCCAAATCCGCCACGGCGCGATGACCTGCAGATGTGGACCGAGGGCCTTGTAGGTAAGCTCGAAGCGTACCTGATCGTTGCCCTTGCCGGTGCAGCCGTGAGCCACCGCGTCGGCCCCCTCCTCGATGGCTACGCGTACCTGGTGTTTGGCCTGTAGGGGCCGCGCGACCGAGGTGCCGAGAAGGTACTTGCCTTCGTATACCGCGCCGGCGCGAAGCATCGGAAAGACGAAATCTTCTACGAACTCGTCCCGCACGTCGACGATGTACAACTTCGACGCGCCGGAGGCCTTGGCTTTCTCCTCCATTCCGTCCCAGTCTTCGTCCTGGCCGACGTTGGTGCAAACACCGATGATCTCGGCGTTGTTGTAATTCTCTCTTAGCCAGGGAATGATGATGGAGGTATCAAGCCCCCCTGAATACGCCAGTACGATCTTTTTGATTTCCGAACTCATGATAGAACTCCTTTGAACTCCTCTTCGATCTGGGAGAGCGAGACTTCCAAGAGCGAGAGGCCCCGGTCGATTTCGTCGGGGGTGATGATGAGCGGCGGGGCGATGCGGATGACGTTTCCTCCCGATTTGAGAACGAGAAGGCCGTTTTCGCGGGCCACCGTAAGAATGCGCCCCATCACTTCTTTTTTTCGCTCCTCGGGTATCGCTACCTTGAGACCGCGAAGAAGGCCCATGCCCCGCAACTCGGTGAGAAACCCGAAGCGCTCGAGTAGGCCGTTGAGGCCTGCCTCGAGGTGCTCGGCCGATACCCGCACGGAGGCAAGGAACTCGAGATCGCTCACGATATCCCATACCCGTCGAGCGACCGCCGTCGTTACCGGCCCGCCCCCGAACGTGCTGCCGTGGTCGCCGACGTGGAGCACGTCGTTGATTTTTGCCGGTATGAGCGTTGCCGAAAGGGGCAGCCCCCCGGCAAGCGGTTTCGACAAGCTCACGATGTCCGGCTCGAGGCCGACGGTCTCGCTGCCGTAGAGGAACCCCGTGCGCGCGAGTCCGGTCTGTACCTCGTCGGCTATGAGCATGACGTCGTGCTTTGCACAGACCGCGTTCAGTGAGCGCGCAAACTCTTTGGTCATGTTGGCAAGGCCGCCCTCTCCCTGCACGACCTCCACGATAACCGCGGCGAAGGACTCGTCGACCGTCTTTGCGAGGGTATCCGGATCGTTGTAGGGGGCTACCTCGACGCCGGGAATCAACGGCTCGAACTTGTCTCGATAATCCGGATTGGGCGTGAGCGAGAGAGAGCCCATGGTGCGCCCGTGGAAGCCGCTCGAGAACGTCAGGACGCGATGGTGGCCGGGGCCGCGGGTTTCGTGGGCGTAGAGCCGCGCATATTTGAACGCGGATTCATTTGCCTCCGCCCCGCTGTTTCCAAAGTGTACCGCCGCAAAGCTCTTGCCTCGAGTGCTCGGCGTCGAAGCAATGAGCTTTCGCCCGAGCTCGACGGCGGGGCGTGTCGTGTAGAGGTTCGATACGTGTATGAGCTTTAGCATCTGCTCGCGGGCGATTTCGGCCAAGTCGCCGCGTCCGTAGCCGAGCGCGTTGACGGCAATGCCGGCGCCCATATCGAGATACTGTGTGCCTTCGGTGTCCTCCACGTAAATGCCGGCACCGCGCTCGAGCGTGAGGAGCTCCGAAGCGTAGTTCTGTGGAAATGGCAAATCGCCGGTGTGTGCACTCATTGTTCGATCCTCGTGCCGCTCTGTCCGTCTATCATTCGTTCGAGCGTTTCCGTTTCAGTGTAGCTTCCTATAATAACGGTTCCCACACCGGCGTGCAAAGCGCCGACACTGGAGCGAACCTTGGGGATCATGCCCCCGCCGATCGAGCCGTCGGAAATCCGCGACTCTACCTCGGCCGGGGAGAGCCGCGGGATGAGCTGCCGCTCGGCGCCCGCGGCGGAGTC
>JAWLED010000019.1:9826-24477 GCA_041686235.1 Spirochaetia bacterium | reverse complement strand
CCGGCCCCCGCGAGGATGCCGGGAACATCCGAGAGAAACAACAACGCCCGCGCCGAGAGCATTTTTGCTATCTCGAGTGCCGCATCGTCGGCGTTGAGATTGAGACCCGCCCCGCCGCGGTCCATGAACGTCGAGGCAACCACCGCCACGTAGCCGCCGGTGAGCACGTGCTCGAGAAGGGCAGGATTGCCGTTTTTCACGCGTCCGGTGCGGCTGTGCGAGCCGTCCGGTCGGGGTATCGGCTCGCCCACGAGTGTGCCGCCGTCCGAGGCGCACATGCCGAGCGCCGAGACCCCGGCCGCCTGAAACCGGCGGGCGACCCGTTTGTTTACCAGGCCGGAAAGGACCATGTCGACGGCGTCCATTTCCTCGTCACCGGTCATGCGGATTCCATCGACGAACTCGGAGGTGATGCCGAGCCGGCCGGCAAGGCCCGTCACCTCGTCGCCGCCCCCATGGACGAGCACACAGCGATAAGAGCTCATGCGTTGGATATCCGCTACGAGATGCTCGAGCACGCCCGGCTCAGCCAGCGTGCGCCCTCCGATTTTGACGACTATCGTTTGGTGGCTCATATGCATTTGCCGGCTCATATGCGTAGCGCGAGAACGCTCCCCGGAGCTAGAACGCTCCCCACAGGCCGAGTCCCGCCGTCTCTTCGAGCCCGAAACGGACGTTCATGTTCTGCACCGCTTGACCGGCTGCGCCCTTTTCCAGGTTATCGATGACGCTGAACAACAGGAGCATCCGACCCTCCACGTGGAACCCGATATCACAGCGGTTGGAGCCGCGTACGTCCCGCGTCTCAGGTATCGCGCGCGCGGATAAGCCGACAAACGGCTCGGGTCCGTACGCCTGCTCGAGGCTTCGTGCAATCGCCTCGGCGTCCGCCTCGTCGGAAAGCGGGCAACTCGTGGTTGCCGCGATGCCGCGCGTGATGGGAACGAGATGCGGGGTAAAAAGAATCCGGCCGGAGCTCTGATGGAGGTAGCGGCCCGCATAATGGCTGATCTCGGCCCAATGGCGATGGGAGCTGCCCGGAGCGTATGCATTAACGTTTTCGCTTCGCTCGGTAAACAGGAGGTTCACCGACGCTTTGCGCCCGGCTCCCGAAATGCCGGACATCGCGGTGATGCTGATCGGCCCGTCCACGAGCCCGTCACGCAGCAACGGCAAAAGCGGCAGCAGAGAGGCGGTAGGATAACAGCCGGGGTTCGCAATGACGTCGGCGCTGCGCAGCTCGTCGCGAAACCACTCGGTGAGCCCATAGGCGCTGTGTTCGAACAAGTCGGCGCGCGGGGGAGGGCTGCCGTAGGCCTGCTCGAAGAGCGCCGCATCCGGGATCCGAAAGTCGGCGGAAAGGTCGATTACCACACTGGAGCCGAAAAAGGGCTCGCAGACCTCGGCGGAGGTCAGGTGAGGAAGGGCCGCGAACACGACGTCGGGACGCTCGGTGCGCACCTCGTCCACGGTGAGCAGCGTTCCCTCGCGAGCCTTGTCGAGGAGGGTCAGAGACAAACCGGGATATATGGAGCTCAGGTGAGCCCCCGGCTGGGACGAGGAGGCGGGCAAGATCGTGTCTACCGAGGGATGTTCGGCGAGCAATTTCAGCAAGCCCATCCCCCCGTAACCGGTGGCGCCGAGTACTGCAGCTTTCACTTTCGCGTGTTCCCTCTATTCTTCGAGATCGGGCACCTTCGCCCGGAGCTTTGACAGAAGCTCATTCCGGTCGGTGTCTTCTCTCAATACGACGAAGACGGTGTTGTTCCCGGCGATGGTGCCGAGCACCTCCGGAACATTGAGGTTGTCGAGGGCAATGGCTACGCTGTCGGCGTGGCCCTCGAGGGTGTGCACCACGGCGGTAGTGCCGGAGAAGTCCAGCGACACGTATCCCCGCCGGAAATCCTGCACGTAGCTGCGCTCGGACTCGCGACGCTCGTCTTCGCGCGGGAGACGGTAGAAGTATCCGTCGACGCCGTCGGAGATTTTGCCGACTCTCAGTAACTTGAGATCCCGGGACAACGTTGCTTGTGTCACGGAGAAGCCTTCGTGCTCGAGGTATCGCAAGAGCTGTTCCTGGCTGTTAATCCGCTCGTTGCGAATGATCCGTTTGATGGTCTGCAGTCGTGCTGGTCGTTCTCTCACCGCTGAGTTCCTTGATTTGGCTTAGCCGGATATTTATACATCAGTATGTATCGACTTACTAAGCTTTGTCAAAGCATTTGTCCTTCAACGGCGAAAAAAGTTACGCATTTCTATTGTGGATATCCGCAAATTTACCTGGCGATGAGCCCGAAAGCAGCAATGTAGAGCGTCTCGTTGCGCGCAGCGTCGATTTCCGCGAGAAGCATCTCGCCGTCGCCGGGCACCGTAAAAGCCTCGCTGTGCGACTCCTCGCCGGCACCTTCGATCCATACACATCCATCCGGCTTCGCCGATAGATCGATGTGTTCACGGCCGAAGAAGCGCATGGTGAGCGAGAGACCTTCGGTGAGCGATGCCGGTGCACGATGGACGGTGGCAACCTCGCGGCCTTGCTGATCGCGGTAGCGCCGGGTCGAGGCGGGGCCGTTCTCGCGGTCCTCGCCGCCGTTGGCGCCTCCGGTTTCCTGCCGCGGAGCTATCGGTTGCCATCCCAAGCGGTTGGCGAGCCAGCCGAGGTAGAGGGCGCCGTACATGGGCGGCCCGCCCTCGAGCTCGACGGTTTCGAGCTCGAAGAGACTACTCGCGAGCTCCGGAGGATCGAAGAGGTGCGCGGTGATGCTCCTCAGCGGCAGCATTCGCTGCCACGTCAGATCCGATATGCCGAAGCCCTCCCCCGGCATGACCCCGGTCGCCGCGCGGTATATATCGCGCGGTGTGTCTCCCGCGCCGACGGCATACTCGGAGTCTATGATGAGCTTGTCCGCTTGTTCTTGCACGTGATCGAGAAGGGCCTGCCTTCCGGAAAACGGGGTTAGCCACAGCACGTAGACGGGAATGTCGCGGATGAGCAGCGGGGTCCAGCTGCCGGGAGCCGCTCCCACCTTATCGGAGCCGTTTTCGATGAGCACTTCTTGAAAACAGACGCTCTTGTGCTCGTGGTCGAGGTAACAGCGCGCCGACAACGAGATTTCGCTCTTCTCTCCGTCGGTTTCCACGATATGGATCACGCGGGCGGCACGTTTGCCGAGCACCGCCCCAAGAGCCCGCTCGGCCCACGGGCGGGTTTCCTCGTTACTTACGACGAGGAGATTGAGGATGACGGTGCGAGCCTCGGTTGGGGAGCTCTGTTTTTGAATCTCGGCAAGCTCGCTTTCCACGCGCTCGGGATCGAAATTCATAGCTTCCTCCACTTTCTGTGGGATGAGGCAATGAGTCGGCGCGCTTCTTCCGGCCCTGAGCTGCCCGGCATATACGTGGGAATGGGTGAGCCGTCCCGACGCCAGCCCTCGAGGATCCGCGTGATGAACGCCCAGGAAGACTCTATCTCGTCGCGGCGCGGGTAGAGCGTTGCGTCCCCGATGATTGCGTCGAACAGGAGCCGTTCGTAGGCCTCGAGAGTCGCCTCGCCGAAGGTCGTTCCATAGGCGAAGTCCATGTTGACCGGGCGCATGTCGGTCGTATGTCCGGGGATCTTGGCGTTCATGTTGAGCGTGATCCCCTCCTCGGGTTGAATCCGAATGATCAGTGTGTTGCGGTTCATCGAGGGGTGGCGGTTGGTGAACAGCTGCCGCGGGGGTTCTTTGAAGTGCACCGAGATCTCGCTCACTTTGCGCAACAGCCGCTTGCCGGAGCGCATGAAGATGGGAACCCCGCTCCAGCGCCAGGTGTCGAGGTAGACCCGCAGCGCCGCGTAGGTCTCGGTCCGCGAATCGGGTGACACCCGCTCCTCGTCCCGGTATCCGGGCACGCGCTCCCCATCCACGATGCCGCCCTCGTACTGTGCGCGCACCGTGTGCTCGTGAATGTCGCGGAAGGTGATCGGCCGGAGCGCCTGCATCGCTTTGACCTTTTCGGTGCGGATGCTGTCGGGTGAAAGGTCGTTCGGCGGCTCCATCGCGGTGAGGCTCAACAGTTGGAACATGTGGTTCTGCACCATATCACGCAGGGTTCCTGCGCTTTCGAAGTACCCGCCTCGGGTTCCCACGCCCACCTTCTCTGCAACGGTAATCTGAATGTGGTCGATATAGTTCGAGTTCCAGATGGGCTCGAACATGCCGTTTCCAAACCGCAGGAGCATGATGTTCTGAACGGTTTCTTTTCCGAGGTAGTGATCGATGCGAAAGATCTGCTCTTCGTCGAAGTAACGCGCGAGCAGTTGGTTGAGCTCCACCGCCGAGGCATAATCGCGTCCGAACGGCTTCTCAATGAGCAGACGCCGGAACCCGCCGCGTTGTTCACCCAAACCCTTTTGACCGAGTTGTTCGATAATGTCGCGATACGCGTTTGGAGGGGTCGACAAATAGTAGATGCGATTGGCATAGCCTTCGGCGTACTCGTCTATCCGGGCGTATCCGGCAGGATCTTCGAAGGTGGATTGCAGATATTCCAGGCGCTCGATAAACGCCTCTCGCTGTCCGTCGGAAGCGCCGGGGACCTCGGCAATCATCGAGCGCGCCCGCTCTCGTAGTCCGTCGGTGCCCCAGTCGCGGCGCGCGAATCCCACGACTTTGAAGCGCGTCATCCCTTTGAGGAACAGAGAGAAAAGGGCGGGCATCAGCTTGCGCGAGGTGAGATCGCCGGTCACACCGAAGATAAAAATGACGAGCGGCTGAGCTTCTCTTCCGGCCTCGAGCCCGAAACGCAGTGGATTGTTGCTCATAGGCCTAATATCCGGGAGTTCGACCCGAAAATCAATGGCCCGACCGTCCGGGGCTTGGGCCGACGCCGACCCGCAGGTGCCGGCCCCCGGCCGCCGGCTTATCCAAGCTGAGACGAGGCGGAGGACTCCTTTAGCACCGCTTCGGGAGCATTGAGGATTTCCTCGTAATCGCGAGAACCCACCGAGAGCGCAAACCGCACCCGCGACGCGGTCCCCGCTCGCTCCAAAACCGCCTCCGAACGGAACCTGCCGAAGGGATAGAGCGTCAGTGTCGAGCCGCCGAGTGCTCGACGCTTTTCGAAGGGGAATGCCGCGGTAATGGTGCGATACTCGGTTAGACAGGAGATGCTGAGGTGGTTTTCGATCTGCACGAGGCTGCCGAAGGCGCAGCCGGCGCCGCTCACCTCGCTCAGATCGAGCCGGCTGCCGGTGCCGTCCGGGTATCTTGTCGTAAGAGTCTGTGCTTCGCGTCCCTCCGGTACCCGGATCGGCAGCGCGAAGGGGATGAGCTCCTTGATTTCCGCTGCAGCGCTCAACACCGGAAACTCGAAGCACATCTCTACGATGAGCCATGGAAAGTCCTCGATTGCCGTGTAATCCACCATGAGCCGCCCGGGCGACTCTATCTCCTCTCCGGAGAGCGAGTGGATGGACATGAGCCCTCGTGCGCCCGTGGCCGCGTCGTCGAAGGAGAACGCATTCGACGGCGTTATCTCATAGGAGTGCTTGGCAGTACGCAGCTTTCCCCCCACGGGGTCGGCAAGAAGTTGTGTACGCTTTTTTCCCACACCGCCGCCGAAACGAGATAATCGCCCGCGTGAGAATTGAACCTCATAGGGATCCATCTGCAGAGAAACGGTTCCCATCATGCTTGCGTGCAGAGTGCGGCCGGGCGGAGGGTTGCCGTCACAAGGGCCCTCGAAGCGAGCAACGGTCCGTTCGTCACTCATCGTTTCGAGCACGCGTTGGGGGTTCTCCGGGTAATCGAAGCGGAGTCTGTTGACCGTCGTCGACGTACGAATGAGATTCGGTCGACATGCTGCCGGCTCACCGAGCGAGACGCTCGCCTCCGGTCGATTCCCGTGGGTATCGACCCACTGCGGCTCCATGCCCGAGAGGACGACGCGTGCGGTATGTGGCGAGATTCGCGTGAGAGCGCCGTCGAGCCTCTCCACGGAGTCCCCGGTGACCGCGTTGACAACGACAACGACGCCGGAGCCCTGTTGTTTGAGCAGCGCGCGCAAACGAGAGAACAGCGAGTCTTCGGTTTTTGTAGCGTCGGCGCGGAGCACCGGCAGCGATCTGTCGTGCCCGTCCACGGCAAAAAGCAGTCGCGGCGAGGCTTTTTTCGCCGGAGAGATCCCGCGGGAAAACGCCTTCACGTAGGTGGAATACACGTGTGCGGCCTCGGGTCGCCGTGAATCGGGGTCGGAGGCGAGCAAAAGGCGCGGACTTTGGGGAAAGACATCGAGGACTCCGCTTTGTTCCTCGTTCTTCAACCCACGGGAGACCTCGTATTCGAGCTCTTTGGCCAGCAGTAACGGGTGGGGTGAGCCGGTGTACCCACCGCAGGCGGGAACATCCCCGGCCGACGCTACCCTTCGGGACAGAGCTTCCACGACGGTCGGTTGATCGAGAATGCCGTAGCTGGGCAGGCTCCACGTTACCGGCGCGGTGGAGAACCACCGGCTCGAATCGAGTTGCTCTACCATCGAGGTAATCAGATTTGGGCGCGCCCCGGGCGGCGCAAACACTATTACAGCGATTTCCCGGTCTCCGTTTTGAGCCACTTCGCCCATTGTGATGCAAAGGAGGCGCAAAAATCAAATGCCGACGACTGGGCGATAGCGAAATTTTCAGTTGATGATTCGCGTATTCCTTTGTATCTTACCGGCAGCACAGATTAATTCACAGGCAAGATCACTCATTGCACTAAAACGAACAAAGAGGGAGTGGATATGGCGAAGCAACTGCAATTCGACGAAGAGGCCCGACGAGCGCTTCTCCGCGGCGTTGATCAACTTTCCAATGCCGTCAAAGTAACATTGGGTCCGAAAGGACGGAACGTTCTTCTCGACAAGAAGTTCGGAGCTCCGACCGTCACCAAGGACGGTGTCTCGGTTGCAAAGGAAATCGAGCTCGAAGAGCCGTTCGAGAACATGGGCGCCCAGCTTCTGAAGGAAGTCGCCACCAAGACCAACGACGTTGCCGGAGACGGAACGACGACGGCCACGGTGCTTGCGCACAGCATGATTCGCGAAGGTCTCAAGAGCGTAGCGGCCGGCATCAACCCGATGGGAATCAAGCGCGGTATCGATCATGCGATCGAGCTCGCGGTCTCCGAGATCCAGAAGATGTCGAAAGTCATCAAGGAAAAGGAAGAGATTGCCCAGGTAGCGGCCATTTCGGCGAATAACGACAAAGAAATCGGCGAAGAAATCGCCGGTGCGATGGAGAAGGTCGGGAAAGACGGGGTCATCACCGTCGAAGAGTCCAAAACCATCGAAACCACCACGGAATTCGTCGAAGGTATGCAATTCGACCGTGGGTTCGTCTCTCCGTATTTCGCAACCAACAAAGACAATATGACCGCGGTGCTCGAGAATCCCTACATTCTTATTCACGACAAGAAAATCTCGAGCATGAAAGACCTCTTGCCCATTCTGGAGAAGGTTGCGCAGCAGTCGAAGCCCATCCTCATTATTGCCGAGGATCTCGAAGGCGAGGCGCTGGCAACGCTGGTCGTAAACTCCATGCGCGGAACCCTCAATGCGGTTGCCGTAAAGGCTCCGGGTTTCGGCGATCGGCGTAAGGCCATGCTCGAAGACATTGCCGTGCTCACCGGCGGCCAGGTGATCTCCGAAGAGGTCGGCTTGAAGCTCGAGAGCGCCGATGTCAGCCAGCTCGGTCAGGCACAGTCGGTAAAGGTCGACAAAGAGAATACGACCATCATCAACGGTTCCGGTAAAGAAGAGGACATCAAGGACCGCATCTCGCAGATCAAGACGCAGATCGAGGACACCACCTCGGACTATGACCGCGAGAAGCTTCAAGAGCGCCTTGCAAAGCTCGCAGGCGGCGTTGCCGTTATCAATGTTGGTGCGGCAACCGAGGTAGAGCTCAAAGAAAAGAAGCACCGAGTCGAGGACGCGCTTTCGGCCACGCGTGCGGCCATCGAAGAGGGTATCATCCCCGGTGGCGGTGTCGTGCTGGTGCAAGCGGTAGCCGCCCTCGAGAAGGTGAACACCGAGTCTATGCCGGAAGACGAAAAGGTTGGTTTCCGCATTGTACGTCGGGCGCTCGAAGAGCCGGTTCGCCAGATTGCAGTGAACGCCGGGCTCGACGGCTCCATTATCGCGGACCGTGCACGGAAAGAGAAAGTCGGCATCGGCTTCGATGCTGCTAAGATGGACTGGGTCGACTTGGTCAAGGAAGGAATTATCGATCCGGCCAAGGTTACTCGAAGTGCGCTACAGAACGCGGGGTCCATCTCCGGACTGCTTCTCACTACGCAGGCCACCGTCACCGACCTCCCCTCCAACGAGGATGAAGGCGGCGGCGGCGCCGGCGGCGGAATGGGTGGCATGGGCGGTATGGGCGGCATGATGTAGCTGCCCCGCCGTGAAGCCCGCCACGAATATGTGGACGAAAGGGAAGCCTTCGGGCTTCCCTTTTTGTTGGGCGTCCCCGGCGGTTTGCGACCCGCCGGCGGGCAGCCGCCGGGTCGGCCGGCAGCCGGCAGTCGGGCTGTCGGCCGCAGGCTGCCGGGGCGCCGGGACGTCCGCTTTGAAGACTTGAAGACACCTACGAGACGATAAGGCACGCTATGAAACGTGAGGATTTTGTTTGTACCATCGGATACCAAGGCGCGGTCGCCGTGGTTAATGCCTCGATCCGTAAAAAGTACGGTAAACTCTCGACGTTACAGTTAGCCGAAAAGGGTCTCTACAGTCAGGCGTTTCGCTCGGCAGTCTTCTCCGGTGACGAAGAAGAGATGCAGAGCTTGCTCGAGTACTTCCGGGCGCACACGAACTTACCGGCAGATTCGCCGGAATCGCTGAAGCGCCTCTTCGGCGTGTTCACCGTGCCGGAAGGCATCGAACGAACAATGGCAATCTAGCGGCGTGGTCTTCACGCGGTTGACTGCCGAAATCGTTGTGTGGTAGCTTCGGCAAGCTATCACCATAAAAAGGGAAGTTATCCGACATGAGCACAGTTCTAGGCAGTCTACCTATCCTCATGGGAGCGCCTTCGGGTGGCGGAGGAGCCCCTCAAGGGGGGCCGGCATCAATCATGCCCACTCTCATAACCTTTGGGCTCGTCTTTCTCATTTTCTATTTTCTCATAATACGGCCTCAAAATAAGAAGCAGAAAGAGACAAAGGCGATGCTCGCGGCACTCAGCAAAGGCGACAAAGTGGTTACCATCGGCGGCATACGCGGGGTAATTCAGTCGCTCAAGGACGACACCGTGGTCTTGAAGGTCGCCGGCAACACGACGCTCGAGTTTTCAAAGAGCGCGGTTTCCAACGTGCTCGAGAAGAAGGGCTCCTCCAAAGGTAAGCAAAAAGCCGAACAGCAGGCCGTTGAAGCTGACGACGACGAGTCGGACAGCGACGACGAATAAGCCCACGCTTAGTCACCCCAGTACCGTGGAGTTCACCGAATGACCAAACGTCTACGTTTTCTCATCATACTTGCCGTGGTCGTCATATCAGGTTGGTTCCTGTATCCGACGATCAACTGGTATTTCTTCGTACCCGATCAGCAAAAGGAGCTCGCTCAGAGCTCGAGCGGTCAGTTACGCGACTACGCGCGAAGCGAGGCCCGAGATGCGCTCGAGGGGTTGCAAGACCTCGCCGCCGAGGACGAGGATGCGGCCGTCCCCGAAGAGTACTCTTACGTGACGGAGCTTGCTCGAGACAACTACGAGCTCGATGACCGGGAGATCCCGGATACGTGGACCGCGGAGTCGGTGCTCGCGGCGTTTCGCAGTGAGCAAGCCGCCTTCGATGCAATCGAGGAGCACCATCGTGACCGGGTCGAGCGTCTGAAAGATCTCAAGTCGCAAATCATTTTACTTGGTTTGGATCTGTCGGGTGGTGTCAACGTCATCCTCGAAGCCGACGAGGAGAGCTTGGCGGAGCGGCTCGAGGAAGAGCCGAGCGAGGAACAAGTGGACGAGGCGGTCAGTCTCGCCATGGAGATCCTCAGCAACCGGATCGACCGGTTCGGCATAACCGAGCCGCAAATCCGCGAGATGGAAGGCAATCGCATCTCCGTCGATATACCGGGCGACGACGATAGGGAGCGCGTAAACTCGTTCCTAATGGGCAAAGGAAGTCTCAACTTTCACATCGTCGACGACGAGGCAACGGAGCAGCTCATCGAATTACAGCAGGAGAACCCGGGCTGGAGCCCCGAAGAAGACGGAGTTCCCGAGTGGGTGCCGGCCGGTTCCGAGGTGGTCGAATACGTCACGCGCGACGAGTACGGGCTCGACCAATTCGTGCGCTACATTGTCATCAAAGAGAATATTCGCGAGGACGGGCTCGACGGGCAACACATTACCGAAGCCCAGTTTGCCCGGGACCCGGTTTCCAACCAGCCCGTGGTAAACTTCGTGCTCGACAGCGAAGGGGCGGATCGGTTCTCACGGCTCACTCGCGACAACGTGGGCAGTAGCTTAGCTATTGTAATGGATGGGCGTGTGCGAGCGTACGCCAGCATTCAGGAGGAAATCCCGACCGGTCAGGTTCGCATCAGCGGATTCGACGAGTCGGAGGCCGAAGATATTGCGACGGTGCTGAGAACGGCGGCCTTGCCGATAGATCTCAACATTATCAATCAACAGGCGGTCGGCGCGCAGCTTGGCGAGCAGGCAATTCAGGCCGGACTCAGGGCGATTGCGCTTGGTTTCGCGCTGGTAATCGTGTTTATGCTTGCCTACTATAAGGGCTCCGGTGCTCTGGCCGACTTGATCTTGGTGTTGAACCTGTTCTTCATAACGGCAATTCTCTCGGTATTCAACTTGACGCTGACGTTAACGAGTATTGCCGGAATCATCCTTACGGTCGGCATGGCGGTAGACGCGAACGTCATAATTTTCGAGCGAATCAAGGAAGAGTACCGGCTGGGCAAGAGCCCGCGGGCCGCGGTAGAAGCAGGATTCCAAAAAGCGTTCTGGACCATCATGGATGCCAACGTGACGACGTTCATCGCGGCAATCTTTCTCTCCCAGCTCGGTACCGGACCGATACAGGGCTTTGCCGTCACGCTTGCCGTCGGTATCGTTTCCTCCATGTTCACCGCGCTCTTCGTATCGCGTCTCATCTTCGACGTGTCGACCGAGCAGTTCCGCCGTTCTAAGCTCAGCATCGGCTGGGGGGTTCGATGAAAAACATAATACGATTCACTCGCATTCGTTTCATAATGATGGTCGTCTCTGTTGTGGTTATCGGCTCGGGCATTACCGCAACGATAATGCAGGACGGGTTCAACCTGGGAATCGACTTCGAGCCCGGCCTTCGCCAGCGGATCGAGATCGCTGATGATGCCGGTGAGGTCAGCTCGGCTGCCGTGCGCGAGACGCTATCGGATATTGAAGGGTCACAGGTACAGCGTGTCGGGCAGGATGAGGATCGGCAATTCAGTATCCGTGTGCGGGATCCCGGTACGATCGAAAACTTCAGCCAAGTGATGGCCGAGCGGGTTGAAGAGGCGCTGGGCGAAGAGTTCGGTGCCGGCAATGTTTCGGTTCTCGAAACCTCGTTCGTCGGGCCGCGCTTTTCGCAGGACCTTGCTTCACAGGCCGTGTGGCTGACCACGATGGCCCTCGTGTTGATCCTGGCGTATATCTGGTTCCGGTTCCGACTCGGTTACGCGACCGCGGCAATTATTACGCTCATCCACGACGTTGCGGTCATGTTGGGCTTTATTGGCGCGATGCAGCTCGAGGTCTCCACCGCTACGATAGCGGCGGTACTCACCATCATCGGTTATTCGCTCAACGACACGATCGTCATATTCGACCGCGTTAGAGAAAATGAGAGCATTCTCAGAGAGTCTCCGTTCGAGACCATCATAAACACGAGTATTACGCAGTCACTGAGCAGAACGGTCATCACCTCGGTGACGACGATGCTTGCGGTGCTTGCGATATTCCTATTCGCGACCGGGCAGATTCGTGACTTCGCCTTGAACTTGATGGTTGGTATCGTTGTGGGTACCTACTCGTCGATCTTTGTCGCCGCGCCGATCCTTCTGGCATGGAGGACGCGGGCGGTTCTGCGTCGACGAAAGAAAGAAGTCGAGAAGTACGGCGGGCGCGCCGCCGCCGGGGAGCTGAGAAAAGAGAGCCCCGCACCGGCCGACGATCAGAAAGCTCCGCAGCCGGCGACGGTCGGCGTAGATGCGAACGCGGTCAAAAAGGAAATCGAGCAACGCCGGCAGCCCACCACCGGCAAGAAAGTGCCGCGGTCGAAGCGAAAGAAAAAGAAATAGCGCCCGAATAACGGGCGGCAGCCTGCGGCGGGGCAAACCCGGCCGCGGGCCCGCCCGGACCTGGACGTGTGTCGCGGTGAAACCGAGGGCTCCAGCGTTTACCCTTCGGCCGGGACCCCGCGTAGTCCGATATCGTCTGCAACCTCGCGCATGCCCATGATGGCATCCTCAATGATTGTCGTCAGGTCTTCGCCGAGCATCTCGGCGCCCTTTTCTATGACCGAGCGGTCCACCCCAGCGGCGAACGCCCGCTGGTTCCACTTTTTCTTAACGGATTTCGGCTTCATATCGAGAACGCTCTTGGAGGGACGCATCACCGCGGTCGCGTTGATAAGTCCGGTGAGCTCATCGACGGCGTAGAGGACCTTTTCCATCTCATGTTGCGGTTCGACATCGGTCACGAGACCCCACCCGTGGCTGAGGATGGAACGGATCCAGTCCTCGGGCCAGTCGTGTTCCGCGAGGATTTCTTTGGTCTTCTCGCAGTGTTGTTCGGGATACTTCTCCCAATCGAGATCATGAACGAGCCCGATAATGCCCCACTTCTCTTCGTCATGGCCGCGCTTGCGCGCCATGTATCGCATAACGCCTTCGACGGCAAGGCCGTGAGCGACGAGGTTCTCGTTTTGTTGGTAGCTGCGAAGCAGCTGCAGCGCTTCGTCTCGAGTCGGTGTATGGGCCATGATTGCTTCCTCCTTGCTGTAGGCACATGACAGGTTGTAGCGCAGAGTATACTCAGACACGCGAACGGTGTGCAAATGGGGGGGGAATCGGGCTCGGACTGGGGGCTCAGGCGCTTTGTCTGCGGTACATTTTTCGCTATACTCACTTGCATAATGGAATCATTATCCGAGACGCTAAAGCGAAAGACCGGCTTCATCTGCGACATGGACGGAGTCATCTATCATGGAAACCGGCTCCTTCCGGGGGCATCGGAGTTCGTGGAGTGGCTCAAGCGCGAGGGGCGGAAGTTTCTATTTTTGACGAACTCGAGTGAACGTTCGCCGAGAGAGCTTCAGCAAAAGCTCGCCCGACTCGGGGTGGAAGTGGCGATCGAGCATTTTTACACCAGTGCGCTCGCGACCGCCGGCTTTCTCGCCTCGCAGGCACCGGGCGGCACCGCCTATGTCATTGGCGAGCCCGGGCTCATCAACGCGCTCTACGAGGTGGGCTATACCATGAACGACGTGAATCCCGACTACGTCGTTTTCGGCGAGAGCCAGTCCTACGGCTTCGAGCGCATCGAGAAAGCGGTAAACCTCATACTCGGCGGGGCAAAACTGGTGGCGACTAATCCGGATCTAACCGGTCCGGGAGAGCACGGCACGGTCCCCGGCTGCGGTTCTCTCGTGGCTCCAATCGAGCTGGCTACCGGTCACAAACCCTATTTTGTCGGTAAGCCGAATCCGCTCATGATGCGACAGGCGATGCGGCGGCTCGAGTGCCGAAGGGAAGAGACGTTCATCATCGGTGACCGAATGGACACCGATATCATAGCCGGCGTCGAGGCGGAGATCGATACGATTCTGTTGCTGAGCGGCGTGACGTCGAGGGAGGACCTCGGGGCCTACGCCTACCAGCCGCGTTTCGTATTGGATGGTGCAGGCGATATTCCGAAGGCGGTGGGTTGATGCTTCACTATCAGGAAATGGGCGGCGGGGTGCCGCTTGTCATTCTTCATGGACTGTTCGGCTCAGGCGATAACTGGCGGAGTCTCGCGAAAGATTTTGCCGAGCACTCGAGGGTGATTCTCGTCGACCTCCCGAACCACGGAAACTCTCCGCACACCGACGACATGCGCTACCCCCGCATGGCGGAAGACCTTCACCGGTTGACGAGCGAGTTGGGCTTGGATTCGGCGTTTTTTCTCGGCCATTCCATGGGCGGAAAAGTAGCGATGGCATATGCGCTGACCTATCCGGCGGCCGTGCGCGGGCTCATCAGCGCGGATATCGCCCCAAAGGGGTATGCCCCCGCACACAGCGAGATCATTGCGGCGATGCAGGAAGTAGAACAATTCGCACCTCAATCGCGCAAAAGTGCCGACGACATCCTCGCAAAGCGTATTGCAGGCAAAGCAATTCGCGCGTTTTTGCTCAAGAGTTTGAAGCCGCAGACCAACGGGGCGTACGGATGGGCACTCAATATCGGTGCAATCGCCGAGTGCTATCCCCACCTAACCTCTTGGCCGCAGTTGGAGGGGCGTTACGAGGGGCCCGCGCTCTTCGTTGGCGGCGGGAAGTCCGATTACATTGGAGAGGAAGACATTGGAGTGGTCCGGAAGCTGTTTCCGCGCGCGGTGTTCGAGAGCATTGACGAGGCGGGGCACTGGCTGCACGTAGAAC
>JAWLED010000019.1:0-9726 GCA_041686235.1 Spirochaetia bacterium | reverse complement strand
TGCCTCGTGGCAAGAGACGCAACCGGAGTTACTCTGTGCCTGTTCGACAACGACGGCGACGAGCAGCCGAGCCGTGAAATCGTGCTGGACGAATCGGCCAACCGCACCGGCGATGTCTGGCACGTGGAGGTTTCCGGGCTCGAGGCGGGCGCGCTCTACCTCTACAGAGTTTCCGGGCCATATGAGCCGGAGACCGGCCACCGGTACAACGAACACCTGTATCTGCTCGACCCATACGCGCGGGCCCTTTCGGGAGAGGCGCCGTGGGCACTCCAGGAGCAGCATGCCGATCAACACACACGCTCATCTGCGGCACGGATCCCGAAATGCGTGGTGACCGCCGAAAGCGACGATGTGGAGGGGGCCAAAGCGCCCCGCCATCCCTTGCAGTTGACCGTCATCTACGAGATGCACGTGCGGGGTTTTACGCGTTCGCCGAGCTCGGCGGTCGAGCACCCGGGAACCTACCGCGGGATCATCGAAAAAATACCGTACCTCACCGAGCTCGGCATCACGAGCGTTGAGCTTCTTCCGGTGCACGAGTTCGACGAGCACGAAAACAAAAACCACAATCCGGAAACCGGAGAGCGGCTGGTAAACTACTGGGGCTACAGTACCGCCGGCTTCTTTGCCCCCAAACGCGGCTACGCCGCCGACGCCGGCCACGCTGCGCAGGTGAGCGAGTTCAAAGACATGGTCAAGGCCCTCCACGAGGCCGACATCGAGGTCATTCTCGACGTTGTGTTCAATCATACCGGCGAAGGCGGGGCGGACGGGCCGACGTTCTCGTTCCGAGGGATCGATAACAGCATCTACTATCTGCTCGAAGATGACCGTCGCACCTATGCCAACTATACCGGAGTAGGCAATACGGTCAATTGCAATCATCCGGTGGTACGCCACTTCATTCTCGACAGCTTACGCTACTGGGTCACCGAGATGCACGTCGACGGGTTCCGGTTCGACCTCGCCTCGGTGTTGGCGCGGGGCGGGAACGGCGAGCTCCTGGAGAATCCGCCGCTCCTCGAGGCGATTGCCGAGGACCCGATTCTGCGAAGCGCGAAGATAATCGCCGAGGCGTGGGACGCCGCCGGCGCATATCAGGTCGGGTGGTTCTACGGAGGGCGCTGGTGTGAGTGGAACGACCGGTTCCGTGACGATGTACGACGGTTTTGGCGCGGGGAGCGGGGCATGTCGTCGGCGTTTGCCACCCGCATTTCGGGAAGCTCCGACCTCTACTCCAAAGGCGGGCGAAAGCCGTTTCACAGCATCAACTACGTCACCTGTCACGACGGCTTTACCCTCGCAGACCTCGTGAGTTACAGCCGGAAACACAACCGGGCGAACGGCGAGGACAACCGCGACGGCCACGAGCCGAATTTCAGCTACAACTACGGCCACGAGGGGCCGACCGAAGACCCGGTAATCCTCGCGGTGAGGCGGCGGCAACAGAAGAATTTCATTGCCACGCTCATGCTTTCCCTTGGAACCCCCATGCTCCTCGCCGGCGATGAGTTCGGCCGCACCCAGAGGGGAAACAACAACGCCTATTGCCAAGACAACGAGATTTCCTGGCTGGACTGGACGCTTGCCGAGCAAAACGCGGATTTGTTGCGCTTTACGCGAGAGATAATCCGGTTCCGTTTTCGCCATCCCGCCATCCTTCGTTCGGATTTTTATACCGGCCTGGATTCCTCGACCGATCTCATCCCCGATATTACGTGGTTCAACGACCGCGGTGGTCATATAGAGTGGTCTGATCCCGGCAATCTCCTGGCGCTGCGGCTCGACGGCGCGCGGGAGGAGATCGGGCACTCTATGGACGACGACGACTTCTACATCATGTTTAACGGCACAACGAGGTCTCGCTCGTTTCGCCTTGCCCCGGCTGCCGCCGGTGGAGCGTGGCGGCGTGTTGTGGATACCTACTTGGAGAGTCCCCACGACATAACGGAAGAAGGGGCTCTGCGCGCCCTTGCGGACCAGAAAAGGTATACCGTGCGCAGCCGCTCGGTGGTGGTGCTGACGGCCCCACGGAGCTCCTCGGAATAGGCGAGTTGACACCAGCGGGTGAAATCACGATCATAAACACGACTCTCTAATTCAATTATGCGTACATGAGTCTCAGAGGAGTATAATTATGTCGGATACGAAACAAGCCGAAAAAGCCAAGTTGTCGCACGAGGAACGTCTCCACCGAATCCGACACTCCACGGCTCACGTCATGGCGGAAGCGGTGCTCCGCATGTTCCCGGAGGCTAAGTTTGCCATTGGTCCGGCCATCGATAACGGCTTCTACTACGATTTCGACCTCCCCCGCAATCTCACGCCAGACGATCTACAGGAGATCGAGGGCATCATGCAGCAAATCATGAACGAGGATCACCCCTTCGAGCGGTCGGTCCTCACGCGGGAACAGGCGCTGGAGAAGTTCTCGGATCAATCATATAAGCGCGAGCTCATCGAAGAGTTTCCCGAAGGCACCGAGATATCGATCTATTCGCACGGGGGCTTTACCGACCTTTGCAAGGGCCCGCACGTGGAGAACACGAAGCAGCTCAATTCGAAGGCGTTCAAGCTCCTGTCCATCGCCGGTGCCTACTGGCGCGGGGACGAGAACCGGCAGATGCTGCAGCGTATCTACGGTACGGCCTGGGAATCGCCGAAGGAGCTGAAGGCCCACCTCGACCATCTCGCCGAAATAGAAAAGCGCGATCACCGAAAACTCGGTAAGGAGCTCGACCTCTTCTCGACGCACGAGGAGGCCGGGCCGGGGCTCATCTACTGGCACCCCAAGGGCGCCCGCATGCGCCTTGCGGTGGAGGATTACTGGAGAACGATGCACCTGGAAAACGGCTATGAGCTCTTGTATACCCCGCACGTGGGTAAGAGTTGGCTGTGGGAGACCTCGGGCCATTTGGACTTCTACAAAGAGAACATGTACGCGCCCATGGAGCTCGACAACGCCGACTATTACGCGAAGCCCATGAACTGCCCGTTCCATATCATGATTTACAAGACCCAGATGCGCTCCTATCGTGATCTGCCGCTTCGCTGGGCCGAGCTCGGGACGGTCTATCGGTACGAGCGCTCGGGGGTGCTCCATGGGTTGCTGCGGGTGCGGGGCTTTACCCAGGACGACGCCCACATTTTCTGCACGCCGAACCAGATCGAGCAAGAGATCCTCACGGTGCTGCGTTTCAGCCTCAAGGTGTGGGACGATTTCGGCTTTACCGACATCAAAGCCTATCTCGCCACGCGGCCCGAAAAGGCGGTTGGAGACCAGGACCGTTGGGACCACGCAACCGAATCCCTCAAAAAAGCCATAGATGCAGAAGGGCTCGACTACGAGCTCGACGAGGGCGGCGGCGCGTTCTACGGACCGAAGATCGATCTCAAGATAAAGGACGCCCTTGGCCGTGAATGGCAGATGTCGACCATACAGTTCGACTTCAACCTGCCGGACCGCTTCGACATGACGTTTGTGGATGACGACGGCAAAGAAAAGCGCCCGTACATGGTGCACCGAGCTCTCCTCGGCTCCATGGAACGGTTCTTCGGGGTGCTCATCGAGCACTACGGGGGGGCGTTTCCGATATGGCTTTCGCCGGTGCAGGCACGCGTTATTCCGGTGGCCCCGCCGTTCAACGACTATGCGGCACAAGTGGCGTCGGAGCTCAGTAATGAGGGCTTCAGGGTCGAGGCGGACCTGTCCAATGAGCGCATGAACGCGAAGATACGGGATGCGCAGACACAGAAGGTTCCCTATATGCTCATCATCGGTGAGCAGGAAGAGCAGAACAGCGCGGTGTCTCTGAGAACGCGTTCGGGAGAGAAGCACAACGGGATCCCGCGCGAAGAGTTTCGCCGGATGCTTGCGCAAAAAGTAGCGGCAAAGGAGCTCATGTAACGCAACAGATGATAGACAAGATCGTCAAACGCGACGGGCGGGTCGTTCCATTCAATAAAGACAAGATTGCCTTCGCGGTGCTCCAGGCTGCGGTGGCGGTGGGAGGGCGCGACAAAAAAACCGCCGAGGGCATTGCGGATAAGGTTGTCGAGCTTCTCGAATCGCGCCGGGTGCCGCCGGATCCCTCGCGGCCGCAGGCCGATTCCTATCCTACCGTGGAGGAGGTGCAGGACGCGGTGGAGAAGGTGTTGATAGAGGAGGGCCACGCGCGCACCGCCAAGGCCTATATCGTCTACCGCTACGAGCATACGCTCAAGCGGCGGGGGCGTGAGAGCCTGACCTATTCCAAGGACAACATTCCGTACAAGAAGTTATGGGAAACCCTGTCCTGGGGCGTGGATACCGACTGCTACAGTCTCGAGCGCATCAGGGCCTACGCGGAACGCGGGCGCTTTCGCGACCTCATCGAGCATTCCGAGCGCTTCTATCGCAGAGAAATTGCTCAGGCCCAGTCTGCGCTGGCATCCCGTCTCGACGAGGTGCGGGTCGTCATTGTCTCGGGGCCCTCCTCATCGGGCAAGACGACGACAACCATTAAGCTTTCCGAGCAACTCTCCAAAGAGGGAAAGCGCTTCGTCCCCATAAATGTAGACAACTACTTTTTTGACCTCGAAACGCACCCGCAGGACCCGAACGGCGATTACGATTTCGAGACCCCGCAGGCGCTCGACATGGAATTGCTCAACCAGCACTTGAGTGCCCTGCTGGACGGCCGGTCGGTCGATATCCCCTTCTATAACTTCAAGACCGGGCGTCGGGAGGGGGTCTGTGAGACCGTGAGCCTCGGCCCCGACGACATTGTGCTCATCGACAGCCTTCACGGTTTTTTCGAGCCGATGACCGAATCGGTTCCCGACGATAAGAAGTTCAAGCTGTATATAGAGACCCTTGCTCAGGTCAAAGACGATAACGCGCGCTTCGTGCGCTGGGCCGACGTGCGTATGCTCAGGCGCATGGTTCGGGACATGCAGTTTCGAAACTACGTGCCGCGCCAAACGCTGCACCACTGGTATCTGGTCAGACGCTCGGAGCTGCGCTATATCATTGCTCGGTTGCAGAGCGCCGACGTTATCGTAAACAGCTTCATGCCGAGTGAACTGCCGCTTATGAAGCACCGGCTTTCCGGGGTGCTGCCGGAGCTCGTCTCTGAGATCGAGGGTGATGAGGAAAAGGGCGATGCCTACGATCGGGGTACGCGCGTGCTCGAGCTGTTTTCCATGCTGCCCGATGTAGACGGTGAAGATCTGCTTCCCGGTGACTCGCTTTTGCGCGAGTTTCTCGGAGGCAGCGTGTATACGTACTAATCGAAAAAGGAGACTATGGGATAATGGACCCTCAGCCTGCCGTAGAACGTCTCAAAGAGCTGGACCGTGAGATTCGTGTCCTTCTCCACGCTCAATCCGTTCTCAATTGGGATCAAGAAACGCAGTTGCCCGAGGCGGCAATCGAAGAACGTGCCGAGCAGCTGTCGGCCCTCGAAGGGATCGTCCACGAGAAAAAGACCACCGCGGAGATCGGCGATCTTCTCTCGGACGCCGGCGCCGACTCCGATAACCCCGGCGGGGAGAAGACCCTCGAATCGCTCGATCGAGCGTTCCTGCGGCAGATGTATCGGCAGTACCAACGGAGCACCAAGCTTCCGGCAAAACTGGTAACCGACCTAGCCAAAACCGCAAGTAGAGCACAGTCCATCTGGCAGTCCGCCCGCGCCAATGCTGATTTCGGCGTATTCGCCCCCCATCTCAAACGACTCGTCGATCTGCGAATCGAATCAACGGAGTTTCTCGGCTACGAAGAGCATCCCTACGACGCCCTGCTCGACGAGTTCGAGCCGTGGGCCAAGACGAGCTTTGTGACCGAGATCTTCGGTTCGCTGCGTGAATCGCTCGTGCCGCTGGCAAAAGAGATTTCCGAAGCCCCTGCGGTGGACGACGCCGTACTGAAGCAACACTTTCCCCGAGAGGGCCAGGAAGCCTTTGGGCGGCTGTTGCTCGATCATATGGGCTTCGAGTTCTCCCGCGGGCGCCTCGACGTCTCGGCCCATCCGTTTACCGACAAACTCGGACGAGACGATGTACGCATCACCACACGCTACAACGAGAACTTCCTCAACAGTAGTGTCTTCGGCACGATCCACGAAGCCGGCCACGCCCTCTACGAGCTCGGCTTTCCCAAGTCCATTAAGGACACGATCCTCGGTGAAGGAACGTCCATGGGAATCCACGAATCTCAATCGCGGCTGTGGGAAAACTTCATTGGGCGAAGCCTGCCGTTTTGGCGCTATTTCTATCCGTTGTTGCAACAGCAGTTCCCCGGTGAGCTTGGGGAGGTATCACTCGAGGATTACTATCGAGCCATAAACCGTGTGGAGCCCAGTTTGATTCGCGTGGAGGCCGACGAGGTCACCTATAGTCTCCATATCATCATGCGGTTTAACCTGGAGAAGAAGCTCATCACCGGGGAGCTTGCCGTCGAGGACCTTCCCGACGCCTGGAGGGACGAGTCTCGAGCTCTGTTGGGGCCGGTGCCCAAGAATGACGCGGACGGTGTTCTCCAAGATATTCATTGGTCGTTCGGAGCCTTCGGCTACTTCCCCACGTATGCGCTGGGAAACCTCTATGCGGCTCAGTTCCATGACTCGCTGCGCCGGTCCATTACGGACCTCGACGCGCGCCTGGAGTCCGGCGACCTAACGGCGGTGTTGAGTTGGTTGCGGAGCAACGTGCATGCCCCCGGCAGCACACGCACGGCGGCGGAGGTCTGCGAAGAGGTGACCGGAGCCCCCCTGTCCGCCCAACACTTCGTTCGATACCTGCGGGACAAGTACTCGGACATATATGGGCTACACTGACGGGCTCCTTGCCTCTCCGTATGCGTCGCTGTTCCTCGTGGCGGTGCCGGTCGCGCTGCTGTTGAGAACGGGCCTGCTGCTGATCGTTCGCCGTAACGCACCGCAGCGCACTCGAGACCGCCGGCTCACCCTCGTGTTCATCTTTGCGGCATTCGCGGTGGGAGCTCTCGCGGTCATGGTGATTGCCCACGGGATCGGTTTTCTCGTGGCCTCCGAGGCGCTTGTCTTTTTCACGATCACGGTTGTAGTTCTCTCGGCGGGATTCGTGTTCGTGCGAGTGGTGGGGATCCCGCTTTTGTTCATTGCATCGGTGTTCTTGGTGATGGGAGCCTATATGACCCGTCCATGGCAGCCGGTCGCGGGAGCTGAGGCGCGTGAGCTTGCCGTGGTAACGGTTTTGTCGAGTGCCGAAGAGACGATGCGCCTCGAAGTGAGCCCGTACCCCGGCGAGCCCACCGGAGAGGACATAGTCCGGTTGCCGGGAAACCGATTTGCGGTCACCGTAGAGATGGTATCGTATCACCCCTACTGGTTTTTTCTCGGCCGCTCCCTGGGTGCCCGCGTGGAGAACGTAACAAGCGTAGACGAAAACGGCGGAGGCGAGGCGGAGACGAGAGCGCTGCCGGACCCCTGCGAGGACGGGTTGTGCCGGTTGATCCGCTCATCGATGGATACTGTCCCGGGGATCGACGTGCGGCGGGAAGAAACGGCGGCGGTGGAGGCGGAAACGCTGGTCGAATACGCAGTGCTCATGAGCGAAGCCGGCGAGGTGGAGATCAAAACGCGGTGAGCACCTTCACTGCGGCGGGCGCCTTCGCTGCGGTGAGCACCTTCACCGCGGTGGGCGCCTTCACTGCGGCGGGCGCTTGACCCGGGCGGCAATCGTGACGATACAGAACAAAGATGCTGATCACCTTCTATAGAACAGACAGTGAGAGCGGGCCCTATTACTACGCCGTCCACGACCGCCAGGGCCATCTGTTTTCTCCCTACAGCTTCACGGTTACGTGGGGGCCCGAGCTCAGCGTCGGCCACGAGAAGGTGTACACCTTTGCCACGCGCGGCGAAATGAACGCCAAGTTGCGGGAGCTCATTGATCAGCGTTTGCGCGACGGATACCGGGTGCTCTACAGCTATTTCCGGGGTGGCGAATACAAAAAGCTGCGCAGCCGCATCCGGCGTGCATCAGCGTCCTGAGATGCGGTGTCACGCGGAATCCTGGTCTTCTCGTGCCGGGTGAAAGGCGCGCACGAGCAGCACGGCCTTTTCCACGGTAGAGATGATCACAACCACGGCTACCGCATACTCGAGCAGCCATGTGACGTGTTCGGCCGCGTTCCGGGTCGACTCGAAGAGCTCCAGCAACGACCCGGCATAGAGAACCATGGTGGCCGATACGAGCAGCTTCCCCCACAGCGTGGCGCGTGCATCCGCGCGCCCGTGGTACAGCAATAACGCAGCCATGCCGGCGAACTGTAACAACAGCCGAAACATGATGAGAACGAAGAACCACCGGGAGATCAGCCCGTAGTAGTCGAACGCGATTGAAACGGCGACGAGAATCGCGTAGTCGCTGATGCTGTCGAGGTAGGCCCCGATCCGCGTTACCTGGTTTCCGCGTCGCGAGATCCACCCGTCGAGGAGATCGGTGAAGAATACGATGCTCGTGAAGACAATGGTAAAGACCGCGAGATCGTGGTCGCGGGAGAGAACGAGCAAGAACAGGATGGTCGGGGTCGAGCTTACGCGAGAGACCGAGAGCACGTTTGCGAGGTTGATGCGGCGAAGCGGCAGCCCGTCGGGGATGATGTAGAAGTCACTACGTCTGACCAACAGAAACCCCACAAGGGCGAGGTGAGAACCACCGGTGACGGTGAAAAAGAGGCGCGTGAAATACGGCGACACCCCATGGACCCGCACGACTATGAGGAACAACACCACTTGTACGGCCGTAGAGGTTGCTACGGTCGCAAGAATGCTGATGGTCATTCTCGTGTGAGCCCTCATCCCTCAACTCTACGGGCGCCCTAACGGCCTGTCAACAAAGCCGCGTTGCACACGGAGTGACCGACGCCCACGCAAATGTGAAGCGGGAAAGGGGCGGAATTCCGAGCCTCTGTGGACTTGACATCGAGTTCCGCCGGGCCTAGCATGACCGAATGAATTTGCCCTTAATGCTAACGTCATCACGGCTCATCCTCTCTCCGCTTTTCTTCCTGGCGTTCTTTATTCCGATTTGGACCGGAGGACTCGACACAGTAAGCGTCTTTGTTCTATGGCCGATATTCATTGCCGTCGAAGTTACGGACTTTGCCGACGGGGCCGTCGCGCGGGCACGAAACCAAGTGACCGATTTGGGCAAATTGATGGACCCCTTTGCCGACGTGATTAGCCGCATGACCTACTTTTTGTGTTTCAGCTTCGTAGGGATCATGCCGGTTTGGGTATTGGTGATCCTCTTCTACCGAGAGTTCGGCATCATCTTCATTCGTCTTTTGATGTATCGCGAAGGTACCGCGCTCGCCGCCCGAAGCGGCGGTAAGGCGAAGGCGGTGCTGTACTTTGCCGGTGCGGGGTTGAGCCTTATCGTGTTGAGTTTCGAGCGACTCGAATGGCTTGCCGAGTGGCATTCGGAACTCAGACTGATCGTCGCAGCGGTCTACATTCTTGCCGCGGTAATGGCGGTATACAGTTTCGTCGACTATATCCGCGTTTTTCGTACTCGAGAGCAAAAACCGGGTGACGATTCGTAGATAGGTTCTTGACACGAAGACCGCATTGGATTATCTTCCCAACACACCGGATGCGGCGGGACGGCCTGCCGGCCGGGTGCAACCACCGGCACATCGAAGATGTGAGAGACCGAGCACGCTATGTGGGTGCTTGACATTGCGCAAAGCGATGT
>JAWLED010000095.1:0-10170 GCA_041686235.1 Spirochaetia bacterium | reverse complement strand
CTTTCACCTTGCAACCGAACACACCTCTTACGTCGTCGAGATCGCCTCCGGCGTGGTGCCGACCCTCAGGCACTGGGGCCCCCGTATCGGGACGCCCGAGGCCGCCGGCCCGCGCGGCGAGATGCCCTATCGCATACATGCCTCGGCCTCGCTGGGCGCTCTGCAGCTCGAGGGCCTTCCGGTGGAGTACGGCACTCAGGGTGAGGGTGACTTCCGCCGTCCGGCCGTCTCCGCCCGCGACGGCGCCGGCTACCCGGTGACCACACCCGTCTACCGTGGCTACCGGGTTCGCGGCGGAAAACCGCCGTTGGACGGGCTCCCCTCCGCCCGCCTCACAGCGGAAACCGGCTCCGATACCCTGGAGCTCGAGCTCATCGACGAGGCGGCCGGGCTGCTCATTGTGCTCGATTACACCGTACACGCCGACTGGGACGTCATTACCCGCCACGCCCGCCTCGAGAACACCGGGAGAGAGCCCCTATCGGTCGAGCGGTTCATGAGCGCGTCGGTCGACCTCCCCGCCCGCCCGGTTGATACGGTGACCCTTTCGGGCTCCTGGGGGCGCGAGCGCCACCTGGCGCGAAGCCCGCTCGGCCCGGGCATCTTCGCCGGCGAGAGCACCCGCGGGACCAGCAGTCACGTGGCCAACCCGTTTATTGCCCTGGCCGCACGGGACGCCGGTGAGGATCGGGGCGAGGTCCACGCGGCAACCCTCGTGTACAGCGGGAACTTCCTTGCCGAGGTCGATGCCTCACTGGAAGAGTTTCACCGGCTGAGCCTCGGCATCAATCCGTCCGGGTTCAGCTGGCGCCTCGAGCCCGGGGAGTCGCTGACGAGCCCCGAGGCCATCCTGGTCTACAGCCGCGAGGGGCTCGACGGGATGAGCCGCCGGTTCCACCGCACCATACAGGAGGGCATTGTCCCGCAACAGTGGGCACGTGCACAGCGGCCCGTGCTTCTCAACAGCTGGGAGGCGCAGTACTTCGACATCACCGAAGACAATTTTCTCTCGCTCACGGACGCCGCAGCCGAGCTCGGAGTGGAGCTCGCGGTGCTCGACGACGGGTGGTTCGGCGAGCGCGACGGCGACGCCGGCAGCCTCGGCGACTGGTACGAGAACACGGAGAAGCTGCCCTCCGGGGTAGACGGGCTTGGCGAATACGTTCACGCCCGCGGCCTCGGGTTCGGGCTGTGGGTGGAGCCGGAGATGATCTCGCCCGCGAGCCGGCTCTACGAGGAGCATCCCGAGTGGTGTCTGCACATTCCGGGGCGGCCCGACGGCACGGGGGCAACGCTCGGCCGCAATCAGCTGGTCCTCGACCTCACCCGCGAGGACGTCCAGGACCGGCTGATCGCCACCTTCTCCCGGCTCTTCGCGCGCGCCGGCCTGGACTACGTAAAGTGGGACATGAACCGGTATCTCGCCCCCATTGCCTCCGCGGCGCTCCCGCCCGAACGCCGCGGAGAGGCTGCGCACCGCTACGTACTCGGTCTCTACCGGGTGCTCGCCGAGCTCCGCGACCGCTTCCCCGCCGTGCTCTTCGAGAGCTGCGCCGGTGGCGGGGGGCGCTTCGATGCCGGGATGCTTGCCTATATGCCGCAGACCTGGACGAGTGACAACACCGACGCCGTCTCGCGCCTCTACATTCAGTACGGGACCTCAATGGTCTACCCGCCTGTAACAATGGGGGCTCATGTATCGGCGGCGCCGAACCACCAGCTCGGCCGCAACACCCCCGTTGCTACCCGCGCCGCGGTGGCCATGTCCGCCAACTTCGGCTTCGAAATGGACCTTCGCGAGATTCCCGCCGAGGAGCGAGAAGTACTTCGGGGGGCGATCGCCTTCTACAGGCGCCATCGACAGCTGATCCAGCAGGGGCGTTTTCTGCGCCTGGAGAGCCCCTTCGAGGGCAATCGGGCTGCGTGGATGTTTACCGGCGACGCCGTGTCCGGTGGCGCTGCTCCCGGCGACGCGCCCGGCCCGACTGCCGGCCACGCGCGCGCCGACGGTTCGCCGGACGCGCTGGTGTTCGTCTTCCGCGTGCTCATCGGGATGTCGCCGCACGAGGCGCCGGTGCGACTGCGCGGACTCGACCCCGAGGCTGTGTACGAGGTGTACGTGGCCGGCCCGCGGTTTGCGTGCGAGGCGCCGCCGGTGGCCACAGCCGGCGGCGATGAGCTCTGCACGCGCGGGCTCGAGCCGGCACTGCCGCGGGGTGACTACGCCTCGGCGGTGTACTGCCTCTACCGACGGGCCGACACCCCGTGAAGCTTGCGGTAGTTGGTTGCGGTCATGCCCTCGAAGCGTCTGAACACATTCGAGAAATAGTTGAGTGACTCATACCCGCAGGCCCGGCCGACCTCGAAGAGCGTGAGGTCGGGTTTCTGTATCATGAGGTCTTTGCTGCGGGCAATGCGGTATGAGTTCAGGTACTCGAAAGGCCGCCGGCCCGTGGCGCTCTTGAAAAGTCGGCAGAAGTGCTGCGGGGTGACGCCTACTCGCTGCGCGAGATCCTGCACCTGCACGACCCGATCATAGTGCTCGGAGATATAGTCGAAGGCCGGTCTGAGCCGTTCATATTTCTGTTCTACCGGCTCATCGTCCCGCGGGTGTGCATACTTCATCAAATCAATGAGAAAATCATACACGAGTGCGGAACACTCGATTCCGTGCAAAGGGTCTTTGGATATGAGCCGCTTTAGCCCATAGCGCATGCGATCGGTAAGAATCTCTCCGTTGCCGACGCCGTAGACACCCGAGGTTTGCAGACCCAGCAACTCGAGCACTTCGGGAACCCCGCTGCCGGCAAAGGTCAGCCAGTGCACGCGCCAGGGACTGATTTTCGCGAAATACTCATGCGGGACTTTCGGATGCAGAAACATCGCGTAGTCCGGTGGCACGGTCTCCTCGGCGCCGTTGACACGGAGAATGCCCTCGCCCTCGTAGCACTGTATCCACTGATAATAGGGATACCCGACCGGGCGGGTATGCGGATCGAGGTACTGATCGAAATCACATCCGGCGCCTACGAGGAAGAAGGGGAGGCGCCGCTCCGACTCAGAAATGACGGAGAAACTAAAAGCACTCATCGCTACTCCCCACAGAGCCTACGCCGAGATTCATATTTTCACAATACCCTTCAAATCTTTCGATTGACCGGGCCCAATGGTCGGTCCATGATTAACTATACCATGATCAATCTTATCGTGAGAAATCAAAGGAGGATTTCCCTATGAGTAGAGCACTGAGACTGTTTACCCCGCTTCTGGCTGTTTTCGTGCTTCTCGCCGTCTTCGTCCCGAACGATCTGGCCGCAGGGGGCCAGGGCGAGGCAGCGGCGGAAGGCGAAGAAGGCTCCAGCATCGTCATCTATAACTCCTACATGAGCGACCCCGAGCCGCGGGAGTTCGACGCCGAGGTCGTTGAGCAATTCAACGAGCAGAACCCCGACGCCGAGATCGTCCACAGCACCGTGGCCCACGAGGACTTCAAGCAGGCCATTCGCGCCTACCTGACCTCTTCTACGCCGCCGGATGTGATGACCTGGTTTGCCGGAAATCGGGCCCGGTTTTTCATCGACCGCGGCCTCATCATGGACATCAGCGATCTCTGGGAGGAGCAGGGCTGGAACGAGGACTACCCCAAAGGCTTCCAGGCGATGAGCACCGTGGATGGGAATCAGTACTTCCTGCCGACTAACTACTACTGGTGGGCCATCTACTACAACACAGAGGTCTTCGAGGAGTACGACATCGAGGTCCCGGAGACCTGGGACGAGCTCATGGATGTCGCCGAGGAGCTCAAGTCCAACGGCGTGACGCCCTTTACCGTCGGCACCAAGTACCGCTGGACTGCTGCAGCTTGGTTCGACTACCTGAACATGCGCGTCAACGGCCCGGAGTTCCACATCGATCTCATGCTCGGCAAGGAAAGCTACACCGACGAGCGGGTGAAGACGGTCTTCAACGATTATTGGGCGCCGCTCATCGAGAATGACTACTTCATCGAAGATCCCGCATCCTATGCGTGGGCGGAGGCCATTCCCTTCATGAACAACGGAGAGGCAGCGATGTATCTCATGGGCGACTTCATCCGCGACTCCTATCCGGAGGAAGACGTGGAGAAGCTCGACTTCTTCCGTTTCCCCATCATCGATCCCGACGTACCCGTGGGTGAAGATGCACCGACCGACGGCTATTTGATGGCCGCCGATGCGCAGCACGCCGAGCTCGGCAAAGAGCTCTTGGCATACTTCGGTTCCGAAGAGGTGCAGACCAAGATGGCTGAAGACCTCGGCCGCCTGGTGACCAACAATAACGTGCCCGACGACGTCTACAACGAGAACCAGATCAAGGGCCGCCGCCTGCTCGACGGCGCCGACTACGTCGCACAGTTCTACGACCGAGACACCACACCGGAAATGGCGGACGCCGGCATGGACGGGTTCATGGAGTTCTGGTCCGATCCGACTCCTGAGAAAACCGACGAGGTCCTGCAGGAGCTCGAGGAAACCAGGCAACGCCTGTTCGAGGAAGACGAGGAAGAGTAGCCCGCAATCTCCAACTTAAGCTGGTAGGGCCGGCCGGCCGTCGGCCGGCCCTCAATTTGAATCCATTATGAATAAAGCAAAACTGCGAACGACACTAACGCCATATCTGTTTCTCGCGGTGCCGGTGATTATCTACATGATCTGGGTCATCGGGCCCATGTTCTACAGCTTCTATCTGAGTTTGACGAAGTGGGACGGCTTCAGCGCTCCGCAGTTCATCGGACTTGCCAACTTCAGGCGCCTTATCACGGATCCGGTTTTTTACACCAGTCTCTGGAACAACCTGGAGTGGATTGCCGTGTTTATGACCATTCCCATTGTCATGGGACTGTTCATCGCCATGAGTCTGAATCGAGACATACCGGGATCAAAGTTCTTCAAGGCATGTTTCTTCGCACCCATGGTGCTCTCACTGGTCGTCAGCGGCCTCGTGTGGTCGTGGCTGTACAATCCGGGCTCCGGTCTGATAAACACCGTACTTCGACAGGTCGGACTCGGGGACCTGGCCCGCGGGTGGCTCAGCGAGCCGGAGGTTGTCATGGAGGCGGTTATCACCGTCGCGGTGTGGCGACAGGTCGGCTACGTCATGGTACTCTACCTCGCCGGGCTTCAAAGCATCGACAGGAACCTCATCGACGCTTCTCATGTCGACGGGGCAAATGCGGTGCAGCGCTTTTTCAACGTGATTCTGCCGCAACTCGCGCCGGTCACGGTCGTCGTCATTGTCATAAGCATCATCGACTCATTACGTGCCTTCGACCTCGTTTCGGTCATGACCCGCGGGGGGCCGTTCAACTCTTCAAGCGTGCTCGCCAACTATATGTACATACAGGCCTTCAACAATTACAGGATGGGCTATGGGGCCGCCATATCGGTGGTGCTTTTCATGATCAGCGCCGCGTTCATCGTATTCTATCTCACACGCATCGTGCGGGAGGAAACAAATGGCTGACACCCGCTCCTTTTCGCCCACCATGCGAGCCGTGCTGTTCGCCCTAATCTCCATTCTCGTCCTCATATGGCTTGTCCCCCTGGTCGTGGCGTTTATCACCTCGTTCAGGACCAACGAAGACATTCTCACCAACGGATTCCTCGCACTTCCGGAGACCATATCGTTGCAGAGTTTTGCGGATGCCTGGAGCCGAGGGAATCTCGACATATACCTCCCGAACAGCTTCATCATCACCATCCCGTCTCTCTTCGGTACCCTGGCGCTGTCCTCGCTTGCGGCCTATGCGCTTGCGCGCTTCAAGTTCAAGGGAAGGCTTGCGTTCTATTTTCTGTTCGTCGGTGGGACCATGCTCCCGTTTCAGATCCTGCTGCTGCCCGTCTTCCGACTCTCGGATGCGCTCGGCATCTACGACACCTATTCGGCCGTTATCGCCATTCACATCGCCTTTCAGCTCGGCTTCTGTACCTTTGTGTTACGCAACTACATGATGACCGTGCCCATACAGCTCATGGAGTCGGCCGTGCTGGACGGGGCCTCGGAGCTTCGCATCTGGTGGTCCATCATGATCCCCCTCACCGTTCCGGCTTTTGCCGCCGTTGCCACCCTCGAGTTCACGTGGATCTTCAACGACTACCTGTGGGCGCTGATCCTCATCCGCAGCTCAGGGAAAATGCCGGTGACGACCGGCCTTGCGATCCTGCAGGGGCAGTACGTGCAGGACTGGACCGTCATCATATCCGGGGCGCTCATGGCAACCATACCGACGCTCTTCGTCTTCGTGTTTCTGCAGCGCTACTTCATTGCAGGACTCACCCTCGGCTCGAGCAAATAGAACAACACCGCGAAGAAGATGGAAAAGACAAACGGCAGGTACGCGCTCTTCGGGAGCACCATTACAAAACGACAGTCCGCAGCAGTCGAGCGCTGGCAGCGTATGTTCATCCGGCGCTTCAACTACGACCCCGACGAGCGCTATGAGCTTCGCGTGCGCGATAACGATCTCTTCGGCGGCGAGTGGGGCCTGAAGGAGCTGGTTCGCGCCGAAGACGTTGTCGACGGTGAGGGGCAACAGCTCGACCCCGAGCGCCACGTCATAACGAGTACTGTGCGCATGGGGTTCGGTCACTACCGGATCGCCATGGCGGGCGCCTCCTGCGCCGCGGCCATGGGCTATACGCCCGTGTGGCTGGACCTGCTCGGCATCCGCGGCATCACCTCCGATGTTATCAACTACTGCAATTCCGGCTACAGCCGCTTCTCGCGCATCTCGCAGAAAAGCGACCTCTTCAACCGCCACGTTTGGGAAAAGGTAACCACCGGAGAGCGCTCACTTCCGCTTCTCAATGCGTTCTTGAACTGGTGGATCGTCGGGTGGCCCTGGCGCTTCGTAAAAACCAACATCAAAGACTACAAGATGAGCGAGCTGTTTCGGAACCTCCACGAGGCCGTCCCGGCCCAAACGCCAACGCTGACGGCCCACATGTGGAACTGTATGGGGGCGGTTGCAGGCGGGATGACCAACGTCGTCGACATGGTTTTTGATAACTGGCCAATGGCCTTCCAGCTAACGGAAGGCGCGAAGCACGGCATTCAGTCCCCGTCCGCCTATTATGGGTTCCGCACCAAACGCGGCTTCGACGACAAAGGGAGGCTGCTATCCCCGGTTCCCTCCGATGCCGTGCACTACGTGGGCCACCACGTCGACCACGAAATCGTTTCCAACATAGAGGCCGATTGTGGCGAGCGCATCCGGCGTCTGGAAGCCGGTGAGCCTCGGCGGTTTCTCATAACCATGGGTGGCGCCGGCGCACAGCGGGAGCTCTTCAAAGCGGTCATCGACCACTGTGTTCCACGGATCCGCAGTGGTGAGCTTGCGCTGTTCGTGAACCTCGGCGACCACCGCGACAACTGGGAGTGGCTTCAGGAGGCCCTCGGTGATGCGAGGAGCATGGTGAAAACCCATTTCTCCTGGGAGAGCGCGAAAGAGATGGTGGACCAGATCCGCACCAAGGAAGCAACGGGCCTTCACGTTATGCTCTTCGATACGACCTTTCATGCCGTGTATGCCACGAACTATCTCATGCGCGTTGTCGATGTCATGATCACCAAGCCGAGCGAGCTGGCGTTCTACCCGGTACCGAAAATCTTCAACAAACGGGTTGGCGGCCACGAGAAGTGGGGAGCCATTCGATCGGCGGAACTCGGCGACGGAACGGTCGAAACCGGAAACATACCGGAAACCCTGCAGGCCATCGACCTTCTCACCGAAGAAGAGGATCTGCTGCGGCTCTACTGCGACCGCATCGTGGCAAACAAGCACGCGGGCGTGTACGACGGCGGCTATCGCTGCGTGGAGCTGGCCACGGGCAAGCGGTTTACCGAGCGGTAGCGTGGAGAACCAGCCGGCCCGGCACGGGGAGTGCCCCGATCGCCACCCGGTTTCGATCCTAATCGCCCTCATTGACGGCTTGCTCGGCCACGCTCCAAGAGTTGACGGCGGCCATTCCTAATCATTATTCTAATGTATCGGAGGTAGCTATACAATGATCACGCGAAAAGCACACGCAGTTTGGACGGACACGGTAAAGAAGGGAAAGGGTGAGCTCGAGCTTGGAAGCGGCGCGTACAAGGGCGGGTACTCCTTCGGCTCCCGCTTCGAGGAAGCACCGGGAACGAATCCGGAAGAGCTCATCGGTGCCGCACATGCCGGCTGTTTTTCCATGGCGCTGTCCGACCTCCTCGAGCAGGCCGGCTTCCCGCCCGAGTACGTCGACACGGATGCGAAAGTTCTGCTCGATCCGCAGAAGCTCGCTATCACCACGATCGAGCTCACCACCACGGCGGCCGTACCGAGCATCGACGCATCCAAGTTTCAGGAAGTGGCAGAGCAGGCCAAAGGCGGCTGCCCGGTGTCGAAGGCATTGGCCGGTGTGGATATAAAGCTCAACGCGACGCTGAAATAGCGCGCCTGAGTCAGGCAGGCTGAATGGAAACGGATGCGTGCACAAGCTCACTGGTAAGTGAGGGCTCGGGGCGTGGGCCCGAGAGTTCGACACTCGCCCCGACGACGAGAGAACCCTGTTGGTCGTGGCCAACGGTTTCGAGCACCTCGGAGTGACTGCTTCGCGGAACCGACGATTTCACCGAATCATCGGTTACGTCATTCCGGATCGCATCCTTCAGCCGGTCGATCGGTTCCTCGACGGTCGGTCCGCCGATATTCTCTCAGTGCCTCGGTGACGTCCGTCCGACCGGCGAGCACCTGATCCAGATGGCGGCGACTGAAACGCATGTAGAACTTCACCTGGTCCGCGGCGTTTCCCTGTGTGCGGGCGAGTTGCGCCACGGGCGCGTAGAACCGGTAGTACCAGTCCGGGGTAAGCTCTTGTATGTACGGGGCCCGCCCGTACCGCGGTTTCAGCTCGGCCGCATATCGATGGACCAGTTCCCGGTACAGAAAGCGATAGAATCCTTTCTCCTTCGGAAGCGGGCAGAACTCGGGGATCAACTCTTCAACCTGACTGATTGCAAGAAATCGCCGATACTCGTCTTCCGCACTCATGAGAGCCCGCCGCAGGAGGGTCGAGACCAGCTGTACCGGTGTGAGCAGCATGTGACGGCGACGTTGGCGTGCAAGAAACTCCTCGTAGACCTCGCCCAACCATATGCCGTCCGGGTTCTGATGACTGTTCCAGAGGCGGATCATCTCGATGAAGATGTCGGTCTCGCGTTTGCCGGGAAAGAGATAGCTCAGCGAATTGCTGCGGATGTACTCAATGGCATTTTGATAGAGATTCTGGTACCAGGTTTTCACCTGCTCGGACAGGTCTTCCGGCTCCCTGTCGAAGCGCCGGAGAAACCACGCTCTGTTGAACTCACATATCTCTCGCTCAAGCCAGTCCCACGTCTCGGGACACGCCACAAAGAACTCGTCCTCATCCAGGATATCGAACACGCCCGTGTGCTCGTGGAATCGCGCCTTGGCCTGCAGAAGCGGCAGCGTGTTGCGGTCGAGGTCACGGGGGAGCCCGTACGGAAGCTCGTAGCGGGTCACGATTGCAGGTAGGTACATAGCCTCCAGCGCCTTTGCCGCTGAGACGCGGTGATGCCCGTCACGGACAAAAAGGAAGCCCCCCACTTCGAATGCCTTAATCGGTTCATCGAGCCGGCTGCGGTTCAACAGGTCGTAGACGACCATCCAGCGCTCTCCCAGCCAAGTCACGATCGGCTTGAAATCTCGAGAGAAGTCGTCTCCGCGGTTCTCAGTCCCGATTATCCTGTCGACTCTCACATCCCGGAGGCCGAGGTAGGTTTCCCCGGAGACAGAGACTGAATCGAGAACGTGCGAGAGGAGCAAGATCCGATTATCCTGACCTCGCAAACGCGAGACAAGGCTCGTATCGCTCCGTCCTTTCCTGAGCGCCGACCGAAAAGCGACGCGGGTGTTCTGGAGATCGATTTCGTTGCGCATGGGCTGCGATCAGGGAACATGGTACGGCGCCTCGTCCAGGAGTGCAAGAGGGAGCCGGTCCTCTTGGCTCTCAGCCTCGGGCGCGGATAACACCCTCGCCGTTGCTGAGCAAAGCAGCGTCCGCTGCAGTGTCTTATTGGGCAGCCTCATTCTTGCGTCTATTTGGATATCGTGATCCGTCGAACTTCTGGGGCAGC
>JAWLED010000094.1:0-10231 GCA_041686235.1 Spirochaetia bacterium | reverse complement strand
GGGTCGTACCCGAGTCGGGTGAGATTACGCGTCGAGAGCAACTCCTCGCAGTCGGCCTGCGCCATGCCGAGCTCCGAAACGAGGTACCCTGAAAGCGACATACCCCGTTCCCGGGCGGCCGCGACGATCCGCTCGCAGGCGGCGTATCCGAACAGCGGCAATAAAGCAACGACGCGGGCGTGGCTCGCTTCGAGATTTTTCTCGCAGCGCGCGGCGTCCACCTCGAGTGAGGCAACGAGGTCCCGCAGAGTGTGCGCCGCCCCCGTCAGCAGGCGGAGGCTTTCCCAGGCCCCGTGAGCAATAGCCGGCAGAAAGGCGTTGAGCTCGAGCTCGCCGCGGGCGCACATCCGGGACAACAATCCGTGGTTCGCGGCAATGCGCTCGCTTGCCTGCACGACGGCCTCCGCTTGGACCGGATTGACCTTTCCCGGCATGATCGACGACCCCTTGACCGGAGCCGGCAGCACGATTTCCCCGATTCCGCCGCCCGGCCCAGAGGCGAGGAGTCTGATGTCCGAGGCGATGCGCTGCAAGCCGGCTGCGGCGATGTTCACCGCTTCCATTGCCTCGAGAAGTTGGTCGTAGTTCGACGTCGCCTCCACCGGATCGTCCGCACGGGTGACCGGGTGGCGGGTGACACGCTGTAACTCCCGAATCACCCCGAGCACGTAATCACGCGGAGCACCGAGACCGGTCCCGACGGCCGTGCCGCCCAGGTTAACCTCCTTGAGACGCTCCCGAGCTTTGAACAACCGCCAGCGGTCCCGCCCGAGCGTTCCCGCCCAGGTTGCGAATTGGCGGCCGGCGGTAATAACGGTGGCGTCGCGAAGCTGCGTACGGGCCGTCTTGAGCACATCCGCGTGGGCCGTCTCGCCCTCCTGTATGGCGGTCTGAAGCGCTTCGATCTCACGCTCCGCCGGCTCGAACATGTTGAGCAGCATTAGCCGCAACGCGGTGGGCATCACATCGTTCGTCGACTGGTGGAGGTTCACGTGATCGAGCGGATCGATGGCCGCTGCAGCGGCGCCTTCGGTGGCGCCGTCGGGGCGGGGGTCTCCGGTGGCGCCTTCCGGGCCGGCCGCGCGGTCGGGGCCGGCCGCGCCGGGGCGCGGGCTCGCTTCCCGGGCACGTGCGGCGATAGCCTCGTTGAGGCTCATGTTCGTAGCCGTCCCGGCGCCCCCCTGGTAGGCGTCGAGATCAAAGTAGCTTCCGAGCTCCGCCTCAGGGAGCCCCTCGAAGTAATCAATTGCCTCCTCCACCGCACGCGCCTCATCCCCGGTGAGGTATCCTCCCGTCGCGTTCGCCCGCACACAGGCCCGTTTTACCCGCAGCCCGGCCCGGATGAGCTCGAGGGGAACGCGGTAGGGCGAGACCCGGTACAGGGTCCGTGCCCGAGAGGTTTGTGCTCCGAGATAGCGGTCACTCACAACTTGGCCATCCCCGATTTGACGGTCACCCCGTCGATGCTGCCGAGCCGGCCGGTCAAGGCTCCGACCTCGTCCGCATCGGCGTGGACGATCAGTGTAATCACCGCGATACGGTCTTCCTCGAGATGCGGTAAGCCCATCCGGCCGAGAATCTGATTTCCATACCGAGAGAGGACCTCCTGGACCTGCTGTCCCCGGCCCTGCCAATTCTCCACGACGATACCGACGAACCCATAACGCTTTTCGGTCTTCACACTCGCCTCCGTCATTCTCCGTGTCTCCTCTCCTGCGGGGGCCGCTCATGGAAGGCCCGCTCATGCGGAAGTGCCTCGTGCCTGGAGCGCTCATGCATTCTCCGCGCGAAGTGCGGCGCGTCTCCCCACCGGTTTATTGCGACCGGACGCCGCGTCCACGCCACCCGTCCCGACATACATCCGGCACACACGGAGCGGTCCTCGTCCACACAGGCTTTCCCGTCGTAGAGCTGATACCCGGCTCGCACTGAGGCAGGGGTCACCACCGGCATGACGACGTTGGCACCGCCCTGCAGGGCTCGCTCGCGTCCACGACCATCGAGCGTCTGTAGGGCGGTCGTGGCGGCAATATTGACGTCCGGTAGAACGATTCGCGTGAGCGCGATCATCCTGAGGCTTTGATGCAGGAGCCATGAGCGCTCCTCCCCGCTCAGCCGTCTGCCCCTGCCCATGGGCGTCTCGGCGTGGGGAAGATAGGGGCCCATACCGATCATATCGATCTCCTCTCGCGACACGAAGCGGATGTCGGCGGCAAGGTCGCCGGCGGTCTGTCCGGGAAGTCCGATCATGACACCGGTGCCAACCTGGAACCCGGCATCGCGTACCGCATCCAGGGCTGCCCGACGGTCCGCGTACCGCTGCCGCGGCGGGTGTATCCGCGCGAACAACTCGGGAGAGCTCGTTTCGATGCGCAACAAATAGCGGTGCGCGCCTGCTTCAAAGAATCGCCGGTACGTGTCGGGCGACTGTTCGCCCACCGAAAGCGTAATGCCGAGCCCGTCGGGCAACGTGGGGCTTCGCGTCTCCGCCTTTATCCCCTCGAGTAGGCGGCACACATACTCGATGAACGCCGCGTCCCGGCGCTCACCGGCCTGCAAGGTCATCGACCCATACCCCGCCTCCGCGCAATGGCGGGCGGCGGCAAGAACATCGGCCTCGTCGATCGTGTAGCGATGAACATGAACGTTGCTGCGACGAATACCGCAGTAGAGGCAATCGGCGCGGCAGACGTTCGAAAACTCGAGAAGCCCGCGGAAGTAAACCGCATCGCCTACCTCACACCGCATAGTCTCATCCGCCGCGGCGGCAAGCCGCGCGGTCGTATCCGAACCAGGATCGAGCAAAAGCTCTGTAAGAGCGCGGGTGTCGAGACCACGGGCCGCCTCAATACGGTCACCGAGCTCGTTTGCAGCATTCACCGGAGGCTCCTAAATGTAGAGATCACGCTCGCCGGCGCTCGTGCGGCGATAGTAATCGTCAAACTGCCGCCGCTGCGCCTCGCCGTTGAACGCCAACGACCCGAGCTCGCGGCCGATGAGCTCCTCGCCGATGCGGCGGGTCTCCCCCGTGGCGAAGTCGTCGAGCCACTCGCGAAAGGTGAGCACGGCGTTGAGCTTGCAGAAGTGCCCTTCCTTGCAGGAGCGCAACAGGTGCATGATGCGCTCGCCGGTGCGGCCGATGCGATACCCGGCGGTACAGAAGCTGGTGATGAACCCCTGCCGCGCCATGTCGCGAATCAGCTCGTCGAGGCTCCTCGTGTCCCCGAGCAGGAATTGCTGGCGTTCCTCGTGCTGGCCGTCGTGGCGGGCCTCGCCATTGTCGTTTTTGTCGTCTTCACTGTAGGCGCCGATACCGATTCGCGTCGAGGCGTCCATTTGCGTCACCCCGCGGCGCACGGTCTCATCCCGGATGGCGGCGGGCTCGCGGGCGGTGCAGATCATACCGGTATAGGGAACGGCGAGTCGCAGCACGGTAACGAGCTTGAGAAAATCGGCGTCACTGACCCGGTAGCGATTGTCCGACGCCGCCGGCGCGTTCTGGGCGGGCTCGAGCCGCGGAAAAGAAATGGTGTGCGGGCCGATGCCACCAAAACGCTGCTCGAGCTCTCGCGCGTGGAGGAGGAGCCCCATCACCTCGAAGCGCCAGTCGTAGAGGCCGAACAGTGCACCGATGCCCACATCGTCTATTCCCGCCTCCATGGCCCGATGCATGGCGTACAAACGCCACAGATAGTCGCTTTTCAGATGATGCGTTCCGTGCACGCGACGGTAGGTTTCGCGGTGGTAGGTCTCCTGGAAGACCTGAAACGTGCCGATACCAACCTCCGGCAGGCGACGCAGCTGCTCGATCGGCATCGGTGCCGCGTTGACATTGACCCGGCGTATGCAAGAGTGCCCACCCGTGGTCTCAACGCTCTGGCGATAGACCGTATCGATGCTGTCGGTGATGTAGTCGATGTCCGACTCCGGGTGCTCACCGTAGACCACGATGAGGCGCTTGTGGCCGTGGGTGCCGGTGAGAGCGCGCGTCTCGGCGGCAACCTCTTCCATGGTGAGCTTGCGTCGCTCCATCTCGGTGTTCTCCGCGCGAAAGCCGCAATAGGCGCAGTTGTTCACGCAATGGTTCGACATATACAGCGGCGCAAAAGTGACAATGCGGTTGTCGTACACCTTCAACTTGACCTCGAGAGCGGCCTCTCGCATCTCTTCGAGGAGATCGGGATCGTCCACGTGGAGCAACGCGGCGGTCTCCTCGGGTGTGAGCGTCTCTATGCTCTTCGACTTTGCCAGGATATCGTGGACGCGGGCCCGATCGGGAGCTCGATTCTGTGCGAGCGTCCGGTGAATGCGGTCTTCGTCGATGAAGTCGGTGCCGCCATCGAGATAGCGCTCGATTTCATCCGTGCGGATGATGTCGGACTTGAACGTGGAACTCATGGTACCCCCTTCCGTCAGACTGAGTCCTCCGGAACAGTATGTGATTAGCTGCGCCCCACCCTCAGCGCTACCCCCTCAGGCCCCCTCGGGATGCCCTGGGGACCCCGTAGGGGGCGGCGCCTCAGTATCGGACAATATCAGTCTATCAGCCGATACCTAATCGGTCAATAAATATCGATATTTATCAACTTACTTCAGCTTGACCATGGGTCCGGGACGGCGTACCTTTCGCCGATGACACGCTCGAGATCCGCCGGCCGAACACCGGCGCCGCGCGCGGCCGCCGCCGTTCTCGCCGCCGCGGTTTTCATCGCCGTTACCCTCACCCTTCTCGGCGGCTGCGTGCCGGTCCCCATTAACGAAGACACCCTGTTCCAGCCCAAGGAGTCGGTGACCATCGGCACCTTCGATCATCCCGAGGCAACGCTCCAGGAGCTCTTCTTCGAGTCAGATGACGGCACTCGTATCAACGCCTGGTATCTGTCCCACCCCGAACCCCGCGCAACGGTTTTGTTTTTCGGTGGATACGGGTTCTATTTGGTGCAGTCGCGGCCATACATCGATCACTTTCTCGAGCAGGGGGTGAACGCACTGCTCATCGACTACCGCGGCTACGGGCGAAGTGAGGGAGAACCGTCGGTTGGCGCGCTCAAGGACGACGGGCTGGCCGCCTGGGAGATGCTCACCGCAGAGTTCGGCATAGACCCGCGGGAATTGGTGATCCACGGCCACTCGCTCGGCACCTTCATGGCCACCTACGTCGCCGAGCAGCGCGAGGCGGCGGGACTGGTGCTCGAGAATCCGGCAACCACCGCCCGCGGCTGGACTCGCGCGGCAGTGCCTTGGTATCTGCGCCTTATCTTGTCGTTCGACATTGACGAGAGCTTCGAGGCCGAGGACAACCTCGAGCGCATCGCCACGGTAGGAGAGCACCTGCTCGTGCTCGCCGGCGGAGAGGACATGGTGACCCCGTCTGAGATGGCCGAAGAGCTCTACGCGGCGGCAGACTCCGCGCAAAGTCGCGACCGCCTGCTCATCGAGGAGGGATCACACCCCGACCTCCACGAGTTCGATGCCTACGGCACCGCCTACCGGCGCCTCATAGACCGCCTCGCCGCCGAGTAGCGGCTCTTGTCCGCCCGGCCCGGCCGCCCTGTCGGCCCGCGGGCGCGGCGGCAGGCTCGGCTCTTGCAGGACGATCGAGCGCGGGATAGGATCACCGCATCTTGAAAGGAACACATCATGACGGAATCACGTGAATATCCCGATCGGCCATTCGTCGGCGTCGGTGTCGTCGTTTTCAAAGACGACAGCGTCCTCCTCATCCGCCGGGGCAAGCCCCCGCTCGTCGGCGAACGGAGTCTGCCCGGCGGTTCACAGGATGTGGGCGAGACGGTGCGAGAGACCGCGGCACGAGAGGTCCTCGAGGAAACGGGCGTGCGAATCGATGAGCCGGATTTTCTCGAGGTCATAGACGCCATCATCAAGGACGATGCGGGACGCGTGCAGTTTCACTACACGCTCATCGATTTCTATGCCGAGTGGATTGCAGGTGATCCGGAGGCCGCAGATGACGCCGAGCACGCCGAGTGGATATCGCTCTCGCGCCTCGATGAGCTTTCGATGTGGGAGAAGACCCGAGAGATGATCCGCAAGGCGGCGGGGATGCGCTCACAGGCCGGCGACCGATAACAGGGCTTGCGCCTTGGAGCGCATGCGCAGGATCGAGGCCTCGGTTGTCAGTTCCCGATACTCTTGGAGGGAGCGCCTCAAGGCCTGCATATGGTCCATGGCTATATCGTCCATGGCGGGGAATCATAGAGCAGCGGGCCGGGTTCTGCAAGGCGGGATGCGGCCGGGCGCCGCCCGTGTCCCGGGGGGCTCCGCCGGGGATGCGGCCGGCCGGCACCCTCTTATGCGCTCTCGCTGTCACTCTCCACACCGTTGGTAGTGCGGTACTGCGACAGTTGCTCGGCGAGGCCTTCCGCGGAGGTGCGCAAGTTGCCCGCGATCTCGGCGACCTGCCGGGCGCTCTCGGAGAGCTCGCCCATCTCGGAGCTTACCCCCGAAAGCGTTTGTGATGTCGCGTTGGCCACCTCGCGCGTTGTTTGACTCGTGTTGTTGATCTCTTGCACCCCTTCGTTGATCTGGCTGACCCCGGAGACCACGTCGTTGTTGGACTCTTTCACCCGGATCATCATCTCGCCGATGTTGCCCGCGCTGTCGTTCATCTCCCGCGCCGCGCTCACGATCTCCTCCATCGACTCGACGACCGTTCCGGTCTCTCGCTCGATGCGATCGAAGGACTCGCGCACCGTGCGCATCGTGCCGGTGCCCTGCTCGATCCCGGCTGCGGTCTCTTTCAGGAAACTCGAGCTGTCGGAGGCGCTCTTCGAGGCCGACTCCGCGAGGTTTCGGATCTCCGCTGCAACGACGGCAAAACCGGCCCCGGCGTCGCCGGCGTGAGCAGCCTCGATGGCGGCGTTCATGGCGAGCAGGTTGGTCTGCGCCGCGAGGTTCGCAATGACCTTGTTGAGATCTTCGAGGTCGCCGATTTTCCCCGAGAGCACCGACATAGTGCGATCCGCCTCATCGAGCCGGGTGCGCCCGTCGGCGATGACGTCGGTGAGCTCCTGGGCGGCGTCACGCCGTTTTTCGGAAACCTGTACCACGTTTTCCGCAGTGGCCGAGAGCTCTTCGGAGGAGCTCGCCGTCTCCTCTACCGCCGTGCTTTGCCGGCCTATGGTTGCCTCGACATTATCGAGCGTGCGGGATATCTCCTCGGTTGCCGAGGCGGCTGCATCGACCTTCTCCCGAAGCTCTCCGGCGCGTGCGGTGACGTTTTCGATATTCTCCGAGGCCGTGTTGAGGGAGGAGCGCTGGCTCTCGGCCTGGGTATCGAGGCGAGCGGCAAGCTCGCCGGCGGTGGATACCCCTTGAGTCGAATGCCGGATCGATTCATCGACCGACTCGGCAAGGCGATTGATGGCGTCGAGCGCGTGGGCAACCTCGTCGACGCCGCTTGTTTCGATGCGCGTGGTCAAGTCCCCGCCCATGAGGCTCTCCAGCCGCGGCACCGCGCGGGCTACCGGACGCGTCACCATCTGAGAGAGAAACGACACGAGAAGCAGCGTGAGCGCAATGAATGGAAGTACAGCGACGGAAATGCGACCGAGCGCAACGCCGGTGGGAAGCCCGCCGTAGATCGGATAGAGGGCAAGCGCGATGCCGCCGAAAACGAAGGCGATTACCGTGATGGTAACGCTGAGAAAGAGCCGCGCGGTGAGGCTCAGCGTGCGGGCGCTCTCGGAGCGGATGAGCTCTCGGGGAAGGCCGGCCTCGAGCGACCGGATGCTTCCGATCACCGTGAGAACACCAAAGAAGGTCCCGACCGCCACCGCATAAATCCCGACCAGAAACAGCCCGGTCGAGTTGAAGATGAACAGCGCGTCGTTATGCAGGACGATGGAGAAGGCCACATTGTGGATGATGCTCCACGCGAGCACGAGCGGCGGGCCGGCAGCGAGAACGCGGAACACGCGCGGGTCACGTTCCGCGCCGTAGCGCTGTGCAAGCCGCAGAGCCCCAAGAGTCAGCGCCGTACCCGCGGTTAGCGTTACCGCGAATATTGCGATTGCACCTGCACCAAGAGCAGAGGCAACCTCCGCCGGCGAGGCAAGGCCCATCACCATATCAAGTACGGGAATGCTGACCGGTCCAATGAGGGCCGGCAGCAAAAAGAGTAGAATCGTAGTCGTGCCGCTCATAGTTTCGTTAGAGTACTAAGACCGGCTCCCATGCGGCAACCAAGCGCTTACCCGCACCTGGAACGTCTCCCAAGCGGAGGTGGTCCGCCCGGCGGTACACCTCGCCTACACGCGTTCAGAGAGCGAAGCCGGTGAAGTTCGTGAGCGAATTGCCGAATACCGGGCCGCGGGCCGCGTCGCCACGGACCAGGCGAACGCCTATCTTCGCCGCCTCCGCCCGCGAAGCGGCCGATCTGTGTAAGCTGATTTTGGTCTCGGATCAGGACTGGCTGCGGTCGCGCTCCGTTATGCGAATATTCATCCGGCGATCCTTTCGCACGGTGGCTTCGGCATAGCGACGTGCTTCGGCTTTGGCGTCTTCCAAGTCATCCACAGACTGCCACTCCCCGCCTTCGAGGCTTTCGCTCAATTCCCGCTCTTCACCGATGTCCTCGAACCCGATGTTTCTCGTTTGCTTCAGCAGTTGCAGGTCCGAAACGAGCGCCGGCGCGGGGAAATCACGCTGAGTGACATCATTGTCATTCCTCTCTTTCCCGGCGTAGTATGCGCCTCGGGGTGCCAGGATGAGCTTCCGCGCGCGCATGCGGTTGAGTGGATGGAGGATGCAGCCCGGCGGTATTGCGACTCGGCTTGACCTTGCGGTAATTAGCGCGCATAATTACGCCATGACACAGACCAAGCATCGTACGAGTTTCGCACTCGACGAGGAGACGATTCACAGGCTCAGGACTCTTGCCCGCACCTGGGATGTCTCCCAAGCGGAGGTGGTCCGCCGGGCGGTACACCTCGCCTACACGCGTTCAGAGAGCGAAGCCGGTGAAGTCCGTGAGCGAATTGCCGAATACCGGGCCGCGGGCCGCGTCGCGGCGGACCAGGCGAACGCCTATCTTCGACGCCTCCGGGACGAGCGAGAGCACTGGAGAGACGAGTCGTGATCCTTCTGGACACCAACTACCTCATTCGCTGCCTTCTCGCTGATTCCGAGGAGGCTCGGCACGTCGACACCTGGCTGGAACAAGAGCAGCCTCTGTGCACTTCGAGCATCTCTTGGTATGAGTTCGCGTCGGGTCCGGTCGATGCCGAGGGAATTGAGATCATACGCTCGGCGCTGAGCGACCGGATCCTCCCGTTCGATGCAGCCGCTGCCCGCGAAGCGGCCGGACTGTTCAACCGCGCCGGCCGGCCGCGCCGACTGCGGGTCGATGCGATGATTGCCGCAACGGCGATTGTAGCCGGCGCGCGCCTGGCGACCGCCAACCAGACCGACTTCCGCGCCTTCACGGCGATGGGCCTCGAGCTCGTGTAGGCGGCGCCTGCGGTGCCCGTCCATGGTTAGCCGATCCGCGTTTGTGCTATAATAAAGATGGAGGATGCAGGAAACCCGTGGAGGAAGTATGCCCCTGAACATCACGGATGAAGAGATACACAAGCGGGCGAAGCAACTCGCCGAGCTCACCCACACGTCCATATCGCGAGCGGTGGAAATTGCGGTCTCGGAGGCGCTCGAGCGCCGTCGAGGCGGTGCCGACCGGGAGACCGATCGAAAGATCGCGGAGTTACGGGAGATCGCCGAAGAGACCTCGCACCTGCCCGTCCGGGACGAGCGAAGGTCTGAGGAGATACTCGGCTACGATCATGAAGGGATCGTTCGATAATGGTTCTCGACACCTCCGCGGTGCTCGCCGTTCTTCAGAATGAACCCGAGCGCGACGCGTTCATCGATCGGATCGCAAAAACCGGGCAATGCCGGATCTCCGCCGCATCATACGTCGAGGCACGGATCGCACTCGACGCCTACCGCCGATTCGGCAAGGGCCGTCACGCGGCCGGTCTCAACTACGGAGACTGTTTTGCGTATGCCCTGGCGGTCTCCACGGGTGAAGAGCTTCTCTACAAGGGTACCGACTTCGCCGCAACCGACCTCGCTGATTGAACACGGGCTGGTCCTCGCCGGGCCGGACTACCCGTCGGCCCGGCGAGGACTCGCGCTGAGTGACATCATTGTCATTCCCCTCTTTCCCGGCGTAGTATGCGCCTCGGGGTGCCAGGATGAGCTTCCGCGCGCG
>JAWLED010000093.1:0-10580 GCA_041686235.1 Spirochaetia bacterium | reverse complement strand
ACATCGCTTTGCGCAATGTCAAGCACCCACATAGCGTGCTCGGTCTCTCACATCTTCGATGTGCCGGTGGTTGCACCCGGCCGGCAGGCCGTCCCGCCGGGCCGAATGTAGGAGGCAATATAGCCTACCCCTCGCGGACGTGTCAACAGGTTACCGTAATCGAATTTAGGAATCTTCGGTTCCCATTCTTCCGAGCGCTTCTTCTTTCTCTTTGATTCTCGTTTCCAGCTCTTCGAGCTCTTCGATGAGCTCCTTCACCCCTCCGGTCTTCTTGGAGACGGTGTTCTGACCTTCCTTTACGAGGATCTCAAACGTCCGAGCTCCAAGCTTCGTGGTGAGCTTCTCGACGCGGGATTCGAGCTGCATTACTTCAAATTTCAGCACACCCTTTTCGCCGAGACCTCGAGCACGTTCCTGCGCCTTACCTAATGCTCCGCGCGAAGACTCTACGCCTTTGTCGATTGTATCTCTGAATCGTTCCCAAAACTCCATTGCTCCTCCTGCCTCGATTCCAGTTCGTTTCCCGTTCGTTGACCAACCTATATCGTGCTACTACACTGTAACATACCAATTTGAAACTCGATAACCAAACTAGTTAGACAAGGAGACGGCATGAATCTCATCTTTCTCGGACCGCCGGGAGCAGGTAAAGGCACGATGGCGGCGCGCCTCGCGCAAGATCAAAAGATACCTCACATCTCCACCGGAGACATTTTTCGAGAAAACATCAACAACGAGACCGAGCTCGGCAAGAAGGTGAAAAGCATTCTCGATTCAGGGGAATTGGTGCCGGACGAGCTTACCGTGGAGCTCGTCAAAGACCGGCTGAAGCAGGATGACGTAACTGACGGCTTCATTCTCGACGGGTTTCCCCGCACGATACCTCAGGCCGAAGCACTCGATACATTTGCAACCATCCAACGGGTCATCCTCTTCACGCTTCCCGATGAAGAAATCGTCAAACGCCTCTCGGGACGCAGGGTTCACAAACCGTCGGGGAGAACCTATCACATCATGTTTAACCCGCCGAAAGTTCCCGGAAAGGACGACGTCACCGGGGAAGAGCTCATCCAGAGAGGCGACGACAGCGAAGACTCGATTCGAAACCGCCTCGAGGTGTACCGCAAGCAGACCGAACCCCTAGTTACATTCTACCGCGAGAAAAACCTGTTAGAAGAAGTAGATGCAAGCCCGCAGCCGGACACGGTGTTCACGCAGCTAAAGCGCGTGCTTCCGAAAGAATAGCATCTCCAGCGCTTATCCGGCGGTCCGAAATGGTGTTATTCGGACCGCTCGGCCTCCTCGCCCTCGTCTTGGCCGCTAGCGGCGTCGCTCTCGTCTTCGTCGTTTTCTTCGCCGGCGAGGAGGCCCGCCTCGGACAATAGCTCGGTTACACGGGTACGCGAAAGCAGGTCCTCCCGCTCGAGGAGTTCCTCGGCTCGCTCTTCATCACTGAAGCCCGCCTCGAGCGCAGCGCGAAGGTTTTCCTCGCCTGCCGTAGAATCTTCGATGACCGTCAGCTGAAGCGCAGCCTTTTCAAAGAGCGCGGTTGGCTCATTTGCGTCCACCTCGAGGACCTGATCAAATGTCGATATGGCACGGGCAAAATATCGCTCGTCGGCGTAGATCCGGGCCACCTCCAAGCGTCTATCGATCTCTTCTTCATTCACGGGCGCCTCGTCGAGATAGTCCGAGAGTATGGAAACCGCCTCGTCCGGATCATCAGTGTCGTACAGTATCCGCCCGTAATGGTAGAGCACATCCGGATCTTCAGGCGCCGCTTCTCGAGCTCGACCAAGAAGGTCCCGGGCGTTTTGGTATTCCTCGAGACGCCGATATATCAGCGCGGAACTGTACAGCGCAGACACACGGAACGGCGAGAGTGAGAGAACCTCTTCATACAACTCCAGTGCGTCTTCATACCGCTCCTGCTTCGTGTAGGCGTAGGCAAGCGATTCGAGCACGAGTACGCTTTCTTCTTCTCCCTCGATAAGTGACTCGAGGATCGGGATTGCTTGAGCATACTCGCCTGATTCTATATAGGCTCGCGCAAGATTGAAGTTGGCCGGGACAAGGTCCGGCTCGAGGGCAAGCGCCTTTTCGTAGTACTCCACCGCCCGCTCGTAGCCTTCGAGCTCGTAAAATGCGTTGCCGAGATTGAAGTATTCCTCGGCGAGGTCCGCACGACGCACATACGTCTCACACCCCAGGAGGACCACCACGGCGGCGAGGAGTGCAGCCGTTGCAACGGGCCTCACCGCCGAGGCCGGTCGGAGTCTGTTCATCGTGCTGCGATGCCCGCGGGGATCGGCCGAATTAACGGCCGAGCACGGTTGCCTCGATTTCGTGAACTTGTGCGCGGTATAGGTTGGCAATGGTTGCTCCATAATCGGCGATAAGCTGGATGATATTTCGGGGTCGATCAATCGAGTCGCGTCCGTTGAGCCGGTCGCCGGCGTCGCCGAGGCCGGGCAGAATATAGGCCAGCTCGTTGAGCGACGGGTCCATCCAGAGTGTGTAGACGGTGGCATTTTCTACAGCACGCGTAATCCGCAGGGTCCCCTTGAGTGCCGAGATCACATTGAAGAATTTGACGGACCGAGGCACTACGCCCTGCCGGCGCAAGTAGTTGATGATAGTTACCAGGCTGCCGCCGGTGGCATTCATCGGATCGGCAAAAATGAGATCCTTGCCGTGCAGGGCAGAGAGGTCGTAATAGCTCTTTTTCAGATCGAGGATATACTCCATGTTGCGTTCCTGCTTCGTATCGTCCCTCTTGATACTAAAGAGCGCAAACGGCGTGACATACCCGGTGGAGGAGTATTCCTGTATCTCTTTCGACATGATGACCGAGGGAAGCAGAGCACCGCGCAGCATGACACACATAGCGGTGTTTTCCAGGTCGTCGTCGATATCGGGGATTTTGTGGACGGCGTAGTTTTGCAGCGGCGCGTCCACCGGCGTCTTAACGATCAGGTGATTTTTCTTTTCCACCCCGGGGCCCGCGAACGCGAGATTGAACAGCAATTCATAGGCGCGCTGGATGTAATAGATGAACTCACTCTGACCGGTTCGAACGTCACGAAGCTTGGCAATGAGGCGAGAGGCCTCTCCGTGCACTTCCCGCGGCGTCTCAAACGAATACACCCGAATTGCCGGGTCGTCGGCGGTCATCTCTCGCATGCGCTCGCCCATTTCCCCATAGAGATCGATGAGGCGCTGCTTCTCGTCGCTAATGCGCTTTTCGTTCTGCGACGATTCGAGTACCCGCGAAGCCTCGAGTGCCTGTGCGTAGAGCGCGTCCATCTTTTGAATATGCTTTGTGTCTTCCTCGCGCAAGTAGCCGTCGAGGTCCGAAGCTGTTAGTACCACCCTATCCATACACGTGTGCTCCTGTGTTCGCTTACTATAGTCGCGATCGAGGCGTTTCTCAAGGTTCTTTGGTCGGGAGCGCTTTATGGCGTTGCAATTCTCACTGCTAATCTATAGCGTTGAACAGTCGGTCTGACCCGTACATCGCGCCTCCGAGGCCGGAGGCACACAAATAGGAGGAAGTATGAAACGAAAAAAGATTCTCATTTTAGTGCTGGTGTTACTTATTGCCACGGCGGCTGCCGGCTTCGGCGCTACATGGGGTGTGGGTGCCTCTTTTGGCATTGACCCGTTGGGAGGCCTCCCGAGCCAGGCCATGTTATCGTTAAAAACACCTCACCTGCCCGTCCTGTGGGGTCTCGGCATGCAAATTAGCGAGGACCAGGCAAACCTTGGACTCACCGCCGACTGGTGGCTCTACACCACCAATCTTTTCAGCTTTGTGAACCTCTATGCCGGACCAGGGCTCTATGCAGCACTCCCCGATCCCGTCGAGCTCGGAGGCCGAGTTCCAGTCGGGCTCAACGCCTATCCGTTAGACGTGTTCGAGATTTTCTTTGAAGTTGCGCCGGCTCTCGTATTTATTTCCGACCGAGACGGCATCAATGTTCCGGACTTTGCCTTGCAAGGGGCGTTCGGGTTCCGTTTCTGGTTCAATTAATAGAACGGCGGGGGCCCGGCAGCTTCCACCCCGGCAACTTCCAGTGGTGCGCCCTGCCGGGCGCACCAAACAAAAGGCCCGGCGTATTGCCGGGCCTTTTTGCTATTGGCATCTCCTAGGGGAGTCGAACCCCTGTTGCCGGGATGAAAACCCGGTGTCCTGACCGCTAGACGAAGGAGACATTGTGCAGGGAGAATAGCCAATTTTCCCCCAAATGGTCAATAGGTATGAGACCTTTTGATGCACCCACGTAACACCCACCCCCGAGGCACCGTCTCCACCGCGCGGGGCGTCAGTAGGCCTCCGTGCTCTCTGCGCCGCTCACGATGGCAACACCGGCGCTCGTGCCAAGTCGCGTCGCCCCGGCCTCTATCATGGCTACAGCATCTTCGCGCGAGCGGATCCCGCCGGCTGCCTTTACTTCAATGTTGGGACTTACCGTCTTCCGCATTAGAGCGACATCATGCACCGTGGCACCCCCTTTCGCAAAGCCGGTCGACGTTTTTACGAAGTCCGCGCCGGCGTCTTCGGCAATTTGACAGGCGAGCACCTTTTCCTCGTCGGTAAGCAGCGCGGCCTCGATAATGACCTTTGTGAGGCAGTGCGTTCCGGTCACGCGTGTTACTGCGAGGATATCATTGCGGACGAGATCGAGATCTCGGCTCTTGAGAGCGCCGATGTTGATGACCATATCGATCTCGTCGGCGCCTTCTTCTATAGCGTGTCGCGCCTCGGCCGCCTTGATCCGCGAGGCCATGGCCCCGAGCGGGAATCCGACGACGACGGCGACATCCACGTCTGTCCCGTGCAGCGCTTGCACGCAGCGTTCGGTCCACGTACCGTTCACACATACCGCGCGAAAATTGTGTTCCTTCGCCTCGCGCACGAGCTCATCAATCTGGGCTGCAGTCGAGTCGGGCTTCAGCAACGTGTGATCTATATAGCGGTTGAGCTGCATTGTCGACGTGTCTTCGCGGTTCATGGGCCGTACCTTCCTCAATAATCCATACTATACTAAATCTGATACCCGCAGCGTCAATCATGGTGTCCCGATCGCGCTATGCTCGCTCGATCCTACTCAAACACCGGCAGAGCGAACAGGTTCTGTACAATGAAGAGCAGAACTACGCAGGTGACCCCCGCGCCAAGCGGCGTTGCAACCCACCCCATTGCTATTCGGGTGAGAACGTTTAGATTAATGTTCTTGCCGCCCTTTGCAACGCCAATTCCCAAAACTCCTCCAACTACCGCCTGTGAGCTGGAGATCGGGACCATCGGGAAAGAGGGAAGATTCCGAGCTTCGAGGAAAAGCTTCAGATCCTCGGAGGCAAAAAGAAACAATACCAATGCGCTCGAGAGGACCACTATCAAAGCAGCGATAGGAGAAAGCTTATAAAGGTCGTTTCCAACGGTCTGCATGACGTGGTGTGAATACGTGTAGATTCCCACCGCGATTGCGAGCCCTCCCAACAAGAAGAGTTGCTGAGCGCTCGAAAGCGTGAAGAGGCCAAAATCAGAAGCGGAAAACGGCGAAACCGGCACGAAAACACCCATAACGTTCGCAATGTTGTTTGCACCGAGGCTGTACGCCCCGAATGCGCCGGCGACAATTAGCGCGGCTCGCGTGTAGGCGTCCTGAAGGATGATGCCTACACGTATGTGCTTCAGAAGCTTTTTCACAAGCAGAAAGAGCAGCGCAGCAAACACCATGGTTAAGATAGGGCCCGCTACCCACGAAGAGACAATCGTAGAGAGAGAACCGAAATCCGTTTCCATCTGCGCAAAGACGTTCCATCCGAGGATGGCGCCGACAATGGCTTGGGTGGTGGAGACCGGTAGCCGCAGACGGGTCATCCACAGGACCGTCAAAGCCGCGGCAAGCGCGACGGTGAACGCCCCGGGCAAGGTGTTGACCGCGCCGAGCCGCCCGAGCGTCTCGGAACCGCCGGATCCCCCCACGACCGCACCGACGATGACGAACGCACTTGCTATGAGCGCGGCAACGCGGAAGCGAACCATCTTTGTCCCAACCGCGGTCCCAAAGATATTGGCGGCGTCGTTTGCGCCGAGCGACCAACCGAGAAACAATCCACTGGAAAGAAAAAAGATCGTCGTTAGCATTCTGCCTTCCGTGCTCGAAGTCTATAGGCCCCGCCCGTCCCCGCCTGGTTCCGCAACGTCTAGCTCGGGAACAAAAACGCGTGGGTCTTAGGGGTTGCGCTTGATTGCGTACACCGACAGGCGCTCAGCCACATCTTCCGACTGGTCGGCAAGGCTGCCAAGCAACTCTACGAAGTCGCGAAGCTGCAACTTCTCGGCAAGATCGGGGATTTCCTCCGACTCGAAAATGTTCTTCTTTATTTGCTCTTCGAGCTGATCTGCCTGATGCTCGTAGAAATGGACCTTGTGAATGTAGTCCTCCACCCCTTCTTTGTTGTTGAAAAAGGCTCGGTCAGCCTTGACTACATTGTCGAGCGCGTCGGCCGACGCTTGGGCAAGCTTCGAGAAGTCTTTCTTGAGAAACTCCCGCACTCGCGGTTTCTCCACGTCGAAATGACCCAATACCTTTTTTGTGGCGTCAATAACATCGTCGGTGGTCTCGAGCAGGCCAAGCACGTCTCCCCGCGACTCGGGGATGAGCATCTTCTTATAGAGGCGATACCGGATTTCACGCCGCAGAGCGTCGGCCCCTTCCTCGTTCTTGCGAATATCGGCGAGTTTGTTGTTGAACTGTGTCGTGTCCCCGTTGAGGTAGTCCTCGATGCCCTCTCGAAAAAGGATACCGGAATTGGTCACATTATCGAGGTAATGGTGTATCTTAACTTCCAATGTGATGGCATTCTTGAAGAGTATCGCCATGATGATCTGTACCCCCAATGCCGGCGTTCCCGGCACATTCAGCCGATGGTGCGACGACATTTAACAAATTTCTAACAGAATCTACCACAGATGCCGGTGTGTGCCCAGGCGCTCCACAGGGCGGAACAGGAGTGGTTGCGAGCAAGACGCACACGCCCGGCTCATGAGAGTATTCCCCGGTCCTCGACGGCGGAGTGCGGCGTTAGCTCACGTTCTCCACCGCGGCGGCTTCGATCTTCAGCCCCGTGGTGTAACGCTCGAAAAACGCGTCAAAGCCGGCCACATCCGCTGGGTCAGGCCGTACCGCATTTCGAGCACTACCGGCAAACACCCCGTCGAGATACTCGGGCAGTGTTTGTTGACGATCGGCTCTTCTCATATAGGCGGCAAGCAGCGCCATGCCCCAGGCACCCCCCTCGCCGGCCGTCTCGAGGGTGCTCACCGGCGCATGTGTTGCCGCAGCCATAATCCTCAGACCTACATCCGGCGTTTTGAAAAAACCGCCGTGCCCCCGAATTTCCTCGACTTCCACTCCCTCTTCCTCCGTGAGGATGTTCACTCCGACGCGCAGCGCGCCGAGCGCCGCAAACAAATGCGCCCGTATGAAGTTCGGCAACGTGAACGCCGCGTCCGGCGTACGGACAAAGAGCGGCCGTCCTTCGCTGAAGCCGGTAACGTGTTCGCCGGAGACATACCCGTACGAAAGAAGACCACCAGCGTCTGAATCGGCGTCGAGTGCAAGCGGCAACAGTTTTCCGTAGAGCTCGTCCTCGGAGACATCGAGGCCCAGTGCCGCTGCGGCTTCTTTGAAAAGCGACAGCCAGGCATCCAAATCCGAGGTGCAGTTGTTCGAATGGGCCATGGCAACGAGTTTTCCGTCGGGAGTAAGTACGAGATCAATTTCCGGATGGACCTTCGACAACTCCTCCTCGAGCACCAGCATCGCAAAGACCGATGTTCCGGCAGAGACATTGCCCGTGCGCGTACGAATACTGTTCGTTGCAACCATGCCCGTTCCGGCATCCCCCTCCGGGGGGCACAGCGGGATTCCGGCCGACAAACGTCCCGAGGAATCGAGTAATCGAGCACCTTCCTCGGTCAGCGTCCCTGCCGTCTCACCGACAGGGACGATCGAGGGGAGAAGATCCCGCAGCTTCCAGGGAAACCCGTATTGAGCGATGTGCTCGTCGAACGCAGCAATCTTTTGCGTGTCAAAATCGCCGGTGCTTATGTCAACCGGGAACATACCTGAGGCCTCATTCGATCCGATAGCCATGATCCCGGTCAGTTTCCAATGTACATACCCGGCTAAGGTAGTGATGTACCTCACTTGCGAGACGTGTTCTTCCCCATTCAAGATCGCTTGATAGAGATGCGCGATACTCCATCTTTGGGGAATCGGATAGTTGAATAGCCGAGTAAGCGCTGCAGATGCTTGCTGAGTAATGTTGTTCCGCCATGTTCGAAACGGCACGAGCAGATTCCCCGCCGAATCGAGCGCAATGTAGCCGTGCATCATCCCACTCAAGCCGGCACCGGAAACGTTTTTCAGTGCTACACCGTATTTTTTTTCGACGTCCGCTGCGAGATCGGCGAAACACGAGCTCACGCCCGTCAACACGTCGTTCATGTCGTAGGTCCAGATCCCGTCGACGAGCTTGTTTTCCCAACCATACGTTCCACTTGCTAACGGTTTGTGACCGGGGCCAATGAGCGTGGCTTTAATGCGGGTGGAGCCCAACTCAACCCCAAGAACTGCGGTGCCTTCCTCTATAGCCTTCGCGGTTTCCCTCGTCTCTTGTGCGTTATTCATATCCTTCTCCTACGTCATCTCGACAAAGCGCTATCGAGCTCGACTGTCCGATTTGTAGTATGGCACGGGTCACTGCGTTTTTGAAACGCGCCTCTCGTTTCGGAGACCCTATCCGCCAGGCACCGTGTCTTCATTGCTTCGCCACAACATAGGCCGCTCAGTACTCGAAGTCGCCCTCTTCATCGGCTGCCGAAGGTGGCGCCACACGGATCCCCTCACTCGAAAGTGGACCGGTGTCTGTTACCGATTCTATTCGTTTGATCCCTTGCGCATCGACGATAAGGCGAAAACGCCCGGCAATGCGCCCTTGGGGGCTCTCGTATGCAACGATGAGGTTCAAGTGATATATGCGTTTGACTCGATGCAGCCGCACCCGCTTCTTGTTCTCGATCGTCGGGACGAGACCGTATTGTGCGCTGAGATGTTGGAGAAACGGCTGAAGATCGATGATGTTGATGTCGGCCACGCCGTTTACTCGTCTGTGCACCGAAGCAAAGTTTCGTGCATTGAGATTTAGTTTCTTTGCATACAGCAGTATCTGCTCTTCTTCCTGAGAAAAGAGGGTCCGTTCAAAGTAACCGCGGTTCCGTAACGCACGGATTGCCGGATCGAGTTTCGACTCTCCCACATAGTAGGCGCGCTCACTGACGGTAGCGAGCCGCCTGCGGCGCAACCGGTCGAGAATGCGCGCCTTCCGGTCATTGAGATAGGGCCCGAGCCGACGCTTGAGCAGATCGCGAAAGAAATCTTTCACGCGGTCTTTGAGCATGTATCCAACTACCAGCACGACAAAAAGCGAGATGCTGACGTTTCCGAAACGCGTTTGGCCGAAAAACGCGATACTTGTTGCAATGATCATCGCAAGCCCGGCGGCGAGGGCGTATAGAAGATGCTCGCCGCTTTTGGCGGTGTTCCGGCGGTCTACATCGAAGAACAGCACCTCGGAGGCGTATTTCTTGAGCATCTTCTCGCGATAGACGTATTCTTCAAACTGCCGACGCTGCTCGATGCTCGATGGGCGGCTCGGATATCCGCGCTTCGCCCGGTATTTCTCTTCCTTGAGTAACACCTTCACGATACGGCCGTAGAGCTCTTCTTGCCGTTGGGCGTCGTAGACGGTGAGGATGGAGGTCAAATGCTTCTCGAGAAGCAACGAGAGATGCTCATCGATCATGTATGCGTGCTGCATGAGCCCCGAACCCACCTCGTCGCCCTGTTCGAGCCGCTCGATTACCTCGTGAAACCGGCGAGCTACCGCATGAGCGGACTTCACTGCCTTCTCGAGCTGCGCCTCGTCTTGTTTGTCCGACTCCCCGGCCGTCTCCCGCGTCTTATGCAACAGCTCCCGAAGCACCGACTTATACACCGAGCCGAGCAGCTTCGCCTCATAGACGAACGCATCCTCATCTACCGCGCCGCCTTCCTGCTCATGCGCATGAACGATTTTCTCCACCCGTATCAACGGAGAAGAGTCTGAAAGCGGCTCGAGCAGTTCCGAGATCGAAAAGACGGGAGTGTTGAAACGCAGGTAGAGCTTGAGCTGGTCAAAGAAACTCTGAGAGTCGTAGGTCGACCGAGATATCCCGAAGGGCTGGGGAAAGAAGAAATATGCTCGCAGTCCGTATCCGTCTTTTGGAGAAGAGGTCTCGTCGATCAAGTAGCGGGCCTTGATTTCGACGGAATAGCGGTCTTTCTGCTTGATGAGGACTTTATCCATTGAAGCTCCTGTCTGTATTCCTTTTTTGCTCTCAGCGTTTTCCGCCGTTAGCCTACCGTGTGGCGCCCCTGCGCTACGCCCCGTGTCGGCTCTCCGTGAAAAAGAGCACGGTACGAAGCAGAGCCCACGATCCCAAGGGCACTGCCCCCAAAACGGAC
>JAWLED010000092.1:0-10708 GCA_041686235.1 Spirochaetia bacterium | reverse complement strand
GCCATCAACATGATGCCGCCGAGCCGGAAGTCGATGACTTTGTCGCGGATATAGGCGTAGAGCCCGCTGGCAAAGCCGAATGTCTCGGTAATGAGGGCGGTGCCGATCGCCACTTCGGGCTCGAGCCTGAGCGCGAGAATGAACAGCGGCGAGAAGAACGTCGCCCCGCCGACTCCCGAGGCCATCGCGAGGGTGGCAATGGCAAAGGCAATCGGAAGCAGATACCAGAATTCGAGTGTCATCCTAACTCCTTGTCCAAATTGTAGGCGGCGCTTATGAGCGCCAGGTGGGTGAAGGCCTGCGGGAAGTTTCCGAGGGCCTCGCCGCTCGGGCCGGTCTCCTCGGCGTAGAGCCCGACGTGGTTGGCGTAGCCGAGCATCTTCTCGAACATGAGCCGCGCCTCCTCGAGACGACGGCGGTCGGTGCGCCCGGCGCGGGTGAGGGCCTCCACGAGCCAGAAGCTACAGATGTTGAACGTCCCTTCCTCTCCGGCAAGCCCGTCCTGGGTGGTCGTTACGTCATAACGGTAGGTGAGACTGTCCGAGACGAGACCCCCTTCTTGGGGCGGCTTGAGCGTCTCGTCGAGGGTCGAGAGCATCCGCCGGTCGGTGGGGGAGACGAAGAATACCAGCGGCATGGTGAGGTTGGACGCATCGAGGGTGGTGCTGCCGTAGGATTGCACGAATGCCTGGCGCTCTTCGCTCCACCCCTCGCTCATGATCTCCTCGTAGATCTCGTCGCGGGTGGCGAGCCACTTCTCGCGGTCGGCGGGGAAGGAGCGTTTGTCGGCGAGGCGCAGCGCCCGGTCTACCGCCACCCAGCACATGAGCTTCGAGTAGGTAAAGTGCCGCTGTCCGCCGCGCACCTCCCACACGCCCTCATCGGTGCGTTTCCAGTTGTCGACTACCCAATTGATGAGCTTCCGCAGTTGCACCCAGAAGTCGTAGGAAATCGGTGAGCCGTACTTGTTGTAGAGGTAGACCGCATCCATGAGCTCGCCGTAGATATCGAGCTGAAGCTGATCGTAGGCGCCGTTTCCCACCCGCACCGGCTTCGATCCCTTGTATCCGTCGAGGTGGTCGAGGGTGTGCTCGGTAAGCTCGTGGCGCCCGTCGAGCCCGTACATAATCTGCAGCGAGCCGTCGGGGTTGAGCTCGTGGGTGCGCGCCTCGATCCACGACATGAACCGTCCCGCTTCCTCGGTGAAGCCGATGCGCAAGAGCCCGTAGAGGGTGAACGCGGCATCGCGGATCCACGTGTAGCGATAGTCCCAGTTGCGCTCTCCCCCGACTCCTTCCGGTAATCCGGTGGTCGGGGCGGCAACGATGGCTCCGGTGGGTTCGAAGGTGAGGAGCTTCAGGGTGAGGGCGGAGCGATGCACCATTTCGCGCCAGCGCCCTTTGTAGCTCGACTTCGATATCCAGCGGCGCCAGTAGTCCACCGTCTTTCGAAAGAGCTCCTCCGACTCGTCCTCGGGGACGGCGGGGCTGCATCCCGCGCCCTCGGGAATCTGATGAAGCACGAAGGTGAGGCTCTCGGTTTCTTTGAGGTGGAAGTCGCTGACGGCCCCCGGCGGGGCGGCCTCGTGGTCGGCGGCCCCGTCGGCGTCGGCCCCGTCGGCGGTGAACTCGGGCTCGCCGCTGAGCGCGAGGTGGAGGTCGGCGCCGTGGAACAGCGCGCCGCGATCGGTAATTTCCACCTGGGCTCGCTCGCGGGCGTAGTCAAACGCGGGGCGGCACTCGAGGCGGAAGTCCATGCTCCCGCGCACGACGCTGAGCCTGCGAACGACGCGGTGCTGTCTCTCATCATCTTCACCTTCTTCGCCTCGCTCCAACACCGGCATGTAGTCGATCAATTCGGCGACACCGTCGGGGGAGAGAAAGCGGGTGACGAGCACGTTGGTGTCGGGCCAGTAGAACTGTTTGTGGGTGACTCCATGTTGCTCACGCGGGGCAATGGTGAAGAACCCGCCTTTGGTATCATCCAAGACGGAGGCGAAGATGCTTGGCGAGTCGAAATGGGGGAAGCACAGCCAGTCTATCGAGCCGTTGGTGCCCACCATGGCGACGGTGTGCATGTTTCCAATGAGCCCGTAGTTTTCGATTGGTTGATATGCCATCGCTAGTCCTCCTTCAGCCGCCGGTTGCGAAGCCGGGGTAGAGCATCATCCCGCCGTCCACGTAGATGGTCGTGCCCACGATATAATCCGCCTGATCGGAGGCGAGCCATGCTACGGTGCGCCCGATATCGGTGGGCTCGCCGATGCGATTGTAGGGCACGAGCTCCATGAGCTTGTCGTAGGCCTCTTGCGTTTCCCACGCGTCGCGGTTGATCGGCGTTCGCACCGCACCGGGGGCCACACTGTTGACGCGAATCCGGTGGTGTGCGACCTCCTGCGCGATGGACTTACTCATGAGCATGACCCCACCTTTGCTTGCCGCATAATTGACGTGGCCGGCCCAGGGGATGGCCTCGTGGACCGAGCTCATGCAGATGACTTTGCCGGCCGAACACGAAACCTCCGGCACGATCCCGCGTCGCTTGAACTCGGCCACCGCTTCCTTTGTACAGAGGAACTGGCCGGTCAAGTTCACGCCGATGACCTTGTTCCACTGCTCGAGGGTCATCTCTTCGAACGGCGCGTCTTGCTGCACTCCGGCGTTGTTAACCAGGATATCGAGCGTTCCGAAGGACGAGATAACCTCTTCGAACATCGCCGTGACCTCAGGCTCCTGTGAGACGTCCGCCTGCACGGCGATTCCGCGGCGGTCGGCGCGTTCGATCTCTTTGACAACCTCGAGCGCCTTGTCTTTTCCGCCGCGGTAGTTTACCGCGACGTCCGCCCCGGCTTGGGCAAGCGCGACGGCGCAGGCGCGCCCGATCCCCGAGCTGCCGCCGGTTACCAGTGCCTTTTGCCCGGTGAGAATCCGAGGTGTTTCGACTGTGGGCTGAGTCGGCGATGATTTGGAAGGTTCATCATGTGGATTTTTCGGCATAGCCTATCCTCTATATATCGTTTTGCTTGACAACCGGGACAAAGTCTAACAACTTAGGCCGGCAATGCCAACTTGTAACAGCAAGTTTTTTTGAAGGCCGGTTGGGAAGGCCGGCACGCGTTGGGTGCCCGAGATTGCCAACCCCGAGAACCGAATGCACGGAATGTTCGAGGCGATAGAGGAAAACATTCTCGGCGCGTGCCATTTTTGTGCGGCGGCGTTCGGGGTAAGAGAGGAAATCAAAAAGACGAGCGTGAAGCTCCTTTCAGACTATGAAGGTCATCCAAGCCTCAGGCGGTTGGTCGCCGACGGATATCAGCTGGTCACGTTCTAGCCTATCTCGTGCATGTTTACCGAGAGCACCTCGTCACTCGAAGCCTCGAGTTTTCGCATTGCCGCCTCGGACAAGGCGGCCTCGATTTGGATATTTGCGCACGCACCCTCGCCCCCTTCGAAGAGGACATTCTCCATGGAGTTTACGTTGATATTGTTTTCCTTGATGACGGTCAGAACGGAGGCAAGCACGCCCACCCGGTTTCGGTGGTGAACGGACAAAATATAGCGTGCCGGTGTTCGCCGTGCAGTGTTGACACAGTTGGGGACTTGACCGCTTTCGAGATACGAGCCCACGATGCGCACGACTTCGTCGGCCACCGCATTTTGCGCCTGTTCCGTTGACGCGCCGATGTGGTGGGTTCCATACACCACCGGCTCGTCGAAGAGAGGGGCGGTAACGGCGCCCGACTTGCCCGACGGCTCCTGCGAGAACACATCGAGGCCGGCGCGAATGCCTTTGTCCTTAATTGCCTGTTGCAGCGCAGCCTCATCGACCACCTCGGCGCGCGAGGTGTTGATGAAATATGCGCCGGGCTTCATCTGCGCGAAAAACTGCTCCGAAATGAGGTTTTTCGTGTCGGCGTTTGCCGCGAGGTGCACGCTCACTGCGTCGGCGTGGCCGGCCACTTCCTCGGGAGAACCGAGGCGACGAACGCCGAGGCTCTCCGCCCGCTCGGTGCTGAGGGACCGGCTCCAGGCAACGACCTTCATGCCGAAGCTCTTGGCCCTGTGTACCATCTCTACACCGATCTTCCCCAGGCCGACGACGCCGAGCGTTTGGCCGTAGATTCCTTCGGCTTTCGAGTATTCCTGCTTGTTCCACACGCCGTTTCGAAGGTCGGAGACGTTGTCGGGAATGCGGCGGTCGAGACTAAGTAACAGGCCGAAGGCCAGCTCCGCCACCGCGACGGAGTTCTTCCCGGGGGTGTTTGCGACGTAGACGCTGCGAGCCGAGGCCGCTTCCACGTCGATGGTGTTGTAGCCCGCACCGGCTCGAATGACAACGTTGAGCCCGGGATGAGCCTCTATAACTGCGCGCGGAACCTTCGTGGATCGGACAATGAGGATGTCGGGTGTGTGCGAGCGCATCGCCTCGATGAGCGCATCCCCTTTGAGCTCCGGCTCATACACTACCGAGCATTTCTGCTCCTCGAGCGCAGTGCGATGTTGGTCCGGCAATTTGTCTGCTACCAGCACGGTCATAGCGGCATCTCCCTGTGTGACGTATGGTGTGTGTTTCCTCATAATCGCACGGCCTCGCCGACAGAGCAATGAATTTACTCAGTCGGGGCGTAAGTGGTTGCCGGGGCGTAAGTGGGCACGGTCGTTCTCGATGAATTGTGGAAGCAGAGGGTAATGAGCTCAGTCGAAGGGCAGTAGGCATGCCCTTGTTAGCTTAGCCCTTCACCCCGCTCCTCGCGACACTTTGGACGAACCACCGTTGAAAGATGATGAACAATATCATGAGCGGTAAAGTCATCATGAGGGCAAACGCCATGACGTGTCCCCAATTGATCGGCGGCTGATGGATAAGCACCGATATGCCGAGCGGCAACGGACGCACCTCGGGGCCCGAGGTAACGAGTACGGGCCACAGCAGTTGGCCCCAAATGAAGATGTAGGAGAGAATTGCCACCGTTGCGTATGCCGGCTTTGATAGCGGAACGGCAATTTGAAGAAATGTTCTCACCGGCCCGGCTCCGTCTACGCGGGCTGCATCTTCGAGCTCTCTCGGAAGCGGTAAGAAGAAGGTATAAAAGAGATATACGAACAGCGGGTTCGCGATGAAGGGAAGGATCTGCACAGTGTAGGTATTGCGCAGGCCCAGGCCGGACATCATCCACAGTAGCGGAATCGCGACGGATTCGAGAGGAATAACCGTAAGGGCAATGACGGTAACTAAGATGAATCTCGAGCCGCGGAACGGGAGGCGCGAGAGGCCGTAGCCGAACATCGAGTTCACGATGAGGCCGAGACCGACGGTGAAGGTTGCAATGATCACCGAGTTCATCAGCAAGTGGCCGAAGCGCCCACGTTGAAAAGCCGCAATAAAGTTGTTGAATGATGCCTGTGTCGGCCAGAATGCACGAATGGTCCTTCCTTCAAGCAACACGAGCTCGTTTGGCTTGAACGCGCCGACGACCATGAACAGGATAGGAAAGAGAAAAAAGAACGCGATGAGGATCAGAATTGAGTAGGACGACCAAATGCGAATGCCTCGTAATCGACCGGACATACTACTGTTCCTCCTCACGGATCAGGGTGCGCTGAATAACTGTTATCGCGACCACTATGAGGAAGAAGATCACAGCTACCGTAGAGCCACGGCTGATCATCTGTTGCTCATAGCCGACCGTTACCATCTCGATCATCATGGTTCGCGTGGCACCACGCGGCCCCCCGCGGGTGGTGACCCACACTTGATCGAATAGGCGGAACGCTAAGATCATCGTGACTGTGGCGACGAAGATCAGCGTGTTGCGCAGTTGCGGCAGGGTAATCGAGAAGAACTGTTGACGTCGCGTGGCGCCATCGATATCGGCAGTCTCATACAGCTCGGTGGGGATATCCTGCAAGGCGGCGAGAATGATGATCATCTGAAAGCCGACCCCCTGCCAGACCGACATGATCATTATAGCCGGCATTGCCATTGTGGTTGATTGGAGCCACTCGCTTTCCAGGTATCCGCCCGAGATGGCTCTGAGAAACCCGTTGATGAGTCCCCGATCCGGGTTGAATAGCAACAGCCACACCGTGGCTGCAACCGTCATAACCACGACCACCGGCGAAAAATAGATCGCGCGAAAGACCACGACACCGCGCAAGCGCCTGTTGACCAATACTGCGAGCCAGAGGGCGAATGCGGTCTGCACCGGGACGACGACCGCGGTAAAGTACAGGTTGTTACTCAAAGACTGCCAGAATGAAGAACTGTTGAGTATGGCCACGTAGTTTTCGATTCCGACGAACCGTACCGGAAGAGGTGATGCCAGTCGCACGTTTGTGAACGACAAACCGAAGGCCATCAGAAATGGGCCGAGCAGCATTGCGAAGAGTAAGACGATACCGGGCAGACAGAAGAGAAATCCTACGGACCCGCGCTGTGAAGTCATAACGGCGACTCCTCTTGTCTCCAATTGAGACCGACAGGGGCAATACGCTACGAACCGGGGGCAAACAGCCCCCGGTCCGAAAACATCAAGTTGTCATCCTTTACAGCTCGGGCGGTGGATAGCCCTCGTTTGCCTCGATATCGGAATCGATTTCTTCAGCGGCTTCGTCGAGCGCCTCTTCAACGTCCGCTCCGTCAATAATGTCGTGGATCGCTTGGTTGAATGCTGAGGAGATCGTCGGATAGGCGGGGTGAGGTGGCCGCGGCACCGTGTAGCCTTCCTCGAGTTGGATTCGGAACAGCTCCAGATCTCCGCCGGGGCCAAAGCGTTCGACGTCCTCTGCTACCGAAGCGCGTGCCGGAAGGGCGCCGCTGGCGTCGCTCATACGCTCCATCTGCTCCGGTTCAAGTGTGAACTCAATGAATTTCCACGCGGCGTCGGCATCCGAGTCCGCGTTGACGGCCCATTGCCACGAGCCCTGTCCGGAGCGAGTCCCTTCGCCGAAATCCGGCAGCGGCAGCACCACGAGGTCGTCTCCGAGGGCTTCTTTGTAGCGCGAATACTCCCAGTGACCGACCATGGAAAGTACCGACCGTCCTTCAACGAACGCGGCATCGTCCTCGTTATCGTCGACGTAGTCCTCTTCATGCCAGTTCTGGAAGTGTGTCAGCGCCTCGACTGCCTCCTCGCTATTGATGTAGCCGTCCGCCTGGGAGAAGTCGTCGGCCAGAAGGTCTGTGCCCGCCGACCACAGAAACGGCTGATAGAGATACGAGTAGTACTCGCCGAGCCCGTAATTCTTCTTTAAGTCCAGCGGTTGCTCCCACCCTGCATCGCGCAAGTCTGCGAGGATGTCGTTGAACTCTTCGACAGTCCACGCCTCATCGGGATGCTCAGGTATCTGTACCCCGATTTCTTCGAGGGCCGAGCGATCGGCATACATTCCGAGTCCCGAGTCGAACATTCCGACCGCCCACATGTGGTCGGCATATGTTCCTTGGTTGACGATCGATGGCAGGAGATCCTCTCGGAGCTCATCGCTCATGCACTCGCCGATCGGTTGCAGGTCGCCGGCCCATGCGTAGCTGAATGCGAACGAGGCGTCGGTGTCGATTACATCCGGAAGGTCCCCGGAAGCGGCGGCGCCGCGCAGGGCGTTATCGTAGTCCGCTTCAGGCACCAGCGTCAGTGAGGCAGTCACCTCGTCCTGCGAGGCGTTGAACTCATCAACAAAGTCCTCGACAACCTCGATTTCAGCCTCGGCACCTTCGTGCCACCAGATTTCGATTTCGTCCTGGGTGATTTCCCCGTCACACCCCATCTCGGCAGCTTCTTGCTGACCTCCACCGAACGCGGGCGCGATGAAGACACAAACACCCAACAGAACCAATGAAAACCGTTTCATTGTTCCCTCCTTTGTGCGTGAGAAATCCACTGGGTGCACCCATTACTAGTGTAAGCGCCGAGTTCCGCGCTTTCAAGTCGATTATTCACACCGCCTCGCGCAGAACCTCGGCCGCCCTCGCGGGGATCGCCTGACAGGCGCTGAGGCCGAGCTGTTCGTAGCCTCCGTTCTCCTGCGTGCGTGGGAGTAGCTCCAGGTATACGCCGGCGCCCGGGCCGGTATGGAAGAGCACGTTGTACGCGATTTCTTTCCCGAGGGAACGCAGCACCTTCTCCAGTGCCTGCATCCCTATGGCAAGGCCGCCGGCGAGATCCCGCAGCTGCGCTGAGCTAAGGTCGCTGAGGTACTCGCCGCTCACCGAAGCGGGAAGGTACTGCATGTCATATGGTCGGCGCATGAAGTAGGGAACGATCAGCTTGCCGGTTTCCAACTGCGCGACGGTGAGCTCTTCGGGGTTGTTCTCGTGCATGAACGGGGCGAAGCGTTTTCCGTAGCGCCGTTCGAACTGCTGATGCTCGCGCACTCGGCCGGGAAGGACATTGCTGAGGGTGATCTGCTGATGGCCGTGGCTGAGCGACCCTCCGACCGTGCGCCCCACGTTCTTTATGATGGAAACGTGGCGGTCGTCGCGGCGCTGGTCGTTCGGTACGTGGTCCGGGGCCGGCTCCTCAGCCGGGGCTGAGGCCGGGCCGGGAGCTGAGGCCGGCGCGGAGGCTGGGGTTGGGCCGCCGGGAAAGTCCGGCAAGTGTAGGAGAACCGCTTCGAGTCGGGCCAAGCGTTCCATCACCGTGGTTCGGTCGGCCTCCCCCAGCTCGGGCCAATCCCGATCGTGATACGAGGAGGTCCACTGCAGGAAATGCGCGCCGAACGCCGCCCCGCTGTGTGCTTTGTGTCCCGGTGCGGCCGGGGCCTGCGGATCTCCCGGTGCGGCCGGGATTTGTACGTCGTCCGGCGCCTGTGGAGCGACGATCGGGTAGAGGTTCCGGTTTATGAAGGTAAACCCTTCGCTCAGCTCCTTTAGGTCGATGATGGGTGTGGTGTTGGCTGCACAGATCGGGCACGATGATTCGGTGCTTTTCGCGGCTGCGCTCGAGGTATCCGCACCGCGGTCGGGATAATCGTGTGGCCGACTCATGCGCCGCTCATTGAACACGGTTATGGTATCGTCTCGGGGGTCACGGGCATAAACGCCTTGCGGAGCATAGGCCTGCGCCTCTCGGTTCGCCTCATCCTGCTCCAAGAGTGTTTGCCAGGACATCCCCTCGAGAGAGAAGGTGGCAAGCTTCTTCCGAGCGGCATCCGGCTCGAGACGGCGTCTGTGTTCACCCATTGTGAGGCTCCCCTTTGTCTGCGTTGCCACCATAGGTGTTACCGCCGCTGTCGTCTCGGTCGCCGCCACTGTCGCCACCGCCATTACCGCCGTCGCCGGTAGCAGCTGGGAGGGGCACGCCCACCGCTCGCAGGAACTCCACGGTGACTCGCTTCCACGTAAACCGCGGGATCGTTATCCGGTAGGCGCGCTCGCCCATTCGATGACGGAGGTCGCTGTCCGAGAGGAGCAATCGCAGGCCCTCCGCGGTGCCGGCCACGCTGTCGGGAGGGACGATTACCGCGCCCTCGCCAACGTCGATGCTCTCACCACCGGCCTCCGATACCGCGCGCCGTTCGGGCCGCTCCCCGCGCAGGTACTCCATTGCAAAAGGGACCCGCCGGCTCGCCACCGCCGGTACTCCGCATGCTGCGGCCTCCTGGATCGACATGCCGAATCCTTCCATGGCCGACGGGGTGCAGTAGACCGTGCTCATTCCGTAGAGAGAGGGAATGTATTCGGGGATCGATCCGAGCACGGCGACGCTTTTGGTGATTCCGTGTTTTCGGATGAGGGCGGTGAGCTCCTCATAGAGCTCGCCGGCGGCGGGGTCGATGGTTAGCGCGAGAAACGTGTCCGGGAACACCGCGTTGACCCGCGCGAAGGCCTCGATCAAAATATTCTTGCGCTTGGTTCGATCGGTTCGACTTACTTCGGTGATGATCCGACGCCGTGCTGCCGCGCCTTCGGGGAGGCCGGCCGCCGCCTCGAGAAGGGAAGCGGCGCGGCGGTCGTGGCGGACCCGTTCGCGATCAAAACGCGTCTCGTCGACACAGGGTGGGAGAAACAGCACCTTTTCTATGTGATAGCGGCTCTTCAAGGTGTCTTGGATGGCCCCGGAGGTCGCTGCAACGAGATCCACGTTTTTAAGAATCTCGCCCTCGGCGTCAATGCGCTCGTCTATGTGCAATTCCGCCCACTGGGCGGGATCGGTCCCTTCTTTCTTCAGCGCGCCGAGCGAATGCGGGACCCACACGTGCGGGCAGGTGAGATCGAGGCGGGACAGCGCGCGATCGGCCACAGCCGCCCCGTCCCAATAGTGGGACACAACGAGTACCGGCGGTGGCCCCTCGGCGAGCTTGTGTGCGAGGTCCTCGGCAAGTGTGTCGATCATAGGGCCCATTTCTTCCTTGCGGATGAACGCATCGCGCGAGTCGGTGAGATAAACGATGCGCTCGCTCCCGTTTCGGTACACCGCGCCGGTTCGCTCGGTGCCATGGGTCGGGTGGGGGTAGCCGCCCCGGTTGAATGTGGTCACCCGAAACCCGAGGCCTGCGAGGGTGCCCGAGAGGTCGTTTACGTAGACGTTTTGCCCGCCGGTATCGGGGAGTCCCGCGTTTACGCTCCATTCGTGTACACCGTGATTCGTGACCATAACCACGTGTGGGCGATTCGAGGAGTTGAACTCCCGTTCATAGTTCGCACTCATATACCCCTCTCCTAGAATGAAGGATAAGCGCAGAGAGGTATGTCTGCAATGCGGCCGAGC
>JAWLED010000018.1:7895-42821 GCA_041686235.1 Spirochaetia bacterium | reverse complement strand
AGGGCACCGACGCCGATGACCATGATAACGGCCGCGGCCACGAGCGTGTGTCGTGCCCTACCCATTGTCCTTCTCCACATACGCTTCCTCCGGGCCCATTTTACAGGTTCCGTTTATGAGGCATCCGCTCTGGACGAAAAGATCCGGGGTGCGAATGTTTCCAATGACACGTGCACTCTCGAAAAGCTCGAGTCGGCTGTGGGCCTGAACGTCCCCTTTTACGTGCCCCTTGACCGAGACGGTCTGCGCCTCGACCTTTGCTTCCACCCGTGCCGACTCGCTGATAAAGAGGTCGCCCGAAGAGCGGATCTCGCCGCTGAAGCTCCCCTTTATGAGAAGAGGATCGTGAAACACCAACTCGCCGTCGAACTCAATGTCCTCGGCAAGCACGGTGTCGATATCCGCCTCATCGATGTTTCTAATTCGCATGTTTGCCATAGGTTGACCGGCTCAGAAGGTAGCACCGGGGGCGGGGGGTGTCAAGACGGAACGGCGAGGCCTTCACCATTGCCGCTTCCCCCCGCCCCTGCTACGATCCTGCCATGCGGGCTCGCCTCTTCCTCGTTCGGTTAGCAGTTCTCGCGTTTTTCTTCTTTGCCGGCTCAGCCGGCGTGTGGGCCGAGGTGGTGCGGCTCCCTCCCCTCTCGCTCCCCTACGAGTTCAGCCGACAACCCGAGTTCCTCTCCGGCGCACAGTCATGGGCCGACTATCGGTGGTACACCGATCGGGACGCAAAAGAGGATTTCGGGACCGACTTTGACCTGGGAGTAGCCGCAGACCTCTACAGTTCCCCACGGGTTGCGGTGCGGGGTCTCGTTCGCATGCTCTACCAAGCCCGTCACCTCGAAGAGTTCGATAACCCCTTGGCCTTCTCGCCGCGCAATCTGTTGACCGACCTGCGGTTCCTCACCGCCTACAACGCCGACCCGGTGGTGCTCTACGGGGGATGGCGGCACGACTGCACACATGAAGTCGACGAAGACAGCACCCGGCGTCCGATCCATGACACCCTCGTGGCGGGACTCGAGTACGAAATGCCGGAGATTTCCTGGAAGCAGAGCGGCATACATAGCTCCGCCGAGGCGCAGCTCGAGGCGGAGCTCAACGTTCCCTCGTTATTTGTTGAAAGTGCCGCCTTCATCGACCGGGGCCGCGTGACGGGCGGGCTTCGCGTGGAACCGATCGTCCACGAGAGCTATGGCGCGTTGTTTCTCCACGGGCGAGCCTCGCTCATATTCAGAGAGACCGAGGGAATCAACGTCCGGGGGATCGAAGCGCGAAACGTGGATTGGAACCTTGCGGCAGGGTACCGAGTTCCCGGGGCGGCCGGCTCGCTGTCGCTGTACTACCGCGTGGAGCGCTTGACCGACCCCTGGTACGAGCGCAACGTGGATCCGGTGCTTCTGTCGGCGGTCGGCGCGGTGCTGCACATGAAGTGAGCCGAAGACGGCCCGACCGAGCGGGCCCTCCATATCGCTACTGCTCGTCGAACTGGGCGAGCACTCGCTCGAGTGAGGCCTTGAGCTTGGCGCGCATCTCGGTGGTATACGGGTTGTAGCGCTGCAAATCGAGGAACAGCTGCAGCGGGTCGTTGCATGTCTGCTCGACGACATCGAGAATTTTTTGATAGCCGACGGTGCCGATGGGGCTCGGGCGCACCGAGAGGTCGTCAAGCACGCGGCCGATGAAGTGCGTGATACCCTGGGTGTAGGCTGCTTCGTGGTCGTGCTCGTCCGGGCTCATCCGGATGGTGCGAAGCCCGACCGAGGCAAACCACTCCGGCCACCAGTCGACCCCGGCAGTGTCGTCTTGGGTGTCTTTCTCATCCTGCTCGGCGTGGAGGCCGGGTCCGCTGAGCCCGCCCGGCGCTCCGTGCCGGGCGACCGCCGCGTATCGCTCGGGCCAATAGATCAGCGGCAGCCCCGCTATTCCGTGTTTCGCAGAGTCCGGGCCAAACATGGGATGAGTGGCAAGGATCCCCACCCCATCGGGGAGGTGACGGCGCATGAGATCGACGGGATACCGTTTGACCGAGCAGGTGTCCGCCACGGTCGTGCCGGGCTCGAGATGGGGGGAAAGCTCGCGAACAACCGGCTCGACGGCCGATATGGCTACACAGAGAAAAATCGTATCGCAGCCGGCAAGCTCCTCGACGGACACCCGCTTCACCCCCTCGGGAGTGGGTCGGTCCGGATTGCGGTTATAGGCCTTGACCGTAGCCTCGAGCGAGCCCGTGCCCGAAGAATCCGTACTCGACAGATGAGAGGCCAGAAGCGAGGCCCAGAAATATCCGAATCGTCCGAGACCATAGACACCGATGCGCATAGCCGGGATGGTAGCGATTTTGCGCCGGCCGCGCAACGGCGCAGCGGCAGCACTTTCTACATCACCGGAAACTTGCTATGATGGAGGCAAACAGCCAAGGAGCCGACATGGATTTCGTAGAACGTATGCAAGCAAAGGCAAAAAAGCTTTCGCGCAACCTCGTTTTGCCCGAGGGACTCGAGCCGCGCACGCTCAAGGCGGCGGCGACGCTGCTCAGCGAAGGCCTCGTTGGATCTCTCACGCTTATCGGAGAGCCGGACAAGGTGCAGTCCGCCGCCAAGAATGAGGGTGCCGACATTTCTAAAGCACACATCGTGAACCCCTCTTCCTCGGAGAAGCTCGAAGCCTACGCCGGCGAATATCACGAATTGCGAAAACACAAAGGCATGGACCTCGACACCGCACGAGAGGAGATCACCGATCCGCTCAAGTGGGGCGCGATGATGGTTCGCCTTGCCGATGCAGATGCAATGGTCGCCGGTGCGGAGAGCTCCACCGCGGATGTTCTGCGCGCCTCGTTTACCATCATCAAGACCGCCCCGGGGGTAAAGTCCGCTTCCTCGTGTTTCGTTATGCAGACCCCCGACACGCAATGGGGTGTAGACGGTGGTCTTGTCTTTTCCGACTGTGCAACCATTCCGGATCCCACCGCCGAGCAATTGGCCGAAATTGCGATCTCGGCGGCGCAGTCCTGCCGGACCTTCCTCGAAGCCGATCCGGTCGTGGCGCTGCTTTCGTTCTCGACCAAGGGGTCGGCCGAGCACGAGTCGATCGACAAAGTACGCGAGGCTATGCGCATTGTTGGAGAGAAAGAGCCGGGCCTCCCGGTGGACGGAGAGTTGCAGCTCGATGCCGCAGTGGTCGAGAGTGTGGGCAAAAAGAAGGCACCGGACTCGACGGTAGCCGGAAAGGCGAACGTGCTCGTATTCCCCGATCTCAACGCCGGAAACATCGGCTACAAGCTCGTGCAACGGCTCGGCGGGGCCGAAGCGTACGGGCCCTTTCTGCAGGGCTTTGCCAAGCCGGTAAGTGATCTCTCCCGCGGCGCCTCGGTGCAAGACATCGTCAACACCGCCGCCGCAACACTGTGTCAGGGGTAAGCATATGAAAGCGGTCATCTGCGGCTACGGACGAATGGGACACGAGGTCGAACAGGCCCTCTTACGGCGAGATCATGAACTCGTGGCTCGCGTAGATCCGAACTCGGCAGAGGCCGACTACGCGGCGCCAAGCGCCGCCTCGCTCGAAGGGGCGGAGGTCGTCATCGAGTTCGCCGACGGCGCGTCGGTGTTGAACAACGCGCGCGCCTACGCGGCGGCGGGCGTTCCCGCAGTGGTCGGCACCACCGGCTGGGGTGCAGAGCTCGAAGCCGTGCAGAACACGGTGGCCGAGGCGGGAATCGGGTATCTAATCGGAGCAAACTTTTCCATTGGAGCAAACCTCTTCATGAAAATCGCTACCGAGGCGGCTCGATTGGTCAACCGAATTCCCGACTATGACCTGTTGATCCACGAAGCTCACCATCGCCACAAAAAGGACAGCCCCTCCGGCACCGCGCTCACACTTGCCACGAAGGTGCTCGAGCGGGTCGACCGCAAAGACACCCTGGTAACCGAAGTGCTACACCGTGCCATAGAAGAGAACGAGCTCCAGGTTTCCTCGGTCCGTGGCGGCAACATCCCGGGGACTCATCGCCTTACGCTCGACTCGCCCGCCGACACCATCGAGGTAAGCCATACTGCGCGCAATCGCGGCGGCTTTGCCCTGGGCGCGGTCATGGCGGCCGAGTGGGTGCGCGAGCGTACCGGCTTTTTTACAGTCGACGACTTTCTGTCGGACTTACTTTCATAATGAGCCAAAAAAAAGGGAGGACACCTATGTTCCATGGCGTCTACACAGCAATGATCACGCCCTTCAACGAGGACGAATCACTCGACGAGGGGGCACTCCGCGCCCTCGTCGACTTCCAGATCGAGAAGGGTATAGCAGGGCTCGTGCCGATGGGCACGACCGGGGAGAGCCCCACCGTTACTCACGAGGAGAACCTCAAGGTCATCGAGATCGTCGTAGATCAAGCCAAGGGCCGGGTGCCGGTCATTGCGGGTACCGGCTCGAACTCTACCCGGGAAGCGGTGGACATGACCGTACGGGCCCGAGACATCGGCGCGACGGCGAGTTTGCAGGTTGCACCGTACTACAACAAGCCGAGCCAAGAGGGCTTCTATCGGCATTTCACCACCATCGGCGACGAAAGCCGGTTGCCGATGCTCGTCTACAACATCCCCGGCCGCACCGGCAAGAACATCGAAAACGACACTATGCTTCGCATGGCGGAGCACCCGCAGATCGTCGGTGTAAAAGAAGCAAGCGCGAGCATGCCCCAGGTGATGGACCTCGCAGCTCGCAAACCGGAGGACTTCGTTATCCTCTCGGGGGACGACAATCTTGCCCTGCCCATCATGGCCCTCGGCGGCGTCGGCATTGTGTCGGTGGCAAGCAACCTCTTTCCGGCCGAAGTCGTGGAGTTTGCCCGCAAGGCAGTCTCCGGAGATCTCAAAGGGGCACAGAAGGATCACTATCGGCTACTCCCGTTCTTCAAGGCCCTCTTTGCCGACACGAACCCGATACCCGTCAAATACGCCATGGCACGAACCGGCCACTGCCGGGAAGTCTTTCGGCTCCCGCTCGTGGCGCCTTCGGACGAGGTCAAGGCTCGGGTCGACGAGGTTCTTCGCGGCTTGAAGGCACTCTAAGCGCTTAGGTCACCCGCGCGCACTCTGCGCGCGGTGTGGTTTGCAAGCTCTACGATACGCTCAACCGGAAGCGACTCACCGCGCACGCGTTCCTCGACGCCGGCGGCTGCAAGGAGCTGGGACACGTCGGTGCGGGAAAGTGTTATGCGCTTGCCACCGAGCTGAAGACCGCTTCCCGCCATGCTGTTGGCAATGGTCTTGCGGCGCGCGTGAAACACCGAACGAGCGACCGCACTGAGGACCGCGCCGTCCTCAATGTGCGGCGCCCCGGCGCGAGGATGTAGCTCGACTACCGCCGAGGAGACTTCGGGGCGCGGGTAGAACGACCCGGGCCGGATCCGCATCTTTCGACTCACCGACATTCGTGATTGTACGAGCACGGTGAAGGCCGAGTAGGTGCGCGTGTTGGGACCGGCAATCATGCGCTCTGCGACCTCTTCCTGCACCATAAACACGAACTGCCCCGTCGCGACGTTACTTTGAAGAAACGAGGCGATAATGGGAGCCGCCGAGGAGTATGGGAGATTTCCCAGAACGCTCTGCGGGGGCTTCGAGGCTTCACTATGCTTTGGCCACTGCTCGACGACGTCTCCGGCCACGACGGTGAGGTTCTCGTAGTCGGCAAAATGCTCGCGCAAAAACGACACCAAGCCGTGATCGATCTCGAAGACCACGAGCTCTACGCCGCGATCGAGAAGCAACTCGCTCAGCGCGCCGAGACCGGGGCCCACTTCCCACGCGCGCTCGCCGGGCCCCGCAGTAACGAGGTCGGCTATGGCCGAGCGAACATTTCTGTCCACTAAGAAGTTCTGCCCCCATCGCTTCTTCGGCGCAAGCCCGCGAGAGGCGAGAACCTCGTGCACGTCCCTCACCGAGTCCAAGTTCACAAGTGCGCTCCTTTTCCAACACGTACCGGTCCCGCGGGACCTCGGCTACCCCACAGTCGGGCCCTCGGCGGCAGGTCGAGGCAGGCCACCAAGGCTGCGAACGCGCAGATGGCCGTTGCGACGAGCGCTATTGGCCCTGTTCCGCTCAGCGAAAAACCCGGGGCATCGGCAAATAGCTCGACCACAGCGACGAGCGAGGCCTCGAGGACGGAGATCAGACTGCGGACGGAGTCCAAGAGTAGCCCGCTCACGCCGCCGGCGGCGGCGGGGGCGGCTCCGCCCCCAGTTACCCCCCCAGCTGCGGCCCAGGGGCCGCCGCCGACAAGTGCTACCATGACGCCGATGACCGACACCCACACGAACGCCACCGCAAGCGGGGCGACGGCGAGCGTTGCTATTATGCCGACGGGTCTGGCCGTACCGAAGGCGCTAAGCACCAGCGGCATTGTTGTAAGTTGAGCACCGAACGAGGCCGCAAGCGGGCTTCGCACCCACCGAGGCATCCACGGAGCGGCAAGCCGATCGAGCCACCGGCCGAACACGATTATCCCCAAGAGAGCTGCAAAGGAGAGTTGGAATGATAGACCGTCCACTGAAGCGGGAGCCGTTACCGTGACCAAGACGAATGCCGCGGAGAGGATGCGAAGCGGCTCGGGTTTTCGGTCGAGCAATACCGCGGCAACGACAATCGCAAACATGACCGCCGCGCGCACGAGTGACGCCCGGAAGCCGACCACAAAGAGGTAACCGGCGGTAAGCGCAAGCGCAACGCACAGAGCCCGGCGCTTACCGACGAGACGCGAGAGAACGAGTAGCGTCATACCGATGAGAATACCGAGGTGCATTCCCGACAGCGCGAGTACATGGGAGGTTCCGCTCTTACGAAAGAGGTCTTGTGTATAGCTCGACAAACCGTCTCGGCGCCCGAGAAGAAGCGCGCGGGCCAGTCCGGCGGAGGGGCCCAGCTCGGAAAGCGCCGCTTCGAGTCGTTTCGCTGTAGCCGTCCGGAGCTCTCCGAACGGCGACGCCGCATCATAATCACCGGGCTCGACGGCCGAAAAGTAGAATCGGGGTTCCGACCGCTCGAGCTCGCCGACAAACCGCGCCCCGCGACCGGCGCTCGGCCGATCTCCCGGGGTGAACACCGTGACCTCGAATCGAGCATCGTAGGAGCCCGAGGCGGTGTGTACCCGGCTCACGCTCATCCTGGTCATCCACTGTCCGCTCTCGGTACGCCGGCCGTCCTGCAACAGCGTTCCGCCCACCGAGCGAACCTGGGTGCGGGACACCGGCACATATTGTGAGAGCGCTCTACTATTGAGGTGCAGCCGCACGCCTCCTCCGAGCGCAATGCCCACACACATTGCACAGGACAGTGCCGCGACTACGCGTATCCGAGGGCTCGGATCTGCAGAGCCTGCAGGGCCTGCAGAGGCCGGCGCCCACGACCCGGCTGCAGCCGCGGGCACCGGCGCCGCAGCCCGCGCTCGTGCGGGCCTTCCGGGCGAGCCCGCTCGCGCGGCGCCGTGCGTCACAATACAGAACGAGGCCGACACCGTCAGCAGTGCTCCGATAACCGCGGGATTATCATCAAACAGGTATAACCCCGCCGCGGCACCCAGGGCGGCAACCAGCGGGATGTTTCCCGCTTCTCGTTGAAGATAGCGATTCATCATGCCACGGAAACGCAGCGGACCGGAGAATCGGGAAAACCCACACTGAACACGGCGTTCAAAGCTACCACGGCCGTTTTGCGATACCCTAGCGGCCGACCCTACTGCACCGAGTCCATCGCCTCGCCGGCAGCATCCTGAACCCGCTTCGGATACGCCTCGAGGACGGAGGTATAGAACAACGGATTGTAGGCCACCGGATGGCCGAGCTTCTCGAGGTTTTCAATGGTCGCCATGACGATACGTGTGTCATACGGCCTATCATTCTCGGTATATCTGTTCAGAAGCTCGAGGAAGCGACTGAGCCGTTCGGCCGCCGCTTCGACCCCCATGTCTCCAAGCCCCTCTATCGCATCAAGCACCCGAGAACGCACCAGTTGGCCGCGATCGTACTCGAGCACCGACTCATTGAAATGCTCGATCATTGCGTCCGCGGCATCGCTGTATTCGTGCTCGCTAATTACTTCCGCGCCCATGAAACGGACATCACGAAGTGCTTCCTGAGCGTCCCTTCCCTCGGTCTCGGTGGTGATTGCGTCGCGAACGGCGGCCGCGCCGACGGCTGCCTTCTGCTCATCACTGAGCTCATCGGCATCGAGAAAGAACTCGAGGACTCGGCGTTTCGCCTCGGGAGAACGATTCCCGATGGACCGCGCGGCCAACTGCACGATGTCACCTTCGAGCTCGTGAACTGCTTCCGCCGCCTCCTGCGAGATCTCCGACGAGTAGCCCGCGAGGGCGGCGTCCAACAGAGGCTCGAAAAAGCGCTGATCAGAGATGTCGGCTGCGGCCTCTATTGCCGCACGCACGACCTCCGTATTTGGTTGTGCGGAATCGCTCTGCAGGCTGTTTTGGTCCTCGAGAAAATCCGTTAGCCACCGTATGGTATCTTCGTCTTCACCGCCGAGCTCGCCCAAGGTGGCCAGAATGGTACTGCGGGCCTCAGGGGCGGTGTAGTTCTCGAAAATGCGCCGCAGCGAATTGAGCGCCTCTACGCTTCCCGCCTCTCGAACACCTCGTGCGGTCAGTTCGGTCATTTCCACCAGCGCTGAGCTGTTTTCGATTTGTCCGGCGTTGTTTTCCAGATAGCGCGCCGCCTCCAGGTACAACGGCGCCACCTCTTCGGTCGGCTCTTCCCCGACACGCTCGAGAACACCGAGTTTCGTATCCACGTTCCCGGACTCGAAGGTTTCCAAGTAGGTCTCGAGGTCATCGGAGTCCTGAGCCACACCGGTCAACGGGATAAAAGCCAAGAGGAACAGTAAAACGCTGTATTTTGCCGTTTGCAACATATCGTACATGTAGACATACTACCTATTTCGAGCTGAGAATTCAATGAAACGCGGCATTAGCGTGCAGCGCGACTAAGGAGGGACTGCTTTTCGCTGTCGCTGAATATGCCGTAGACGTAGGTGAGTATCTTGTTCTTCATCTGCGGTCCCGGAGGCACCGCTTCGATGTGCAAAACCGAAACGTTTTTGTTCTCGCGAAAGTTCACGCCCTTTATGACACCGGAAATGATCAAGTGCTCATCATTCACTTGAGTCTGGATCTTCACCGGGAGGCCGGGCTTTGCCCGTCCTCCCACGACAACCGCGGCACCATCCTCCGAGATATCCACCATTCTGCAGCGGTATCCCCCACTCTGTTCGGCCGTTTCGTCGGCTTGCTTGATGGAGCGAAGCGGGAACACCTGTCCGGCTGTTTCGAGCGAAGCCCGCACCGAATTGCGTTTTTGGGTACGCACCACCTGGTCGGAATGGGTAATATGGAGAATGGGATAATTCCGGTCCATGTAATCGCCGATGACCCGCGATTCGAAATAGTAGCCGGCATCGTCGACTCGCCAGAAGTACACGCTGATCTTTTGTCCCTGCCACGTCACGCCGAACGGAAGCGGCTTCCCCCGTGGATAGGCCACCGCGAGATACTTTCTCATGTTCTCCACGACCTTGGATGTATACACGCCGCCACCGGGGAAGGTGATTTTTAACGGCTGCTGGGCGTCTATGCTGCGAGTCGATTGGATACCAAGGCGGTACTTTGGAAGGTTGAACTCGACCCGTTTGCGAAAGTCGAAGAGCTTGTTTAGAAACTCGATGGAGCTCTCGTCTTCGGTCTTATCGTTTGCCCGAAAGTTGATAATGGTGCCGCGAATACACCGGTCCAACGTCCGTTCGGACCAAAAAAGAGAGGTGGGATTCTTCAGACGGTTCTCTACGGCAACCTTCCGCAATAGATTGAGCTCGCGGATGCGAAACCCGTGCTCTTTCCCACGCACGTAAAACTGCACCCACGGAAAACCAAATCCGCCGTTGCGCTCGATATAAAGCAGTAGCAGCCCCAGAAGAGCCGCAAAGACGAGAAGCGCTATCCACATGCTATTTCCAGGGCCTCCTCGAAAACGATCTCTCCGCTCTTAGTGTCGGCGGTTTTTCCCTGGGTCCTGAACGGCGGGCCGACAGTAGACGTGGTCCCTTTCCAGGTTCCTACATGTGAGACTATACTCCCACGTATGTATCGAAGTATATATAAGCCCAGCCTCATCTGTAAAGAGATGCTCCTGCTGTTCGCTGTGTTTTTCCTCCCCGCTATCCTGTTTCAGCAGGGCGGGATAGATATCAATGCCTTCGATCGTCCGAACTATCACTTCGCTATTCTCGTTACCGCAGTTCCGCAAGCTCTTCTCATCCTCTACATCCTGTGGCTACAGCCCGAGGAGGAGCTCGCTCACTATGGATTCCGAAGTGTCGGCCCTTCGGACATTCTTGCTGCGGTGGCAATTGCCGTGGGCATGTTCGCCGTTCTCTTAGCTGCCGGAGCGCTCATCCTTCTGTTGCCGGAACACCTTCAAGGGGCCTTGCGCAGCGGATTTCGCTTCCAATTTCGCACCCCGAACCTCCTGCCGCTCGCGCTCGTCTCATCTCTTGCCATCGCATATCGCGAAGAGATCTTTTTTCGCGCGTATGTGCTGACACGTTTTGAGCAGCTTTCGGTGCATCCGGCACTCGGGGTTCCAATCGCGGCAGTAATCTTCTCCCTCGGCCACGCCTATCAGGGAATAGGAGGCGCACTCGTTGCCTTCATTCTCGGGCTCTATCTCGGGTGGGTATACCTTGGCCGCAGGAACATTCACGTGGTTAGCATCGCCCACGCCCTCTACAATTTCTCAGTACTCGCGCTCAGCGCAGCCGGTATCGAGTTTACATAAGGAAACAAGCATTTCTCTTGATTTCTGAGTAACATGGTGATATTTATTAAGTAGGAAGCCGGCTATATAGGAGTCATCCAATAATGATACGAAGCGCCATGTATGCATTGATTTTCACCGTGCTGGCCGCACCTGCAGTACCTGCAGGCGGAAGTTCAGAAACGAGCGCCGCGGAGTCCGGGGACGCAGTGCAAGCCACCTCGGAGGCGGAGGCCCCCGAGGAGACGGCGGAGGAAGCTGAGTCGGAAGCGGTGGCTCAATCCGGCGGGGAGGCTGAAGAAGAGGCGGGAAACGCAACGGAAGAGTCGCTCGCCCTCCTCGCAGATATTGGTCTGCAAACCTCAGGCGATCCGGCTGAGGCCGAAGACTTCGAGCTCAAGCAGCTGAGCTCCGAGAATACCAGGACCCTCTCTTCCTATGAGGGTAATGTCGTGCTCTTGAACTTCTGGGCAAGCTGGTGCCCCCCCTGTATCGAGGAAATGCCGTCGATGCAGACCCTCTACGAGGAGCTGAACGGAGAAAACTTTGAAATCGTAGCGGTTAACCTACAAGAGGACCCCTCGACAGTTGAGGGGTTCATCGAGGAACACGGGTTCAGTTTTCCCGTTCTCCTCGACCGCAGCGGCGGCACTGGTCGTACATTTGGTGTACGCGGGATTCCTACCTCCTACATTATCGGGAGGGACGGACGAGTGCTTGCGCGGAAGGTCGGATATCACGAGTGGGATGGTGAAGACACCGTGGAAGCCTTTAGACGCATGAGCCGGATGAACCGGTAGCGGCGGAGGACTAACTATGGTAGGCGATCTCAACATCTTTCTCGCTCTTGCAGCAGGGCTCCTGTCGTTTCTCTCCCCCTGTGTACTTCCGCTCATCCCCTCCTACATAAGCTTCATCGGCGGCGTATCGCTCCATGACCTACAAGAGTCACAGCCCGTCAGTCGCGGCCCGGTCGTCGTTCGCACGCTCTTTTTCGTTCTCGGCTTTTCCATTGTGTTTATCGTACTGGGGATCGTGTTCAGCGGGTCCGGCTTCCTGCTCGGCGGGGCGACTCAGCTCATCAACTACGTGGCCGGAGCGGTCGTCATCGTACTCGGATTGAACGTCATCTTCGACTTCTGGAAGTTTCTCAATTTCGAGCGCCGCTTTCATGTAACGTCCTCACCGCGCGGATATGTGGGTTCCGGCTTAGTGGGAATGGCCTTCGGTGCCGGCTGGACGCCGTGTATCGGCCCGATTCTCGCCGGTATCCTGTTCCTTGCCGGACAGAGCGGCGAGCTTGTCCGCGGGGCGGCGCTCCTCGGCGCCTTCTCCTTAGGGCTCGGCATACCGTTTTTGCTTGCCGGTTACTTCTTCCCCGCCTTTTTGCGCTGGCTCGCCCGCATAAAGAAACACCTCGGCACCATTCGGATTGTCAGCGGCGTCTTTTTGGTGGGTATCGGCGTGCTCATCGCTATGGGGCGCCTGCAGACCCTCAACGGAACCGTAATCAGTGCCGGCACCGCGCTCGGCGCGTGGGACGAGGCGAATCCAATGCGTTCACGGCTCATTTTGGGGGCAACAACACTCGCAATAGCGGCTATTCCCCTTATCGCCGGAACCATCCGCCGTCTGCTCGGTTCAGGAGCAGCTCGGCCGGGCCGCTTTGGAACCGCGTTTCTTGCGCTGTTTCTGGTAGTGTCGGTTCTTCAGTTTGCGGGCGTCGTCAATATGGCCGAGGTGCTGAAAGAGTGGCTGACGTTCCAAGGAATTTAGCTTTCGGTGACCGAGCCGTAGCCTGCCAGCCGCTTGGCTCGGTCCTTCAACAGAACATCGCTTCTGCGTCGCCGTAATCGCCCGTAAACGGCGAGGACGCGCTCTTTAATCCGGGCGGCGGTAAGCTCGGCGTTTTTGTGGGCGCCGCCTTCGGGCTCGGGAATGACCTCGTCTGCGATGCCGAACGTTTTGAGATCGTAGGCGGTCATTTTCATCAGAGAGGCCGCTTGCTCCGCCTTCTTCGAGTCCCTGAGTAGAATGGAGGCAAAACCTTCCGGCGAGATAACGGAGTATACGGTATTCTCGAGCATGATGAGGTAGTCCCCGACACCAATACCGAGTGCACCGCCGCTGCCGCCTTCCCCGACGATTACCGCTATTACGGGTGTTTTCAATACCGAGAACTCTTTCAGGTTCCGTGCGATGGCCTCGCCGATGCCCCTTTCCTCCGCGGAAATGCCCGGGTAGGCGCCGGGCGTGTCAATGATGGACAACACCGGCCTTCCGAACTTCTCCGCCTGCTTGGCGAGCCGCAGGGCCTTGCGGTAGCCCTCCGGATGGGCCATACCGTAATTGCGCCGAAGGTTCTCCTTCATGTTTCGACCCTTCTGATGGCCGATGAAGGTGAAGTGGATTCCGGCTATCTCGGCAATGCCGCCGACGAGCGCCTGATCGTCGGCGTAGGAGCGATCCCCGTGTAACTCGATATAGCGGTCGCTCATCCGGTCTATGTACTCGAGACAGGTGGGGCGTTCCTGGTGGCGCGCCAGTTGCACACGGTCCCACGCCCGCATCCCCTCGGGGGCTTCTTCGTCTCCCTCGAGCTTGGATACCAGCCGGGAGATATCCTCACTGATGTCTACCTGTTCTTCTTCGGCGAGCCGCTTCAGCTCGTCAATCTTTCGGCGTATTTCGTCGCCTTTCATCGCTTCACCTTGCAGCTGTCGATGAGAAACACCAACGTGCTCTTGAGCTCGGCCCGAGGCACTACGGCGTCTACGAATCCCTTTTCCTGCTGGAACTCCGCGCGTTGGAAACCATCCGGAAGCTTCTGCTTGATCGTACCTTCGATGACTCGTGGCCCGGCAAAGCCGATGAGCGCTCCCGGCTCCGCCAAATTGAAGTCGCCGAGCATGGCAAACGAGGCGGTAACGCCACCGGTAGTCGGATCGGTGAGAACGACGATGAACGGCCGGCGTGCTTCGTCGAGCAGTGCCGCCGCATTAGAGGTCTTGGCCATCTGCATCAGACTGAAGATGCCCTCGTGCATGCGAGCACCGCCCGAGGCGGCAAACAGGATCATCGGAAGCGAGCGTGATGCGGCAAGGCGCATGGCTCGGGCAATCTTCTCGCCCACAACCGATCCCATGCTCCCTCCGAGAAACTTGAACGACATGAGCGCAAACATGGCCTTGCGACCGTCGAGCCGTCCGATTCCCGTCTGCACGCCCTCGTTGGCTCCGGACTTCCGGCGGGCAGCCTGCACCTTTTCCTCGTAACCGGGAAAATCTATTGGATTATCCGGCGAGAGATCTCCGTAGATCTCATCGAAAACGCCGTCGTCGCAAAGGATCCGAATCCGCTCGCTCGGATCAATGCGAAAGTGGTGGCCGCAGCTCGGGCACACATACAAGTGCCGCACGAGCTCGTCCTCGTCTATGTGCCTGCTGCATGAGGGGCAGGCGTGCTTTTTCTGCACGTAGGATCGGTCGTCGAGGGCGAGATCGTGGTGCTTTCTCGTCGTTTTCGGCGGTATTACTCGCTTAACGATTCGTTTGAACTGCATTGCCATCAGGCGACCTCTTCCATAATGGAGGCGAGAAGCCCCGTTCCGAATTTCCCACTCTGAAAGGTCTTATGCTCTAGGATGCGTTTTTGAATATCGAGGTTGGTCGGCACCCCTTCGAGCACGAATTCAGAGAGGGCCCGCTGCATCCGGCGAATGCCCTCGTCCCGATTGTCGCCGTAACAGATGATTTTTGCAATGAGCGCATCGTAGTTGGGAGGCACGAAGTAGCCGTTGTAGAGAAAGCTGTCCACGCGCACCCCGTAGCCCCCCGGCGGCAGGTAGTTCGTAACCCGACCGGGTGCACGTGCATTTATCCGGCATTCGACCGCATATCCTCTCAAGGTGATGTCGTCCTGCGTCTTGCCGAGGCTCTCCCCCGAGCACGCAAGGATCTGGTCGCGCACGATATCCACTCCGGTAACGAGCTCCGAGACAGGATGTTCTACCTGGACGCGCGCATTTACTTCCATGAAGAAGTACTCCTCACCCACTACGAGAAACTCGATGGTGCCGGCGCCCACATAATCGAGGCTTTTGAACAAACGGATCGCGTCGGCGCCCATTCTCTCTCTCATTTCGGGGGTAACGGCCGGTGAGGGGCTCTCTTCGATGAGCTTCTGGTGCTTTTCCTGGACCGAGCAGTCACGCTCTCCGAGGTGGATGACGTTTCCAAACTCATCGGCGAGAATCTGCACCTCCACGTGCCGCGGGTCCTCGAGGTATTTCTCGAGGTAGACCGTCCCGTCCGAGAAGGCGCTCTCCGCCTCCGAGGCAGCCATCTGCAAGACGCGCTCGAACTCGGCGGCCTCCCGCACGATGCGCATTCCCTTGCCGCCGCCACCGGCGGCCGCCTTGATGATGACGGGGAATCCCATTTCCTCGGCCGACTTGAGTGCCGCCTTGGCATCCTCGACGCTGCCGGTGCTTCCCGGAATGACGGGAACGTCGTTTTCACGTGCGGTAATCTTGGCCTGAACCTTGTCTCCGAGCAGTCGGATCGTTTCCGGCTGTGGACCAATAAACACGAGGCCCGCGTCTTGGACTTCTTGAGCAAACCCGGCGCTCTCGGAGAGAAAGCCCACTCCCGGATGCAGCGCATCGCAGTGGGTAAGCACGGCCGCGGAGATGAGCGCGGTTTTGTTGAGATAACTGTCCCGAGCCGGTGCGGGCCCTACTCGAATGGCTGAATCCGCCATACGCACGGCAAGCGAATCCTCGTCCGCAGACGAATAGGCAACCACCGAGCGTATCCCCATTTCGCGGCAGGCTCGAACGATGCGAACGGCAATCTCGCCGCGATTAGCAACAAGAATAGAATCGATCATAGACGCTTAACTTCAAAAATCGGAGTGCCGTATTCAACCATTTCTCCGTTCTGCACCAGAACCCGCACGACTTCGAGGTCAAACTCCGCTTCGAGCTCGTTCATAACTTTCATGGCCTCGAGCACGCAGAGGGTGTCCCCCGTGCTTACGCGAGTTCCCTCGTCGACAAAGGGCGGAGCATCCGGCGCCGGAGCGCGATAAAAGGTAGCTACGATGGGAGAGGTAACATACTCGATGTCTTCTGCACCTGCCGGTCCCTCGCCTTCGGGAACAGACGGGTAAGAGGCAGGCTGGGCGGGGCCTTGGGCAGGCGGGGCCTGGGCTTGAGGAGCTTGCGTCGGCTGTTGTACCGCGCCTGCACCACCCTCGCCGCCTCGCTTGAGGACAACCGAGCTCTGCTCGGTTCTGATCCGAAGCTCGGTAAGCGAGCTATCCTCGAATTTGTCTATCAGCTCAAACAAATCATTCAGCTCCATACTGAACCTCCGGTCACACACCGCCTGGGACAAATAAGTGGGTGAAACAGTAGCACGCGCTGTTTTGGGGTGTCAACGCGAAGTCGGTCATTGACCGATAGTCCATCATCCGTTACTCTTAATAGCCTTATTGCCTACCCCAAACCGGGATACACTCCGAAGAAAGGAGTCACGAGATGAGCGAAATAACCGATCTGCTTCCCCATCGAAAACCGTTTCTGTACGTCGACAGCCTCGAAAGCTTCAACGAGGATCGAATCATAGGATACAAGACGTTCTCCGATCAAGAGTATTTTTTCGAAGGACATTTCCCCGATTATCCGATTGTTCCCGGCGTCATTCTCGTGGAGAGCATGGCTCAGTGCGGGGGCGCCGGCGTAAAGGCTCTCGGCACAATCGGCGAGGCACTCTTTTTCCTCGCCGGGGTAGAGAAGGCAAAGTTCCGCCGGCAAGTCGGACCCGGCGAAACCATTCGTATGGAAATCGAGAACCTCAAGGTCAGCCCCCGGATGCTTCGTCAAAAGGGAGTCGCATACGTCGGGGACGAAACTGCCGCTGAGGCTCAGTGGCTCTGCCTTGTGGGAAACGCTCCGGCATAACCCCCGGCCGGCGAGGATACCGGCTGTACCCCCGGCCGGCGAGGGTACCAGCGAGGAGAATGAGTGAAGAAATATGGCAGTTAATCAAGAGACAGTACCAAAGCGCGTAAAGAAACGGGTGGACTCCTTTGGCGAAACCGCCGTGTACTACGTCAAAGACGAGAACGGAGAGTTCCACTCTACCAGCTATGCCGAATTGTGGGACGCGGTAGAGCGGCTCGGTAGCGCGTTTCTCGAGCTCGGCGTCGAACGCGGAGAGCACGTCGGAATCATTAGCGACAACCGCAGTGAATGGCTCATGACCGACCTTGCTCTGCTCGCGATTGGCGCAATCGACGTGCCGCGCGGATCAGACGCCATGGCCGGGGAAATATCCTACATACTCAATCATGCCGACTGTCGCCTTGCCATTGCCGAAAATGCGGCTCAGGTACGGAAAATTCTCGAGCACCGCAGCGAGATCCCGAAGCTCCAACGCGTCATCATGTACGATTACGATGAACAGGCGGCGCAGCAACTCGAGCACGCAGACATCGAACCGCTTTCGTTTGCCGATACGCGAGAGAAGGGCTCAGCCGCGTATGACTCGGATCCTTCGCATTTTCAAACGGCGTTTTCCGAGGGCAAAACCGACGACGTAGCCACCATCATCTATACCTCGGGCACTACCGGCGAGCCGAAGGGCGCCGTGCTCACCCACAGAGCGTTTCTGTTTCAAATGGATCGCGTCAAAGATCGTCTCTTTCTCGATGAGAGCGACATCTTTCTCAGTGTTCTTCCGGTCTGGCACTCGTTCGAGCGCGCCGTCGAATACATCGTCATCGAGTACGCCGCGGCCCTTGCCTACTCGAAACCCATCGGAAAGGTCATGCTCGACGACATGGCCAAGATACACCCCACGTGGATGACCTCCGTCCCCCGAATTTGGGAAGGAATACAGAGTGCGGTGTACCGCAACGTAAAGAAAGAGCGTGCCGCCAAGCAGTCGATCTTTCATTTTTTCGTGGGGGTGGGTCAAACCTTTGCGTTTCTCAACAACATGTTTCGCGGGCTCTTACCGCAGTTTCAACGCCGCTCGATTTGGGTGGACCGTATCGTGAGCATCGTTCCCCTCGTGCTCCTCTATCCGTTGAAGCTCCTCGGCGACATTCTCGTGTTCAAGTCGCTCAAAGAAAAGCTCGGAGGGCGGTTCGTAGCCGGGGTGTGCGGCGGGGGAGCTCTGCCACCGCACGTAGACAACTTTTTCCAGGCGGCGGGTATCAAATTGCTCGAGGGTTACGGACTAACCGAGACGGCTCCGGTACTCGCCGTTCGAAAACAGAACCGCCCCGTACCGGGAACCGTGGGCCCCCTCCTCGACGATATCGAGTACAAGGTCATAACCGAGGACGGTGAAGAAGTCGGCCCCGGTCACCGCGGCACCCTCTATGTGCGAAGCGAGCAGGTGATGGAGGGCTACTACAAGAAGCCCGAGGAGACACAAAAGGTGTTGAGCGCAGACGGATGGCTCAACACCGGAGATGTCGCCATGTTCACGCACAATGGGGAATGCCGCATACTCGGGCGCACGAAGGATACCATCGTGCTGCGGGGCGGAGAGAACGTCGAGCCGACCCCTATTGAAGACAAGCTATTGCAGTCCGAATATATCGATCAGGCAATGGTGGTTGGCCAGGATCAGAAATTCCTCGCGGCGCTGATCGTGCCGAACCCCGAGAAGACCGACGAGTTCGCGCGCGAGAATCGAGTCGAGTACATCGACTACGAAGAGCTCATCGAGCACCCCGAGTTCCAAGAACGGATCCGCATGGAAATCGACGAGTTGGTGAACGCAAAAAACGGATTCAAGCTCTTCGAGCACGTGTACCGCTTCAAGCTGCTCTCGAAGCCCTTTGAGGTGGGGGAGGAGTTGACCAACACCATGAAAATCAAACGCCCCGTGGTGTACAAAACGTATCATCGGGAAATAGAGGATTTGTTCAGAACGTGATGACCGATTATTCTCGGCGGCTTTCACAGTTGCTCGTCGGCTGTCCCGACGTCGTGGTTCAGAACCGGCTTATCACCGCCTCCGACCGCGATGTCGCGCTTTCCATGCTGTACTTGAAGGACGGCGACCGGGCCCGTATGCTGGAAAAACTCTCGGCGGCAAAGCAGCGGCGGATCGTCGAAGAGCTCGAGCGCCACGAGCATCTGCAGATAACCTATGCTCAGTACGAATCAGCCATCCGCAGCATCATCCGGGCCTTGGAGCAGGATTCGGTGCAGCAAAAGGTTCACAGCTACGTCAGACCCAGGCGCGCCTCCCGCAGGAGCTCGTAACAGCCCGGGGCGCCCGCGTTGGGGCGGCAGCCTCGGACCGCGGCTCACGGGCGGCTCCGGTTGGGGCGCCCGCGTTGGGGCGGCAGCCTCGGAGTCTGTCCGGGAGAGTCGGGCCGTGCCGGTTAGCCGTCCACCGATCGGACGAAGGCATCCTCATAGCCCATCGCTCGAACGTGATACAGTGTCGTGCCGCTTTCGTCCTCGTTGAGTGGACCGACCAGCACACGGTAGAGGGTGCGCTCCTCGCCGCCGTCTTCGAGCACCTCGGTCGGATACCGTGTTCCGAGCTCATCGACCGCCGTTCGCGCCCCCTTTCGTTCAGAGAATGCCGCTACCTGCAGATAGTAGCGATCCCTTTCGAGGCTGGTCACCACCGAAAGCCCGTCTTCGGGCGTCGACCGCTCTTCGCGCTCCGGCTCCGCGTCGGGCTCCGGTTCCGGATCGGCCTCCGCCTCGCCGGCAACGGATGGTGAGTCGTCTTCTTCGGCCGGTTTCGGACCCTCGGGGGGTTTTTCTTCCGCCGGCTCGAGGGTGAGAACCGCATCCTCGGGGATCGACGGCTCAGCCTCCTCGTCCCCCGATTCCGGCTCCACGCCCTCGGCTTCCAACTCGTCTTCGCGGCTTATCGCAGGCGGTAACCTGTCGTCTTTCGGCCCCTCATCGCGGTCTTCGTCCGTTTCGGCCGAGGGAAGATCGGCAGCCACCTCTTCCTCGGGTGCAGTGATTCGGCCGAGGAACTCGGCGGCCGGACGACCCTCGGTGTCTTCCGGAGGCTCGGGTGCCAGTGCAAGACGATCGTCCTCACCGAGCTCATCATCCCGGCGGGCGGGAGGTGCGATGAACGTTGCCACTCCGCTGTCTCTGGGAGCGGGAAACATGTCTTTTCCCGGAGCGCGTTCTTGAACGACGCGCAGCGCCTGCTCTACTTCGTTTCCTTCGGGAGCGCCGGCAGTAGTCCCCGGACGCACCGGCGCCGCGGCTATGGACGGCCCCTCGGTAGTGCCCACATCGGGGGCCCGCCGGGGCGCTACAAGGCGTTGCGAGGCCGATCCCACACCGGTGGCCACACCGGTGCGACCGGCGCTCGGGGCCGCCTCCTCGGGGGCGGCTTCCTCGGCCGTTTCGTCTTCCGGCGCGGGGGCCTCTTCCGGTTCAGCTTTTGGTTCAGCTTCCGGTTCAGCCTCTTCGTCGGCCTCAGCGATCGGCTCGGGATATAGCTCTTCGTCGGTGAGCCCGGCCCCCGGGTTCACATCCGGGTCTTCGGACAGCGCGCGCTCGCTGCCGGGCTCCTCGCGCCCGGCCGAAATCCGGGCCGGGCGAGCTTCGACGCGAGAGGTATCCCCCTGATCCATTCCCAGCTCCTCTGCTGCTTTACCGGACAGCACCAGAAAAATGCCGGGTTGATTGACCCGTTTCGAAACGGTGACCGAGGTCGTGTCACCGGTCTCGAGGTTGGTCACCTCGATTACCTGGTTCCGCGGGAACGTGTTGGAGGCGGCGAACAATCCCTCCTCAGAGAACTCACCGGCACCTGCGGCGACGGCGTTCCCTTGCCAGCTCGATTGAGCCGGTGCGCCGACGGCGGTGCTGAATGCTAGAATGAGAATCATGACGAATAGGGAATACGTGTTTCGTCTCATCAGGAGGACTCCTCACTTCATTTTCGGTCAGTGCGGCGCTAAGCTAAACCTCCAACTACCACTCGCTCAGCAGCTCTTTGGCAATGCGTCGACCGAGGGAGGCGGAGGCGCTCCCGGCCTCGGAGTCCGAATCCTCATCAGAAGACTCAAAGGGAGCGCTCCGTTCTCCCGACGCTCGCGCCTCTCCACTGTCAACGTCCCAGAGCTCGTAGCGCACGCGTGACGGGGTTAGCTGCCCCTCCCCGGTTCGCTCAAAGGACACCGCAAGCTGTACGACGACTGCTGCTCCCCCCTCTTCTGCAGCCTCTCGCAGCTCGTATCGGCGTTGTATCTCGGGTTCGTCGGTGGGCGAATGCTCATACTCACCCCAGTTGAACACGATGTGCCCGTCTTCGAAGAACACGTCCATAATCCCGTCCTCTAGGGCGGTCAGGTGAAACCGAGAGGCCTCGGCGTAATCATCGTCCGTTTCTTCTATTTCGCTCCGGTCCTCGACTGCAACCAGTACCGATTCGCCGTAACCGGCGACCGCCGCAAAGAGGAGCAGCACGCCGGCAGCAAGAACACGCGCGGCTGCCCTCCGAGTGAGAGTGCATCCGGCGGCGGCGCCGGCACTAGCGGTGCCGGCAGTGGCGACGCCGGCGGCACGAGCCCGCGAGCGGCGGGCGAGTGAGTTCTGAGCAATTTGTCCGTTCAAGAGCGCGACCTCCGAGGTATGTGTTGGTGATTCCGTTGCGCGGTGTGCATCAATTGCCCTACGAACCAAACCTGCTTACAATCTTCGGCATCGGCAAGAGCTTGGTTGAGATACGTGCACCGTTCGTCGTACAATGCGCCTTAGTGGTACGAGTAACACGCGGATGAAATACTATGTCATACAGGTAGAAACCCGCAACGAGCATAAGTTTACCCGGCTTGCTCGCCAACGGGTCGACGAAGACATCCGTCGCATTCTCTGGCCCCGCAGACGGCTTACGATCCGCCGCCGCGGCAGAAAGCACGAGGAGCTTGCCCCGATATTCCCCGGATACGTCTTTGTTGAGACCGAAGAGCTCAGCCCCGAAAACTACTGGGCGTTACGGCGCGTCCCCGGCTTTTTTCGCTTCCTGCGAAGCAATCACAACGTCCAGCCTCTCTCGGGCGCCGACGAGCGTCTGCTCGTGCATTTTCTGTCCTTTGGAGAGATCGTCGACAAGTCGAAGGTCACCTTCTCGGAGGACGCCCGCATAGAAGTCCTCGAAGGCCCGTTAAAAGGACTTGAAGGACGCGTGGTAAAGGTCGACAAGCGAAAAGGGAGGGCAAAAGTAAAACTCGATATGTATGAGGAGTCCTTTCTCATCGATTTCGGATTTGAGTCGATGCAACCCCTACCGGGACAAACTGCAGACGCGGAGCAGACATGACGGGCAGCCGCAGAAGCCGCATATACATCATAGGGGCCGGATTTGCCGGCATTTCAATTGCCCGTGACATTCTCGAGAAGCGTTTTCCCGCAGAGGTCGTGGCATTTCTCGATGATGACCGCGCCAAAATCGGCACGCGGGTGGACGGCGTTCCGGTTCTCGGCCCCATCGACGCAGCGGCGTCGCTCGTAGAAAAGCGCCCTGCCGACGAAGCCCTCATTGCCATTCCCAGCGCCCCCAGGGAAAAACTGCGGTCAATCTATAACGTACTCGAGACCGCCGGCTTCTCCCGCATACGGATACTCCCGAGCATCTCTCAGATTATGGACGGGGATGCCCATTTCATTCAGACCCGCGAGATCGATCCCCAAGATCTTCTCGGGAGAACCCCGGCCAAAATCGGGCTCAGGGAGAGCTTGTCCTACCTTCGCGGCAAGCGCGTGCTCATAACCGGAGCCGGCGGGAGTATCGGCAGCGAGCTTGCGCGCCAGTTGCTCTCCGGTGGCGCGGAGCGGCTCTATCTCTTCGGCCACGGCGAAAACAGTATTTACGAGATCGACCGCGAGCTTCGCCTGCTCCAGGAAGAGGGCGTCGGCGAGCGCGCAACAATCGTCCCGGTCATCGGGGAGATCCAGGACGAAGACTTCGTTCGATTCATCTTGAAACGGCTCTCGGCGGACGTGATCTTTCATACCGCCGCTTACAAGCACGTCCCGATGGTCGAGGAAAACCCGGTGGTGGCCCTAAAAAACAACGTGTTCGGTACGCACAATCTCATAGAGGCGGCAAAGGCGGCCGGCACCGAGCGCTTTGTGTTGGTTTCCACCGATAAAGTGGTCGAGCCGTCGAGCATCTACGGAGCCTCCAAACGCATTGCGGAAGAGTTGGTCCTCTCTCAGCCCAACGGCGCGCAGCAGTACATGGTGGTGCGCTTCGGGAACGTCCTCGGCTCGCGGGGTAGCATCGTGCCGCTATTCCGCAAACAGATCGCCAAGGGAGGACCCATCACCATAACCAGCCCCGAGGCAAAGCGCTTCTTCATGACGATCCCTGAGGCCGCCTCGCTGGTTCTCAAAGCGGGCGGCGTCGGCTCGGGCGGCAATCTCTACCTCCTCGACATGGGAGAACCGGTGTCAATCCAAGATCTCGCCGAGCACCTCGTGCGCTTCTACGGCTATGAGCCGCGCGAGGATATCGAGTTTAGCTATATCGGCATGCGCCCCGGGGAAAAGGAGGAAGAGGCCCTGTATGAGGCGGGAGAGCAGCCGATAGACACCGAGTTTCCCCGGATCAAACAGATTATACGAGGAACGCGCAACGGACACGGTCTTGCGCAGCTGCTCGAACGGCTGCAACCAATATGCTTTTTCGACCCGAGACACCCTGACAGCTATCGAAACCGCCGCCGGCTGCGAGCGGTTCTCTCCGAGCACGTACCCACTCTCAGAATTCCAGAGCATGAACCCGAATACTAGTTTTATCCCGTTCTCACGCCCCAGCATCGGCCCCGAGGAAGAACAGGCGGTTCTCCGTGTCCTTCGAAGCGGCTGGCTCACCACCGCTGAAGAAACGCTTGCATTCGAAAAAGAGTTTGCGGCGGCGATGCACACGCGGCACGCGGTCGCGGTCAATTCGGCCACCGCGGGGCTCCACCTTGCGCTCGAGTCGGCGGGGATACAGCCGGGAGACCTCGTGGCAATGAGCCCCTATACGTTCGCCTCCACCGCGGAGGTCGTTCGCTACCTCGGTGCACATCCGCTGTTCGTCGACATCGAAGAGGACGGCTACAATATTGACCCTGAGAAATTGGAAAAGACACTCGAGCGCACCCAACGCACGCAGGGAGCACGACCGCCGCGGGCGGTCGTTCCGGTACACATTGCCGGAGAGCCCTGCCGCATGGAAGAAATCTCGGAGATCGCCGCGCGTCACGAGCTTTCGATCATTTCCGACGCAGCCCACACCTTAGCTACCGCCGAAGGCGTTCCGGTAGGAACGGAAGGCGACGCTGCGGTATTCTCGTTCTACGCCACCAAGCCTATTACGACCGGCGAAGGCGGCATGGTGGTCACCGACCGTGACGATATGGCCGACCGCATACGGCTCATGCGGCTTCACGGTATCGACCGCGATGTATGGAACCGCTACACCTCGGCGGCCGCGGGGTGGGCCTATTCGGTCGTCGAAGCCGGGTACAAGTACAACATGACCGACCTGGCTGCGGCAATCGGACGGGTTCAGCTTGCGCGAAACGGAGAACTGCATCGACGGCGTCGCGAGATCGCGGGCTACTACCGCGAAGCTCTCGGAGGCCTTCCCTATCTTCGCATGCCGCGCGAGCATCCGCTGCACTGTTATCATCTGTTCATCGTAGAAATTGACGAGACTCATCTCTCGGTAGATCGCGACGGCTTTATTGAAGAGCTGCGTGGTGAGGGGATCGGCGCGTCGGTTCACTTCATTCCGCTTCACGTCATGCCCTACTATCGTGACCTCTACGGCTTTACCGAACGCGATTTTCCGGTATCATGGAACCGGTTTCTCAGGTCCATGAGCCTTCCGCTGTACCCCCGACTCAGCGACGCGGAGGTGCAACGCGTCGTCGATGCGGTGCGCAGCGTGGGAGACAGGCGGTACCGTGGACACGGTACATCGGGCGACACCGGATAACAGCATGACACGCGATTTCGTAACCAACATGTTTATCCCCGGCATGCTTCACTGCACGACCGTCCGCGCGCGCGTGGCTCGCGGGCGTGTACTGTCCGTGCGCACACCGAAGCTTCCTCGAGAGATTACGATTATTACTGCGGCAGACATTCCCGGGGAGACCTCTGTTGCGGTGGGCGAGGCAGAGGTGCCCGTGCTTGCCGCAGAGCACGTCTCTTACTATGGTGAACCCGTTGCCCTGTTGGTCGGACCGGACCCCGAAGAGCTTGCCCTGCTTGCCGAGGAGACGGTGGTCGAGGTCGATACACAGGAACCGGTCTACGAGCCTGACGCCGACGACGAAGACCACCTCGCCGCGGAGCGCCGCATCGAGATCGGCGATGCGGCCGGTGAGCTCGCGAATGCCTACCAAATCGTGCAGGGCGAATACCGGACATCGGCGCAAGAGCACATGTATAGCGAGCCTCTGGCCGCACTTGCCACATGGGAGGACGACAGCTTGGCCGTATATACCGCTACGCAGTGGGCTCACCATACCTACCGCAGTTGCAGCTCGGTACTTGCCGCCGAACATCACCTCGTGGTCCACGTAACGCCGTCGGAGGAGCACCTCGACGGCAAGCTCTGGCAGCCGTCGCTCGTGGCCGCACGCGCAGCGCTGGCTGCTCACATCACCAAACGCACCGTACGACTTGCCTACTCCGCCCCCGAGGACTTCCTCTACACCTCGAAACGCGCGCCGATGTTCGCCTCCTACGCAGCAGGGCTCGATTCCGAAGGGAACATCCGCGCGTTGCGCATCCGGCTTGTCTTCAACATGGGCGCCTACCCGCTATTCGCGCAAGAGCTCGTTGACCGGGCTACGCTTGCCGCAACCGGCTCATACCGCTGCCGACATGTTACGGTGCGATCCACGGCTCTGCAGAGCAATCTCCCGCCGCTTAACGCGCTGGTGGGGTTGGGCAGCTCGCAGGCGTTTTTCGCCCTCGAGTCTCATACGGCGCGGATAGCCGAGCTTGCCCAGGTACCACCGCACATCTGGAAACAGCGAAACATGCGCGTACAAGGTGAAAAGGGTATCACGAAGACCAACCTACAGCGCTCCGCTGATTCGGCGCGAATCATTGCTGAAACCTCGCGCCGCGCCGACTTTCAACGAAAGCATGCCGCATACGAGTTACAGAAAAAGCGTCGGCCGAGTTTTACCTCGCTACTCAATCCCTCTCGTGGTATCGGGTTCGCCTTTGCCTCACAGGGCTCGGGGTTCGTCGGGCGTGGCGAGCGGGAATATCCCTCCAAGGTCCGGGTACGCGTGGCATCAAACGGCACGGTACACCTGAGTTGTCCGTCTCCCGGGACGACCTCGGCTCTTGCTTTGTATTGGCGCCACAGCGCCGCAGAGATTCTTTCGGTGGACCGCGATCACGTCATAATCGAGCCGTGCGACTCGACAACCAGCCCGGACGCCGGGCCGGCATTCCTCTCGCGAAATATTACGGTCATTACGCAGGCGCTCGAAAACGCGTGCAAAACAGCGGCGGGCAGAAGACGACACAAAGCTCTTCCGTTTGAAGTCTCACGCTCCTACCGACTTCCCCGCTCCCTTCGATGGGACCAAGAGAGCTTCACGGGAACTCCGTTTTTGAAGCAGGCTCACGCGGCAGCTGCCGTCGAGCTCGAGGTCGACCCATTGTCGCTTGTTACCAGAGTGAGAGCGGTGTGGATGACCGTAGACGCCGGCCGTATCATCAATCGCGAAGCGGCTCTTCAGGCCATAGAACGCGGCATATTCCAGTCGCTCGGGTGGGCATCTACCGAGAATGTGAGCTACTACGGTGGCGCGGTACGCTACAGCGATTATGAGCGCTTTGGCCCTGAGGCCCGCGCGCAAAGCCCGGAGTTGTCGGTGGAGTTCCTCCACGTGAACGCCGAGGATTCAGCCTGCGGCATCGCGGAGCTACCCTTTAGTTGCGTGCCGGCAGCGTATGCCGCAGCAATACGGCAGGCAACGGGAACGTACGTAGATCGACTACCGGTAACCCCGTCGCTTCTCGAATCCTATCTGGGGGAAACATGAAGTGTAGTTTCATCCTGAATGGAGACGACGTTTCGGTCCAAACGCCGCCGTCGACACTCCTTGTCGACATCATACGTGATCACTTCGGCCTCAAAACCACGCGTGACGGGTGTCTCCAGGGAGAGTGTGGGTTTTGCTCGGTGCTACTGGACAACTCACTCGCGCTTTCTTGCATGGTACCGGCGTTTCGCGCTCACCGCAGTGAGGTAATAACCATCGACGGTTTCAAGCAAACCGACGACTACGCCGACATCGACCAAGGATTTGCTCGGGCGCAGTTCGAGCCGTGCAGCTTCTGCTTTGGGGGGCGTGTTCTGACCGCTCACGCGGTTCTGTTGTTCAACGCCGCTCCGACGGACATGGAGCTTCGACGGGCGGCCGCCTCGATCCGATGCCGCTGCAGCGCAACAACACGGTTTATCATGGGCATGCGCTATGCGGCTCAATATAGAAGGGAGCGAGAAAATGCCCTCAAAGGCCAAACCGGTCTACGTATATTACCCTGATAATCTCGGTGAGTTCTTGCAACTGCGCAGGCGCAAACCCGAAGCTCTCGTATATGCCGGCGGCACCTTCGTGCTCAAAGGTGCTGAGACGCGCATGGTGCCGCTGCCACAGGAGGTCATCTCTCTGCAGTGGGTGGAAGAGCTCAAACGTGTTTCACGCAGTGACCGATACGTGGAAATCGGCGGCGGGGTTCCGCTGGCCCGGATCGTGGAGGTGGGAAGCAACGTATTGCCGAAAAGCTACACACAGGCCATATCGACCATGGTTCCCATGGGCATTCTCTCGCTTGCGACAATTGGGGGGAACCTCTGCGTACAGGACCACGTGTTGACCGCCTATCCCCTCGTTCTCGCGGCCGAGGCGCGTATCGAGCTGCGGCGCCACGGAAACGCGCGTTGGATCCCCGCCGGACGCCTTCGCAGCGCAAACGGTGAGCTTACCCTCACTGAAGGAGAAATCGTCAGCCGAGTGCGCCTGCCGCTGGAAAACTGGAACGTCCAGACCTTTGCCAGTTTCGGGCGACCATACATCGCCGAAACCGAGCCCGTCGTGTTCGTCGGTCTCGCCAAAACCGATACGGGCGTGGTTGACGACTTTCGTCTGGTGTTTTCCGCCCATGAGCGGTTCATTTTTCGCGACCGTGAGCTCGAAGCGGAGCTCGTCGGCCGCCGGGTTCCGCTACCCGAACGAGAGGGACACATGTTTCTGCGCCGGCTCGAGTCGATCATTTCCAGGCCCGAGACGCCTCTGTCCAGCCTCCAACGGCGTCGCATACTCGGGGCTATGCGGCGTATGATCACCAAGCTCTGCGCATAGTGCAAATTATGATCACCAAGCTCTGCGCATAGTGCAAATCTGGACAGCGAGCTCCAACTCAAGTATAGTGAGTCGGCAGGGAGGGACCGGTTGGCCTCGTTTGTTCACCTGCACGTGCATTCCGACTACAGCCTTTTGAAGGGTGCGGCAAGCATCCCTTCGCTTGTAAAGCGTGCTAAAGAGTTAGGCATGGAGCACCTCGCGCTCACCGACGACGGAAATATGTTCGGTGCGCTCGAGTTCTACAAAGCGTGCAAAGAAGAAGATATTAACCCCATCGTGGGCTGCGATTGCTATGTGGCTGCGGAATCTCGCCACAAGCGTAGCACCGGGGACCGCCCCTTTCGACTTGTCCTCCTTGCCACCAGTAATCAGGGCTACAAGAACCTCCTCATGCTCTCTTCTTTGGCCTATACCGAAGGGTTCTACTATAAGCCGCGCATCGACAAGGAGATACTTGCGCAGTACGCCGCCGACCTCATCGGCTTGAGTGGCACGCTCTCGGGAGAGGTGCCGGGCCTGCTTCGTAAGAATCGCTACGAGGAAGCCCGCGACGCCGCACTGTGGTACCGCGACACCTTGGGCGAGGGCAACTTCTACCTCGAGCTCCTCGATCAGGGGCTGCCCGAGCAGACCACGATCAACGAGGGGCTCGTTCGCATTCATGAGGAAACCGGAATTCCCCTCGTTGCGGCAAACGACACCCACTACGTTGACAAGAACGATGCCAATGCACAGGACATTCTCATGTGCATCGGCGGCGGCAAGAAAAAGGACGATCCCGCACGCTTCAAGTTCTCCTCGAGCGAGTTCTACCTCAAAAGCGAAGCGGAGATGACGGAGCTCTTCGACTGGGCGCCCGAAGCGGTCGAGAACAGCGTGCGGGTAGCACAGCGATGTCAAGTAGAGATAGATCTTCCCGGCCCCCGATTTCCCGACTACCAAATACCGGAAGGTTTCGAGGGTCCGGAACACTACCTGCGCAGCCTCACCTACGAGGGGCTCGCCGAGCGCTACGATACGGTCACCGATGAGCTCAAGGAACGTGTTGACTACGAGCTATCGGTCATCACCTCGATGGGATTCACCGGCTACTTTCTTATCGTGTGGGACTTCATTGCCTTTGCCCGGAGCCGCGATATCCCGGTGGGTCCGGGGCGAGGCTCGGGGGCAGGCTCGCTCGTTGCGTACTCGCTGCGCATAACCGACATCGACCCGATCAAGTACAACCTTCTATTCGAGCGGTTTCTCAACCCCGACCGCAACTCCATGCCCGACTTCGACATCGATTTCTGTTACGAACGTCGCGGCGAGGTCATCGAGTATGTCAACGAAAAGTACGGGAGTGAAAAGGTCGGGCAGATCATTACCTTTGGGACCCTCAAAGCCCGGGCGGTCATACGCGATGTTGCCCGGGTACTCGACCTCTCCTTTGCGGAGGCTGATGAGATCGCGAAGAAGATACCCGAAGGGCCCAAAGTAAAACTAAAGGAGGTTCTCGAAAACGAGCCCGAGCTCAAAGCCGTGCGAGAGCGTGGCGGTGTATACGAGGAGCTCATCGAGGTCAGTCTCAAACTCGAAGGGCTTCACCGGCACGCCTCCACCCATGCTGCGGGAATCGTTATTGGGCAGAAACCGCTCACCGAGTACGTCCCGCTCTATCGCGATCCGAAAACGGGCTCCATCTCCACTCAATACACCATGGAACTGCTCGAAGACTGCGGATTGGTCAAGATGGACTTCCTCGGTCTCAAGACACTGACGCTCATCGAGCACACCGAAGAGCTCGTCCGCAAGCGCGGCATTGGGTTCGACATTGAGCAAATCGCAGAAGATGATCACGCTACGTTCAAGCTGCTCGGTGAGGGCAGAAGCGCGGCCATCTTCCAGTTCGAAAGTCAGGGCATGCGCAACATTCTTCAAAAGGCCAAACCGGAGCGAATAGAGGACTTGATCGCACTCAACGCCTTGTATCGGCCCGGGCCGATGGAGAACATCGATCAGTTCGTCGATTCCAAACAGGGACGGGAAGCCATCTCCTATCCCCTCCCCGAGCTCGAGCCCATTCTCGAAGAGACCTACGGCGTAATCGTTTACCAGGAACAGGTCATGGAGATCGCCCGACGGGTAGGCGGCTTTTCTCTCGGCGAGGCCGACATTCTCAGACGTGCGATGGGTAAGAAGAAAGTGTCTGAGATGGAAAAGATGAAGAAAGACTTCATAGCCGGCGCGATGAACAAGGGGTTCACCGAAAAGCAGGCGAACGAGATCTTTGTCCTGCTCGAGCCCTTCGCCGGCTATGGGTTCAACAAATCGCACGCAGCCGCCTATTCGCTGTTGGCCTACAAGACCGCTTACCTCAAGGCGAACTATCCGGTCGAGTTCATGGCGGCGAACCTTACGAATGAGATAAACAGCCCCAAGACCTTTGCGTGGTACATGGAAGAAACCCGCGACATGGGGATCGAAATCGTGCCGCCCGACCTCAATCGCAGCGAGCGCTACTTTAGCGTGGACGACGGTAAAATCGTCTTCGGGTTGATGGGGATCAAGAACGTCGGCTCGGCGGCGGTGAGCGAAATCGTCGAGCGCCGCAGGGAGGGCGGTCCCTACGGCTCGTTTGAGGAGTTTCTCGAGCGGGTAGATCCAAAGGTCGTGAACCGAAAGGTCATCGAGGTCATGATCCAGGCCGGGGTATTCGACTGCCTCGGCGAGACGCGGGCCACCCTGCTGAATAACCTCGAAACGTTCGTCGAGCGTGCGGCCCGCGCGCATGAGCAAAAAAAATACGGGCAGACGTCGCTGTTTGACGGCTCGGAGGAGCAACTCGACGATGCTCAAATGGAGCGATATCCGGAGATTCCCTACGCAGAGCGCCTTCGCTTCGAACGGGAGAATCTGGGTTTCTACTTCTCCGGCCATCCCATGGACGAGTATCGAAGCCGATGGTCGGAGACCGTTACCGTGGATCTCTCGCGACTCGACCGGGTAAGCTTCGACCGCAACTACAACGTGCTCGGGCTGCTGAAGGGAGTACGCGTTATCCAAACGAGGAAGGGCGGAAACATGGCCTTTGCCCAACTCGAGGATTACAACGGCACCATCGAATGCGTATTTTTCGAGGATGCCTACACCGCCGGACGAGACCGTCTCACAGAGGACGCCGTGGTCGGGCTCGTCGGCAAATTCGAAGAGCGGCGCGGGAATATTCAGTTCGTGGTGGAGGAAGTGAGGTCGCCGGAGAACCTGGAAGAGAAAGATGCCTCGGAGGTACATATCCGCCTCGACGAGAACGTCGACCGACAGGAGGACCTCTACAAACTGCGCGCGTTCCTCTTTGAACGGTCGGGACCGAGCGAGGTATACGTGCATCTGGGCTCGAACGGACGAGAATCCGTCATCCGCGCGTCTTCCCAGTTGACCGTATCGTCCAAGCAGAAGACACTCGAGGAGATTCGTTCGCTCGAGCACGTACTCGAAGTGTGGAAGCAATAGCCAAACCCGGAGGATTACATGCTACAAGACATTATGCGCGTCATTAGTACCGCAATTTCCATTTACATGCTCATTATCTTCGTCCGTATCGTCATGACGTGGGTGCAGGGGGTATCCTACGGTCGCGCTATGTATGTTCTCTCGCGGATTACCGACCCCTACCTCAATATATTCCGGGGTCTACGGTTTCTTCAGATCGGCTACATGGATTTCTCCCCGATAGCCGCCATTATCACCCTTTCGATCGTAAGCAATATCACCACCCAAATTGCCTACGCCGGAACGGTTACCCTCGGCAAGGTACTCGCGTTTACCCTTTCGGCGGTCGCATCGGCGTTTTTCTTTTTTCTCACGCTCTTTCTCATTCTTACGGTCATCCGGGTACTGGGGATCTTTCTCGGCGCAAACAGCACGGGCCGCTTTTGGATAACGCTCGATCGCATTTTGCAGCCACTCACCTTCCGATTGCTCGAGCGCATTGGTCGCAGTGAGAGCCTGACGTATCCACAGGCGCTTATGGCCTTCGCCGGTGCGCTTCTGCTTGTCATCGTTCTCGGCAGATATCTCGCCGGCATAGCCATTGGGGCTCTGGGTAACTTGCCGATCTAATGCTCCTTTCGGAGTTGACCGGCTCCGTCCGTCGCCTTCGCGGCGTCGGGCCGGCCGCTGCTGAAGCACTTGCCCGACTCGACGTCCACACGGTGCGAGACCTGTTGCTCCACGTGCCGAGAAGCTACGAAAACCGAAAGGATCCGGCGCCGTTCTCCGAGGCCTTGGCCGGAGGCGTGGTGAACACCGTAGCAACGGTGGTAGCGCACGACTACATCGGGGGAGGTCCCCGTCTCACGCTCAAAGTCTACGTGCGCGACGGCTCGCACACTGCGGCGCTGGTATGTTTCGGACGAAACTTTCTCGCGCAAAAGCTCCCGGTAGGCGCAAAAATCTATCTTACCGGCGCATTCCAGTACCGCTACGGCGAGCTTCAGGCCTCGAGCTTTGAATTCGAGCATTACAGCGAAACACCCCGCGCCTTCGGGATGATTCTGCCGGTATATGCGCTCAGCGAGGGACTCGCGCAGGCAAAGGTCAGAAACTACGTACGTGCGGCCCTCGCCGAGGCCCGCCACGTAGAAGACGAGATTCCCTCGGCCCTTCGCAGTCGACACGCGCTCTTGTCGAAAAGAGAAGCTCTCTCGAACGTCCATTATCCTGACAGCATCGAGCAGGCCGAAGCGGCGCGGAAGACGTTAGCCTACGACGAGCTATTCGCGTTTCAAAGCGTTATCGCCAAGCGAGTAGTGGACCGACGCGCGGAAGAGCGCGCACCGAAGGCACTTCCCCGCACATTGCAGGGCAGGCTGTTGCGTGAGCTTCCCTTCTCGCTTACCGCCGATCAAAAGACGGTGCTCGAGGAGATCGTTGAGGACCTGGGAGCCGCGCGCCCTATGGCGCGACTGTTGCAGGGAGACGTGGGATCCGGCAAGACCCTCGTCGCCTTTCTCTCCGCCCTCCCCTACGTCGAGCTCGGCTATCAAGTTGCGTTCGTTGCCCCCACGGAGCTTCTCGCGCGTCAACATGCCCAAAACGCCGCCGCCCTGCTCGAACCGCTGGGCGTACGGCTCGCCTTACTGTCGGGGGCGGTAAAGCCACGAGCACGAGCTCCCATGCTCGAAGCTCTCGCGGCCGGGACGGTGGATGTCGTGGTGGGTACACACGCGGTATTCACCGAACAGGTCTCGTTTCACGATCTCAGACTCGTCATTATCGACGAGCAACACCGCTTCGGGGTGCAACAGCGCCGGGCCCTTGCGGCCAAGGGAAACGACGCGGACATACTTCTCATGACGGCAACGCCGATCCCGCGCACGCTTGCCTTAACGGTATTCGGCGATATGGAGACCTCCATCATTCGCACCATGCCCCCGGGGAGGAAGCCGGTACGCACACACCTTGCAAAACAACAGAACGAGCGCAAGGTCTACGACAGGGTGCGTCGCGAAGTCTCGGCGGGGCGTCAGGCGTATTTTGTGTATCCTCTCGTGGAAGAATCACAAAAGCTCTCTCTCAGGGATGCCGAGAGCATGTACGAGCGGCTCGCCGGCGAGGTATTTCCTGAGTTTCGGTTGGCTCTCATCCATTCGAGAATCAGCGAAGAGGAAAAATCGCAACGGATGGCTCGCTTTACCCGCGGCGAGGTGGACATCCTCGTGGCCACGAGCGTCGTCGAGGTCGGGGTCGACGTGGCAAACGCTACATGCCTCGTGGTCGAGCATGCAGAGCGCTTTGGTCTTGCAGCGCTGCACCAGCTGCGCGGGCGAGTCGGCCGCGGCAAGCATCAATCCTACGCCTTTTTTGTCTACGCCGAACCGTTGACCGAAGAGGCTAAGCAGCGGCTCCGGGTTTTGCATGAGCACGCCGACGGATTTGCTATTGCCGAAGAGGATCTCAAGATTCGGGGGCCCGGTGAGCTCACCGGCACAAAACAGGCCGGGTACGTGCGCTTTCGGGTTGCCGACCTCGCTCGCGACATGGAGATCATGAATGCCGCGCGCGCGGACGCCTTCGATCTTCTCGAGCGAGACCCACACCTCTCGGCGGCAGCACACGACGGTATGAGGCGCGCCGTAGATCTCACGGCGCGAGAGCTTGGATAAGCGAGGTGACGGCATGCGAGTAACCGGCGGTGAGTATTCCGGCAGACGAATAGCGGTACCCCCGGGGGAAATCCGGCCGGCAATGGATCGGATGCGCGAATCGGTGTTCTCCATCTTGGTATCAGCGTTGGGGAGTCTCGAGGGGCGCCGGATTCTCGACCTTTTCAGCGGCTCAGGCTCGATGGCCATCGAAGCTCTCTCGCGCGGGGCGCGCCATGCGGTCCTCGTCGAGCGAGACAGGGGAAAATCCACGGTTATTCGGAAAAACCTCTCGTTTGTGGAGCAAGAGCGGTGGAAGCTCGTTATCTCGCCCGCCGAGCGCTATCTCAAACGCGGGGCCCCGCCGCAACCGGCCGGTTTCGACCTCGTGTTCGTCGACCCGCCGTTTCGCTACCCAAAGAAGGCACAATTGCTGTCGGATATTGCCTCGTCGGGACTCCTCGGCGCGAATAGTCGAGTCGTGATTCATTTTCCCAAAGAGGACGCGCTCGAGGAGGCGATCGAAGGGTTGGACCGCGTGGACCATCGGGCGTACGGCCGGTCGATCGT